>CP031585.1:4977500-5277500 GCA_003217735.2 Marinibacterium anthonyi | reverse complement strand
TTCGAACCCGGATCGGCCCGGCTGGACGCCCAATCCCGGTCCAACGTCGCGCAGCTGGCCGATGACATCGACACCGGCGTCTATGATGCGCGGCGTCTGCTGATCGTGGGGTTTTCGGACGGGGTCGGCCCGGCAACGGGCAACCTGCGCATCGCCATGGCGCGGGCCCAGGCGGTGCAGACGGCGATCCAGGCGGCCACCGAAGCGGGTGTGACCGACCGGATCGACATGGGCGTGGCGGCCTATGGCGAGGCGCTGCCCATGGCCTGCGACGACAGCGACTGGGGCCGCCAGGTCAATCGCCGGGTCGAGATCTGGGTGCGCTGAGGCACAAGGAACAGGTTTCGGTCAATCCGTGGTCGCGAAGTAGCGCCAGGCCCAGGCCGCCGCGGCCGACAACGCGACGACAATACCATAGCCCGTCGCCGTCTCGAGCAGCCCGAAATGCGGCACCAGAAGCCCCGCGGCCACGGTCGGGACCCCGAAGGCCAGGTAGGACAGGCAGTAGAGCGAGGCGAACAGTTCACCGCGTTCGTCCGCGTGGGCAAGGGGGATCAGACTGCGGATGGTGCCGTAGAAACAGGTCCCAAAGCCCACACCGCTGACCGCGAGCCCCGCCAGGTAGACCGGCAGCGACGGCATCTGCATGCCCAGCACCGACACCAGCGTGCCCAGAGCCAGCGCGGCCGAACCCACCAGAAGCACCTGCCGCTGGTGCGCGCGCCGGGCCAGGAAGATGGACAGCGCGCCGGTGCCGGCCAGCAGCAGGATGACACCGGCTTCGGCGACGGCATCATGGATCTGAAAGACCCGCGACACGATCCCGGTGCCCAGCGACAGGTACAGCCCGCCGATGGCCCAGCCGGCAAAGACGGCCGGGGCGCTGCGCCAGAATGTGGGTTTGGCCGCTTCGGGCAGGCCGACACGCGGGCGCAACGCGCGCAGCACGCCTTCGTGGCGGGGCGAGGTTTCGGGCAGGGCCCAGGTCAGCATCATCAGCACGACGTAAAGCACGGCGAGCGTGCCGAAGACTTCGGGCTTGGGCGACAGGCCGTATTTCATTGCCAGGCCCGACCCGAACGCGCCGCCGGCCAGACCGCAAAGCGGCAGAACCGCGCTCCAGATCGCGGCGCTGCCGGGGCGTGAACGCGGTTCCAGATCGACTGCCACGGCCGATAGCGCGGGCATCAGGATGCCGGTGGCCAGGCCCTGCACGACGCGGGCCGACAGCAATGTCGCGACGGAATTGGCGTGCCAGAAGGCGACGACCGCCACGGCAAGACCGCCAAAGCCGACGGTCAGCGCGATGCGCCGCCCGACATGGTCCGAAAGCGACCCGAAGACCAGCAACGAAGCCAGCAACGCCACCGCGTAGATCGCGAAGATCGCCGAAATCATCGCCGGCGAGAAGCCGATCTGCTGTTGCAGCACCGGGTAGAACAGGGTCGGCGCGGCGGCGCCGGCCATCATCAGCGTGGCGCCGGCCAGGGCAAAGATGAACCCGAAGCCCGCGCGGGGCAGCGCGGCGTCGGAAGACAGGGGGGAGGAGGACATGACACTTCCTTTGGCCCGGTGGGGAGGGCACGGGCCGGTTGACGCAAAATGGGTTCGATTATTTTCGAACCATAAGTACTGTCATCCACTGGACAGTTCAACTATATTCGAACCATGGATGCTTCGGATCTGCCTTATGCCGCCCTTGACCTGCCGCACCCGGCCCGGGAGGAGCTGGTGTTGACCCAGGTGCTTTTCGCGTTGAGCGATCCGGTCCGGCTTGAAATCGTTCGGGAAATCGCGGCAGGGCCGAAAGAGATGGCGGCCTGCGACGCGTTGCGCACGGACATGCCGAAATCGACGCGATCCCATATTGCCAAGGTGCTGCGCGAAGCGGGGGTCATCCGCAGCGAACCGCATGGCCGGCACAGGCTGCTGCGGCTGCGGCGCGAGGATCTGGATGCGCGGTTCCCGGGGCTGCTGGATTCAGTGCTGGGCGCAGCGCAAATGGCTGACGATCAAAGATAACCTTCAGAGCGAAAGCTGATCTCGCGCGATTTGCCGATGACGAGGTGATCGTGCAGGGCGATGGACAGGGCCTGGCAGGCGGCGTCGATCTTGCGGGTCATGTCGAAATCCGCCTGGCTGGGTGTCGGATCGCCCGAGGGGTGGTTATGCACCAGGATCAGCGCCGAGGCGTTCAGTTCCAGTGCCCGCCGCGCGACCTCGCGCGGGTAGACCGGCACATGGTCGACGGTGCCCTTGCCCTGTTCCTCGTCCGCGATCAGGATGTTCTTGCGATCGAGGTAAAGCACGCGAAACTGTTCCGTTTCGCGGTGGGCCATGGTGGTGTGGCAATAATCCAGCAGCGCGTCCCAGCCCGAAATCGCGTGCCGTTGCATGACCTTGGCCCGTGCCAGCCGGTGCGCCGCCGCCTCCACCAGTTTCAGTTCGGTGATCACGGCGTCACCCACGCCCTTGATGTCGCCCAGCCGTTCGGGCCGCGCGCTGAGCACGCCGTTGAAATCCCCGAACCGGTCCAGAAGCGCCCGCGCCAGGGGCTTGGTGTCCTGGCGGGGCAGGGCGCGGAAGAGAACCAGTTCCAGGAGTTCGTAATCGGGCATCGCCGCCGCGCCGCCTTCGCGAAAACGCTGGCGCAGGCGGTCCCGGTGGCCGGCTATATAGGACGGCAGACGCGCGCCCTTGGGCAGGACGGGCGCGGCAGTGCCGTCGAAAAGCGGCAGAGGCTGGTCTGAGAAGGCATCGGCGGACATGGCGCCGACAATAGGCCCGGCGTGGTTAGCAGGGAGTTAACGGGGTTTGGAGGGCGCTGCCCCATCCGCCCTGGGCGGATTCCCCCGAGAGTATTTGGGCAAAGATGAAGGAGGGAAGGGGGGAGGAGCCGGAGCTCCGCCCGTTCGCGCGTGAAGAGGTTCGGCGGAACACTCCTGCAAGCTTGCTTAGCCCTTCATCGAGTCCCAGAAGGATTTAACCGACGAGAAGAAGTTCTTCATGGCGGGATTGTTGTCCTCGCTCAGCTCTTCGAACTCGCGCAGCAGGTCCTTCTGCTTGCCGGTCAGGTTGACCGGCGTTTCGACGGCGAGTTCGATGAACATGTCGCCATGTCCGCCGCCGCGCAGGGCCGGCATGCCCTTGCCACGCAGGCGCATCTGGCGGCCCGACTGGCTGCCTGCCGGGATCTGCACGCGGCCGCGGCCGCCGTCGATCGTGGGTACTTCGATGGAGCCGCCAAGCGCGGCCTTGGCCATGCTCATCGGCACCTTGCAGTAAAGGTTGGTGCCGTCGCGGTCGAAGAGATCGTGCTGCTTCACGTCGAGAAAGATGTACAGGTCGCCCGGAGGTCCGCCGCGCAGGCCCGCTTCGCCCTCGCCGGCCAGACGGATGCGGGTACCGGTTTCCACGCCGGCCGGGATGTTCACCGACAGGGCACGGTCCTTTTCGACACGGCCGGAGCCGCCGCAGGACCGGCAGGGGTTCTTGATGATCTGGCCCAGACCCGAACAGGTCGGGCAGGTGCGTTCGACCGTGAAGAAGCCCTGTTGCGCGCGGACCTTGCCCATGCCCGAACAGGTCGGGCAGGTGACCGGCTCGGCGCCGCCTTCGGCGCCGGTGCCGCTGCAGGTGGAACAGGCCACCGCGGTGGGCACGTTGATGGTCTTTTGCAGGCCGCTGTAGGCTTCTTCCAGGGTGACGCGCAGGTTGTAGCGCAGGTCGGAGCCGCGGGCCGCGCGGCGTCCGCCGCCACCGCCCCGCTGGCCGCCCATGAAGTCGCCGAAGAGATCGTCGAAGACATCCGAAAAGGCGCTTTGGAAATCGCCGCCGCCGAACCCCTGGGCGCCCTGGCGGGCCCCGCCGCCCATGCCGCCTTCGAAGGCGGCGTGGCCAAAGCGATCATAGGCCGCCTTCTTTTCGGCGTCCTTCAGGATCTCGTAGGCTTCGTTCGCTTCCTTGAACTGGGCTTCGGCATCGGGATTGTCGGAGTTTCGGTCGGGATGGAGTTCCTTGGCCTTCTTTCGGTAGGCCTTCTTGATTTCATCCGCGTCCGCGGAGCGGGACACCCCGAGTACATCGTAGAAATCACGTTTCGACATCTGTTCGTCCTCTTGAGGCAGTCTGCCTGAACAGCCAAGGCCGGCCCGTGGTGCGGACCGGCCTCAAAGTGTTCAGGCCTGGCGATCAGCCACGCTTGTTGTCGTCCAGATCTTCGAACTCGGCATCGACGATGTCATCGTCGTCGCCGCGCGACGAATCGGCCGGCTCGGGTTCGTCAGAGCCGGAGGCCTCGTCCTGGCTGGCCTTGTAGATGGCCTCGCCCAGTTTCATGGCCGCATCGGTCACGTTCTGGATGCCGGCGCGAATCTTGTCCGCGTTGTCGGTTTCCAGCTCGTCCTTGAGCGCGGCAATGGCCAGTTCGATCGCCTCGACGGTCGACGGGTCGACCTTGTCCGCATGTTCTTCCATCGACTTTTCGGTCGAATGGATGAGGCTTTCGGCCTGGTTCTTGGCTTCCACCAGGTCCTTGCGGGCCTTGTCGGCTTCGGCGTTCTCCTCGGCGTCGCGGACCATCTTTTCGATGTCTTCGTCCGACAGACCGCCCGAGGCCTGGATGGTGATCTTCTGTTCCTTGCCGGTGCCCTTGTCCTTGGCGGAAACCGACACGATGCCGTTGGCGTCGATGTCGAATGTCACCTCGATCTGGGGCATGCCGCGCGGCGCCGGCGGGATGTTTTCCAGGTTGAACTGGCCAAGCATCTTGTTGTCGGACGCCATTTCGCGTTCGCCCTGGAAGACCCGGATGGTCACGGCGTTCTGGTTGTCTTCCGCGGTCGAGAAGATCTGCGACTTTTTCGTCGGGATCGTCGTGTTGCGGTCGATCAGCCGGGTAAAGACACCGCCAAGCGTTTCGATGCCCAGCGACAGCGGGGTCACGTCCAGAAGAACGACGTCCTTGACGTCACCCTGCAGAACACCGGCCTGGATGGCGGCGCCCATGGCGACAACCTCGTCCGGGTTCACACCCTTGTGGGGTTCCTTGCCGAAGAACTTGGTCACCTCTTCGATGACTTTCGGCATCCGGGTCATACCACCGACCAGAACAACCTCGTCGACTTCCGAAGCCGAGATGCCGGCATCCTTCAGCGCGGCGGCGCAGGGCTTCATCGAGGCCTTGATCAGGTCACCCACCAGGCTTTCCAGCTTGGCGCGCGTCAGCTTCATCACCAGGTGCAGCGGCTGGCCGCCCTTGGGGTCCATCGAGATGAACGGCTGGTTGATCTCGGTCTGGGACGAGCTGGACAGTTCGATCTTGGCCTTTTCGGCAGCTTCCTTCAGACGCTGCAGGGCCATCTTGTCCTTGGTCAGGTCGACGCCGTTCTCTTTCTGGAACTCGCCGGCCAGGTAGTTGACGATGCGCATGTCGAAATCTTCACCGCCCAGGAACGTATCCCCGTTGGTGGATTTCACTTCGAACAGGCCGTCGTCGATTTCCAGGATGGTCACGTCGAACGTACCGCCACCAAGGTCATAGACCGCGATGGTGTGGCTGTTCTGCTTGTCCAGTCCATAGGCCAAGGCGGCGGCTGTCGGTTCGTTGATGATCCGCAGCACTTCCAGGCCGGCGATCTTGCCGGCGTCCTTGGTGGCCTGACGCTGGGCGTCGTTGAAATAGGCGGGAACGGTGATGACGGCTTGCGTCACCTCTTCGCCAAGATAGCTTTCGGCGGTTTCCTTCATCTTCCCGAGGATGAAGGCGGAAATCTGGCTGGGCGAGTATTTGTCACCCTTGGCTTCCACCCACGCGTCGCCGTTGCCGCCGTCGATCACGTTGTAGGGCAGGTTCTTCTTGTCCTTGGCCAGGTGCAGGTCGTCCACGCGACGACCGATCAGGCGCTTGACACCGAAGACGGTGTTTTCGGGGTTGGTGACCGCCTGCCGCTTGGCCGGCTGGCCGACCAGGCGTTCATCGTCCGTGAAGGCGACGATCGACGGGGTCGTACGCGTCCCTTCGGAATTTTCGATCACGCGAGGTTGCGCACCGTCCATGATGGCGACGCAGCTGTTCGTCGTCCCGAGGTCGATACCGATGACTTTCGACATATTTGATCCCTCTCAATTCAAAGGCGATTTCACGAGACCCGGACCCGTTACGGCATCTAGGCCCCGACTGTGTGGCGCTTCGGTCACAGGACCTTGGCGCGTCCCGGCGTATATAGGGATGGCAACTAAGGCCTGCAAGCGCGTGAACCGCTTGCATTCCGCCTTTCTTCTGCGGTTTGCCTTTCGGTGACACGTTACCCCGTAAAGGAGGCTTTCATGAGCACGGCGCCGGTCATTCTGCGCGGATTTCGGATCTGGAAGGGCTATCTGGATGCGCCCGCCCAGGCGGCGCTGGTCGCGGCCCTGCGTCCGGTCCTGAAGGCCGCGCCGCTTTTCCGTCCGGTGACGCCGCGGGGGCAGGCGATGTCGGTGCGCATGACCTCGGCCGGGGACCTGGGCTGGATCACCGATCGCAACGGGTACCGGTACGAGCCGCAGCATCCTTCGGGCGTGGCCTGGCCGGGGATCCCCGAGGCGGTGCTGGCGATCTGGCAGGGGGTGACGGGGCTGGACCGGCATCCCGACAGCTGCCTGATCAACTATTACGGGGCCGACGCGCGGATGAGCCTGCACCAGGACAAGGACGAGGCCGATTACACCTGGCCGGTGGTGTCGGTGTCGCTGGGCGATGACGGGCTGTTCAGGATCGGCAACACCACGCGCGGCGGCAAGACGGAATCCATCTGGCTGAGTTCGGGCGACGTGGTGGTGATGGGCGGCGAGGCGCGGCTGACCTATCACGGCATCGACCGGATCCGGTTCGGGTCCTCGCGGCTGCTGCCCAAGGGCGGGCGGATCAACCTGACGCTGCGGGTGGCGGCCTAAGGTCTTCAGGGCACCAGCGAACAGCAGCCCGACAGGGGTTTCTGCTTGTTGATGGTCAGGTTGATCTTGAGCCCGTAAATCCGGTCCGACATCCCGTCGCTGCATTGCTGGACCGAAATCAGCGCGGCGCTGCTGTCGCCCAGCGACAGCGTGAAACGGTCCTTGTGGTCCTTGCCGGGGCGCAGCCTGTGGGCGGGCAGTGTCGCGTCGTCTTCGCCCATCAGGATCAGCACCGCGCTGTCGTCCTGGACGACGCGCAGGCCCCAGAACGGTTCCGTTCCGCCGCATGTCAGGGCGCGGGTAAAGGCGTAATCCGGGTCGCGCGGCCGGGGCTTCAGGTAGCCCGCCGCCGCCCAGCCAGTGCTTTCGGGCAGGGCGATCCGCAGCCAGTAGCCGTTGTCGTTGACCGCGACCGCCTCGACCCCGGTGGCGTCGGGCGGCAGCGAAGCGATCACCTCGGCCGTCGAAGACGCATCGGCGCGGATGTTCAGCACGTCGCCTTCCCCCACGCCTTGGACATCGTAGATCCATGGAAAGGGGGGATCGGCAAGCGCCGGGCTTGCCAGGGCTGCCACCAGCAGCGCTGCAAGGGATTTCATCTGTCTGTCTTCATCTCCGGGCGTTCCAGCTCATCGAGGCGTTCTTGCGGGTGTAGAATTCACCCATCAGGCCAAGGACGACAAGGATGATGCCGACGATCAGAGGATATTCCCAGTTGGAATAACGCGGAAAGTAGTTCTTGAAGGCAAAGCCGCGCGACTGGTCGATGATGTGGAACAGCGGGTTCCAGTCGAACATGGCCAGCATGAAGCCGGGCAGCGTGTTGGCGACGAACATCTTGCCCGACGCAATCATGTTGGCGCGCTGGTAGATCTGGCTGAAGATCTTCACGAAGGTCGGATACCACGGCTTGATCGCCAGCAGCACCAGCCCCAGCGCGACGCCGGTGAACCAGGCCAGCAGCAGCATCGCCATGCAGCCGATGGGATCGTAGATCTCGATCGGGTTGAAGGCGGCGTGGTAGATGTAGAGCACCACGAACATCGACAGCAGCTGGATATACAGCGCCCCGAGCGCGGCCGAACTGATCGCGATGGCCGTGTTCATCGGCGCGTGCTTCATGATGGCGCTGGCCGGGCCTTCGGATCCGACGACGGCCCCAAGCGCCTTAACATGGGTCATGAACACGAAGATGCCGGTCATGATGTAGATCAGGAAATCGCCCCGGATCTTGGCCGACCTGAGGCCCAGCACCCAGAACATGACGTAGAAGGCCATCACGAAGATGACCATCTGCAGCAAGTTCATGCCGATGGCGACAAAGGCGTTGTTGTGTGTCTTGCGGATCGACCGGACGATGGAATGATAGACGACTTCGGCCATCCCGGCCGCGATCGCGAGGTTGGACTGACGTGTCGAATGCTGAAACACTGGCCCGCGGCCTCGCTATGTTCCTGGGGTGTCGACGGTATATGGCATGGAGTTCTTGCCGATCCGTTTCCCTGTCACCATAAGGTGCGCAGAGTGACTTTTCAATCAACCCGATAGGACGGAGCTTATTCGTGGATTATGAAACCCTTGTCCCCGTGATGCGCAAGCTGGCGATCGAAGCCGGCAACAAGATCATGGAGGTCTACAACGCCGACGATTTCGACGTGAAGGTCAAATCGGATGACAGCCCCGTGACCGAAGCGGACGAGAAAGCCGACGCCCTGATTTCCGCCGGCCTGAAGGCGGCGTTTTCCGGCGTCAACCTGGTCACCGAAGAGCAATCCGCGTCGCATGCCATCAAGGGCGATACCTTCCTGATCGTCGACCCGCTGGACGGCACCAAGGAATTCATCAACCGCCGCGGTGATTTCACCGTGAACATTGCGCTGGTCGAAGGCGGCATCCCGACCCGGGGCGTGGTCTATGCGCCCGCCAAGAACCGGATGTTCTTTACCCTGGCCAACGGCCAGTCGGTCGAGGAATCCGGCGCCTTCGATCCCGAAACGGTTGGCGAGACGTCCGAGATCAAGGTTTCGACGCCGGACAATGGCGGCCTGATGGTCGTGGCATCGAAATCGCACCGCGACCAGGCGACCGACGATTACATCGGCAAGTACGAGGTCAAGGACATGACGTCGGCGGGATCGAGCCTCAAGTTCTGCCTGATCGCGACCGGCGAGGCCGACCTTTACCCGCGCCTGGGCCGCACCATGGAATGGGACACCGCAGCCGGCCACGCCGTGCTGAACGGCGCCGGCGGCCAGGTGGTGCGGTTCGACGACCTGACGCCCCTGACCTACGGCAAGGACGGCTACGCCAACCCGTTCTTCATCGCCTATGCGCCGGGCGTGGACCTGAAACCCACCGCATGAGCGTCCTGGTCGTCATCCCGGCGCGCTATGCCTCGACCCGCTATCCCGGCAAGCCGCTTGTCACGCTGACCGGGGCGGGTGGGGTCGCCAAAAGCTTGGTGCAGCGCACCTGGGAGGCGGCGACCGAAGTGAACGGCGTCGACCGCGTGGTCGTGGCCACCGATGACGACCGGATCCGCGATGCGGCGGCGGCGTTCGGGGCCGAGGTCGTCATGACATCCCCCGCCTGCGCCAATGGCACGGAACGCTGTGCCGAGGCGCTGGCCAACCTGGGCGGCGGCGCCGAGATCGTGGTGAACCTGCAGGGCGACGCGCCGCTGACCCCGCCCTGGTTCGTCGAGGACCTGATCGCCGGCCTGCGCGCCGCGCCCGGGGCCGGCGTTGCCACGCCGGTCCTGCGCTGCGACGGGGCGACGCTGAACGCGCTGCTGGCCGACCGCAAGGCCGGCCGGGTGGGCGGCACGACGGCGGTCTTCGGGGCCGGCAACCTCGGGCTCTACTTCTCCAAGGAAGTCATCCCCTTCACCTCGGACACCTACGCGCCCGAGGCCGAAACGCCGGTCTTCCACCATGTCGGCGTCTATGCCTACCGGCCCGACGCCCTGGCCGCCTATGGCACCTGGCCGACCGGACCGCTGGAAAAGCTCGAAGGGCTGGAACAGCTGCGGTTCCTGGAAAACGGCCACAAGGTCCTGTGCGTCGAGGTCGAGGCCCGCGACCGCCAGTTCTGGGAGCTGAACAACCCCGAGGACGTGCCCCGCATAGAGGCGATGATGGCCGAGATGGGGATGGCATGAGACCGAGGCCGGCATGAACGAGGCGCTGCCCGTCACTGTCGTCATTGTCAGTCGGGGCCGGCCCGATGCCCTTGCCCGTTGCCTGCTGGGCGTGTCCCAGCTGAGATATCCGAATTTCGAAGTGGTGATCGTGGCCGACAAGGCCGGGATGGCGCGCCTGTGGGGGATGCCCGAGGCGATGCACGCCAAGCTGATCCGCTACGACGACGCCAATATCTCGTACGCGCGAAACCTGGGCATCATCGAGGCCGGCGGCGAGGCCGTGGCCTTCATCGACGACGATGCCGTGCCCGAACCGTCGTGGCTGCAGTACCTGGCCGAGCCGTTCCAATCGTCGCAGGTGATGGCGGCGGGGGGCTATGTGATCGGGCGCAACGGCATTTCCTACCAGTGGAAGGCGCAATCGGTCGATGTCACCGGCCGGGCCGAGGATATCCACGTGGATCCCGACCGCACGACCATCCTGTCGCCCTCCGAAGACCGGGCGATCAAGACGCAGGGCACCAACATGGCGGTGCGCCGGTCCTGGCTGGTGAACGAGGGCGGGTTCGATCCCGGTTTCCGGTACTTCCTGGACGAGACCGACATCAACCTGCGCCTGGCCGAAGCCGGGCTGCTGACCGCCATCGTGCCCCGGGCGCTGGTGCATCACGGGTTCGAGGCGAACGCCTCGCGCAGCGCCGACCGGGTGCCGCGCGACCTGTACGAGATCGGGGCCAGCTGGGCGGTGTTCCTGAACAAGCATTGCCCGCCCGACCTGCGGATGCGGGCGCAGGCCCGCGCGCGGCGGGCGCAACGGCTGAGAGCCTTGCGCCACATGGTTGCGGGCCGGCTGGAACCCCGCGATGTCGTCCGGCTGATGCACGGCTTCGACGATGGCGTGCGTGACGGGCGGGCAAGGCCGCACCGGCGCATGGCGCCGCTGCCGCCGCCGGACGACCCGTTCCGGTTGTATCCGGTGCGGACCGATCCGCCGTCGCTTGTCTTCTCGGGCCGGCCATGGCAACGTTACGGCACGCACGCCGAGGCGCTGCGGGAAAGGCAGGCAGGGCGCATCGTGACCGAAATCATCCTGTCCCCGACCGCGTGGCGCCACAAAGTCCGATTCGGGGCGGACGGCATCTGGCACCAGACCGGGGGGTTGTTCGGCAAGTCGGATCGAAGTGATTCGGCCTTCAAGGCCTGGAAATTCGGGCGCCGCGTGGCGCGCGAAGCTGAACGTGTCCGCAATGTTCGCGAAATTGGGATGGAACCAGACGAAAGTTTCCGACGTTGAAGTAATTGACCCACCCGTGCCGCACGCTTGGCGCATTTGTGTTATGCAGATGCAGAGAGCACTATCGACGAATTACCAATCTGTTGAGGTTGAACAAAACATGCGTAGAAAAGTTACCAAAGCGATCTTCCCCGTTGCAGGACTGGGAACGCGTTTCCTGCCGGCGACGAAGTCCGTGCCCAAGGAAATCATGACCCTGGTCGATCGCCCCCTGGTTCAATACGCCATCGACGAAGCACGTGCCGCCGGCATCAAGGAATTCATCTTCGTGACCTCGCGCGGCAAGAGCGCGCTTGAGGACTACTTCGACTACTCGCCGATCCTGGAACAGGAGCTGCGGCAGAAGGGCAAGGACGACCTGCTCGAGACGCTGAAGTCGACCTACATGGACAGCGGCGCCATCGCGTATATCCGCCAGCACAAGGCTTTGGGCCTGGGCCACGCGGTCTGGTGCGCGCGCCGCCTGATCGGCAATGAACCCTTTGCGGTGATGCTGCCCGATGACGTGATCGCGGCCGAAACCCCCTGCCTGCAGCAGATGGTCGAAGCCTACGAGGAAACCGGCGGCAACATGGTCGCGGCGATGGAGGTTTCTCCGGAAGCGACCAAGTCCTACGGCGTTCTGGACGTGTCCGAGGACATGGGCCACATGGTCAAGGTGAAGGGCATGGTCGAAAAGCCCAAGCCGGAAGAAGCGCCGTCGAACCTGGCGGTGATCGGCCGCTACATCCTTGAACCGTCGGTCCTGCGCACGCTGAACAACATGCGCACCGGCGCCGGCGGCGAGATCCAGCTGACCGACGCGATCGCGGCGGATATCGAAAGCGAACGCGGCGTCTATGGCTACCGGTTCCGTGGCCAGCGGTTCGACTGCGGGTCCAAGGCGGGCTTCCTGCAGGCCACCGTGGCCTTCGGCCTGGCGCGCGACGATCTGCGCGAAGACCTGCATCGCTTCCTGATGGAGATCACGCAGGTCGACAAGGCCGCGCAGTAAGTCGGCAATAGACGCGGGGCGACGGTACAGGGTGCAGCATGTTCTTGTGACGGGCGGTGCGGGCTATATCGGCTCGCACGCCTGCAAGGCCTTGAAGGCGGCCGGATATATTCCGGTCACTTTCGACAGTTTCGTCACCGGCTGGCGACAGGCGGTGAAATTCGGTCCCGTCGAAGAAGGTGACCTGCTGGACAGGCACCGGCTGGACGAGGTCTTTGCCCGCTACGCGCCTGTCGCGGTGATGCATTTCGCCGCCCTAAGCCTTGTGGGCGAGGCGATGAAGCTGCCGGGAAAATACTGGCGCAACAACGTCCTGGGATCGCTGAACCTGATCGAGGCCGCCTGCGCCGCGGGCTGCAAACGCTTCGTCTTCTCGTCGACCTGCGCGACCTATGGCGAACACGACAACGTCGTTCTGGACGAAAACACCCCGCAGGAACCGCTGAACGCCTATGGCGCCTCCAAGCGCGCGATCGAGGACGTGTTGCGCGATTTCCTGGCCTCGGACGGGCTGGAACACGTGATCTTTCGCTATTTCAACGTGGCGGGCGCCGATCCCGACGGCGAGGTCGGCGAATTCCATCGCCCTGAAACCCACCTTATCCCGCTGATGCTGGACGCCATCGACGGCAAGCGCGACGCGCTGACGGTCTTCGGCACCGATTACGACACGCCTGACGGCACCTGCATCCGCGATTACGTCCATGTCTGCGACCTGGTGGATGCCCATGTTCTGGGTCTGAAATGGCTTGAGGACGGCAAGGGCAGCCGGGTCTTCAACCTGGGCACCGGCGACGGGTTTTCCGTGCGCGAGGTGATCGACCAGTCGCGCAGCGTCACCAACCGCGAAGTGCCCTACAACGAAGGTCCGCGCCGGGCCGGGGATGCGACCAAGCTGGTGTCCGGATCCACCCGGGCCGAGGAGGAGCTGGGCTGGACGCCGTCTCGGTCGAAGATGCAGACCATGATCGCCGACGCCTGGAGATGGCATCAAGCTGGCCATTACGACGAATAACGCGCCGCCCGCGCGGCTGCTAGACCTGACCCGAAGCCTGACCCGCGCCGGCCGCCAGCCCACCGGTGTCGACCGGGTGGAACTGGCCTATCTCGACCACCTTCTGCAGGACGATGTGCCGCTTTTCGGGCTGGTCCGCACCGGCGCCGGCTACCTGTTGCTGGACCATGTGGGGTTGGGCGCCGTGCGCGATGCGTTTCACGGGCGCGCGCCCTGGGGGCCTGTCGATCCGCTGTCGTGGCTGTTCCGCAAGCGGCCCGAAGTGGTGCGTCGCGCCGAAAGCACGCTGCGCCGGATCGCGGTGGGGCGCTGTCTGTCCGGCCGGTTGCCCGGCGTCCTGCGGCGGCACCTGCCAGAGGGTACGGTTTACCTGAACACCGGCCATACCGCGCTGGACCGCCCGGCGCTGCAGGCGATCCGCGACGGCACGAAAGGGCCGATCGCGGTTCTGATCCACGACACGATCCCGCTGGATCACCCGGAATACCAGCGCCCTGGCACCGTGGACCTGTTCCGGTCCCGGCTTGACGCGGCCGGGGCCGAGGCGGACCTGATCCTGTGCAATTCGCAGTTCACCGCCGACCGGCTGCGCGCGCATCTGACGGATTGTCCCGACCTGCTGATCGCCCCGCTTGGCGTCACACGGGCCGCGCCGGACCCCGCTGCGCTGCCCGCCGATCTGGATCTGGACCGGCCCTATTTCGTGACCATCGGCACGATCGAGCCGCGCAAGGCGCATGATCTGTTGCTGGACGTCTGGGACGAGCTGGCCAGGGAATACCCCGCGCAGGACCTGCCTGGCCTGGTGATCTGCGGATCGCGCGGCTGGAACAACGACGCGGTCTTCGCCCGGCTCGACGCGCTGCCGTCCACCAGCCCGATCCGCGAATTGCCCGGCCTGTCCGACGGGGCCATCGCGGCCCTGCTGCGCCGCAGCCGGGGCCTGCTGTTTCCCAGCCGGGCCGAGGGATACGGCCTGCCACCACTTGAAGCTGCATTATCGGGTGTTTCAATCTACCTCAGGGACCTGCCCGTGTATCGCGAGACACTGGGTGATATTCCCGTTTACGTAAATGAAACCGAAGGTTATCTATGGAAGAACGTTGTCGAAGGCCAGGTCACGTCCCGGCACCAGGAGGATGTGAACGTCACGAGGTCGACCTTCACGGCCCCGACCTGGGCGGATCATTTCGACATCGTATGCACAAGGGTCTGAGGCATCCGGCACGCCCTGACCCGTCAGGACAGCAAGAGGCGGGGCTTTGGGCGCCTGGAAGTCGTACAAGCTTCGTGTGAGGCGTCAGCGCTGGCGCGGTCGTGCCTGGCGCAAGCATCGCGAACTGACCGCCGTCGTCGACCGCACCGCACGGATCCGGCCCAGCGATATCCTGGTCTTTTCGACCCTGCGCAACGAAAACGTGCGCCTGCCCTATTTTCTGGATTACTACCGGTCCATGGGCGCCGCCCATTTCCTGATCGTCGACAACGACAGCACCGACGGTTCGCGCGATTACCTGGCCGATCAGCCGGACGTGTCGCTGTGGCACACCGGGGCCAGCTACAAGAAATCGCGCTTTGGCGTCGACTGGCTGAACTGGCTGCAAAGCCGGCATGGCCACGGCCATTGGTGCCTGGTCGTCGATCCGGATGAATTCCTGGTCTATCCGTTCTGCGACACTCGCCCCCTGCGTGCGCTGACCGATTGGCTGGACGCCAGCAACATCCGATCGTTTTCGGCGATGCTGCTGGACATGTACCCCAAGGGCCGGCTGGACGAACAACCCTATCGGGCGGGGCAGGACCCGATGCAGATCGCGTCGTGGTTCGATTCCGGCAACTACACGCTGAAACGCAATTTCGAATACGGCAACCTGTGGATCCAGGGCGGGCCGCGCCGCCGGGTGTTCTTTGCCGATACGCCGGACCGGGCGCCGGCGCTGAACAAGATCCCGCTGGTGAAATGGGACCGCAAGTACGTCTACGTCAGTTCCACCCACATGCTGCTGCCGCGCGGTCTGAACCTGGTCTACGACGAATGGGGCGGCGAAAAGGCCAGCGGCATCCTGCTGCACGCCAAGTTCCTGGACACGTTCAACACCAAGGCCAGCGAAGAGCTGGAGCGCAAGCAGCACTATGCGGCCTCGGTCGAATACAAGGCCTATGCCGAACGGATGACGGACGATCCCGAGCTGTGGTGCACCTGGTCCGAGAAATACATCAACTGGCGCCAGCTTGAGATCCTGGGGCTGATGTCCAAGGGGAACTGGGCATGACCACGGTGGGCATCGTCATGCTGGTGCACACCGCGCTGCACCGGGCCGAACAGGTGGTGCGGCACTGGACGGCGGCGGGTTGTCCGGTGGTTCTGCACGTGGATGCCAACGTGTCGCGCAAGGTGTTTCGCCGGTTCGAGGCGTCGCTGGCCGATGATCCGCTGGTGCGGTTCTGCAAGCGGCACCGCTGTGAATGGGGCACCTGGGGGATCGTCGCGGCGTCGCAATCCGGATCGGAACTGCTGCTGGATGCCTTCCCGGATGTGCGCCACGTCTACCTGTCATCGGGGTCGTGCCTGCCGCTAAGGCCGGTGCAGGAGCTGATCGATTACCTTGCCGCACGCCCGCGCACCGATTTCATCGAAAGCGCCACGACCGCGGACGTGCCCTGGACCGTCGGCGGGCTGGACGAGGAACGGTTCACCCTGCGCTTCCCGTTTTCCTGGCGGCGCCAGCGGGTGCTGTTCGACGCCTATGTCAATTTCCAGCGCCGCTTCAAGTTGCAGCGCCGGATCCCCGCCGGGCTGGTGCCGCACATGGGCAGCCAGTGGTGGTGCCTGACCCGGCAGACCCTGTCGGCGATCCTGGAAGACCCGGAACGGGGGCTGTTCGAAAGCTATTTCAAACGCGTCTGGATCCCGGACGAAAGCTATTTCCAGTCGATGGTGCGGCTGTATTCGGCGCATATCGAAAGCCGGTCGCTGACCCTGTCCAAGTTCGATTTCCAGGGCAAGCCGCACATCTTCTACGACGACCACCTGCAATTGCTGCGCCGGTCCGATTGTTTCGTCGCGCGCAAGATCTGGCCCCATGCCGACAGGTTGTACAAGGCGTTCCTGAACGACGATTCCCTGGCGATGAAGCGGACCGAACCCAACCCGGGCAAGATCGACCGCATTTTTGCCAAGGCGGTCGAACGGCGGACGGGCGGGCGGCCTGGGCTTTACATGCAAAGCCGCTTTCCGAACGAGGATTGGGAAAACGGCCTGACCTCGGCGCCCTATTCGGTCTTCGAAGGCTTTACCGAACTGTTCGAGGATTTCGAACCCTGGCTCGCCAAGCTGACCGGCACCCGCGTGCATGGACACCTGTTTGCGCCGGAGCGGGTCGAATTCGCCGGTGGCGCGCAGCTGATCAACGGCGCGCTCAGCGACAATGCCCATTGCCGGGACAACGACACCAAGGCGTTCTTTACCTCGCTTATCTGGAACACGCGGGGGGAACGGCAGTGTTTCCAGTTCGGCCCGCGCGACAACCAGGCGATCGAATGGCCGCTGGCCAAGGACCCGAATGCCCAGATCTCGGTGATTTCGGGCGCCTGGGCGGTGCCGCTGTTCCGGTCCAACCAGAACTTCGCCATCCTCAGGCGCGAGGCCGCGGCGCTGCAAAAGGTCGAGGCCGCGCATCTCAAGGTGCTGCGGTCGACCTGGACCAAGGCGCGCGTGCGGATCTGGACCATGGCCGAATTCATCGAAAGCCCGATGGAGCCGTTGCAGACCATCATCGACGAGATTGGCACCGTGTCCACCCGCCGCCTGGCCGAGGCGCCGCGCATGGTGGACCTTGATGGCTTCGGCCGCTTCCTGCAGAACCTCAAGAACCAGGGGATGCATCCCTACCTGATGGGGGATTTCCCGGTGGAGAGAGACGTGATTCATGCGCCAAAGCCGCCTCGCAAACACTACCTTGTGCAGTGATGCGCGATGACTGACTTCGACTGTTTCATCGTCTTCGCCGAGATGCGCACCGGGTCGAACTTTCTGGAAACGAACCTGAACGCCTTTGCGTCGGTGACTTGCCTGGGCGAATTGTTCAACCCGCATTTCATTGGTTACCCCAACAAGACCGAGATGCTGGGGTTCAGCCAGGAGGCACGGGACGCCGACCCGATGAAGGTCCTGAAGGCGGTGAAGGCGCATGCCGGGCTGGCCGGGTTCCGGTGTTTTCACGACCATGACGAACGGGTCATCGCCAAGGCGTTGAAGGATCCGCGCTGCGCCAAGATCGTGCTGACGCGCAATCCGCTGGAAAGCTATGTCAGCTGGAAGATCGCGCAGGAGACGGGGCAATGGAAGCTGACCAATGTCACCCGGCGCAAGGACGCGCAGGCCACGTTCGACGCCGCCGAATTCGATGCCCATGTGCAGGCGTTGCAGGATTTCCAGTTGCGGTTGCTGCGCGAAATGCAGGTCAGCGGGCAGACCGCGTTCTACCTGGCTTATGAAGACCTGCGCGATCTGGATGTCATGAACGGGCTGGCGAAATGGCTGGGGGTCGGCGACCGGCTGGAGCAGCTGGACCAAAGCCTGAAGCCCCAGAACCCCGCGCCGCTGACCGACAAGGTGTCAAACGCCGAGGCGATGGAACAGGCGTTGGCCGGGGTCGACCGGTTCAACCTGACCCGCACGCCGAATTTCGAACCGCGCCGGGGTGCGGCGACGCCGTCCTACGTGGGGGCGGCCAAGACGCCCCTGCTGTTCCTGCCGATGCGCGGCGCGCCCGAGGACGAAGTGTTCGACTGGCTTGCCGCGCTTGACGGGGTGACCCGGGACGACCTGGCCACGAAGATGAGCCAGAAGGACCTGCGCAAGTGGAAGCGGCATAACCGGGGGCACCGCAGTTTTACCGTGATCCGCCACCCGGTGGCGCGGGCGCATTCCGCGTTCTGCCGTCGGATCCTGCCCGCCGGTCCCGGCAGCTATCTGCAGATCCGCGATACCCTGCGTCGCGTCTTCAAGGTGTCGATCCCGAAAGACGGGCCTGACGACAGCTGGAGCAGGGCCGCCCATCGCACCGCATTCATCGAGTTCCTGGAATTCCTGCGCGCGAATCTGGCCGGGCAGACGGCGATTCGGGTCGATGCGACCTGGTGCAGCCAGGCGCAGGCCCTGCAGGGATTCGGCGAATTCGTCCCCCCCGACCACGTCTTTCGCGAAGACGAATGGCGGGGCGAGGCGGCTTCGCTTGCGGCAACGCTGGGCGCGGTGAATGCGCCGGTGCCCTTCGCGTCGGTGCCGGACCGGCCCCATGCGCTGGGCGACATCTACGATGACGGGATCGAGGCGACGGTGCGCCAGATCTATCAGCGGGATTACATGATGTTTGGCTGGGGGGCCTGGCGCGAGTAAGCCCTGACACTCGGGCGGGGCTCGGACGGAACTCAGGCTGCCTGGGACGAAGACCGGCCTTCGGTCAGGATCGCGTGCAGCGTCGGCGCATCGCGGTTGGCGCGCAGCTTGGCGCACAGCGTCTGGTCCCGCAGGGTGCGCGAGACCAGTGCAAGGGCTTTCAGATGTTCGACGCCGGCCTCTTCGGGGGCAAACAGCGCAAAGGCGATGTCCACGGCCTGGCGGTCTATGGCGCCGAAATCTATGGGTTTTTCAAGCAGAAGGAACACGCCCTTGACGCCATTCAACCCCGAGACACGGCAATGCGGCAATGCCACGCCATGCCCGACACCGGTGGGCCCAAGGCTTTCGCGTTCCATCAGCGCTTCGACGGTTGCCCCCGCATGCAGCCCGTAAGCTGCATGCGCTAGGTCACCGATATCCTGAAACAGACGCTTCTTGCTCGAGGCCGAAGCCAGAACCTTCACTGCCTCTGGATCGAGGATTTTCGATAGATCCATGCTTACTGCTCCGGCCCGCCCTCAGCCCGGCGGGGCTTGTTGTTGTTACGGGTCAATCCAGCCGATGTTGCCATCGTCCCGCCTGTAAACCACGTTCAGCCCGTCCTTGCCCTCGTTGCGGAACACCAGCACGGGGGCCCCGGCCAGTTCCATCTGCATCACGGCTTCGCCGACCGACAAAGACGGTATCTTTGTCTCCATCTCGGCGACGATGATCGGCTGCAGCGTATCGGGCTCGGCGTCTTCGGCCAGCTCTTCAGAGGCGAGGATATAAGAGGACACCCCCAAAAGTTCAACAGGTTCCGCACGGTCGCGATGATGGTCCTTCAGGCGGCGTTTGTAGCGCCGCAGCTGCTTGTCCATCTTTTCGCAGCAGGCATCGAACGCCGCGTAGATCTCGTTCGCATGCGCCTTGGCCTGGGCGGTCAGCCCGGTCGACAGGTGCACGGTGCTCTCGCAGACGTACTCATGGGCGGAGCGGGAAAACACCACATTCGCGTCCGTCGGTCGCTGGGCGTATTTCGCGACAACGCTGCCCAATTCCTCTTCGACGTGGGTGCTTAGGGCTGCACCGACATCGATCTGGTGTCCGCTGATCTGGTATTGCATGAGCTCTCCTCGTGGCAACTCACCCGTGAACCGGCACGCATTGGGCGCACCTGTTCGATCTATCGGGTGAAGGTGAAAAGCCGGCCCGCCGTCGCGCTGCAATGCGCCGCACCCACCTTTGCGATGGCATTTGCGGGGGTTGCGTCGCGATTAAGTCGTGCCATGAGGATCATTGAGAACTGCCTTGACCCGCCTGTCAATGAAAACACGCCGGCGGTCCGGGCAAAAAACCGTTGAATGTCGTGATTCAAAAATTGCTTTAAATTGGGTTAAGAAATACGAAAATTTTCGCCAAGGTACACCCGGCGGACATTTTCGTTCTCGACCACGTCGCGTGGCGTGCCGGACATCAGAACCCGGCCATCGTGCAGAATATAGGCACGTTCGACGATTTCCAAAGTCTCGCGCACATTGTGGTCGGTGATCAAGACGCCGATGCCGCGAGTTTTCAGATCCGACACAAGGTGGCGGATATCGCCCACCGAAATCGGGTCGACGCCGGCGAAAGGTTCATCCAGCAGCAGGTACTTGGGGTTCGCGGCAAGGCAGCGCGCGATCTCGACCCGGCGGCGTTCGCCCCCCGACAGCGCCAGCGCCGGCGCGCGGCGCAGATGTTCGATCGAGAAATCCGACAGCAGTTCTTCCAGCCGTTCGCGGCGGCTGTGCTGATCGCCTTCGACCACCTCCAGCACGGCCGAGATATTGTCTTCGACGGAAAGGCCGCGAAAGATCGACATCTCCTGCGGCAGATAGCCGATGCCCATCCGGGCGCGGCGGTACATCGGCAGGGTGGTGACGTTCTGGCCGTCGATGGTGACGGTGCCGGCCTCGGGATAGACCAGGCCCGCGACGGCGTAGAACGTCGTCGTCTTGCCCGACCCGTTGGGGCCCAGCAACGCCACGACCTCGCCCCGGTCCAGGTGCATCGAAAAATCGCGGATCACGACCTTCTTGCGGTAGGATTTCCGCAGGTGTTCGACGCGAAGACCGCCCGATCCCCTGGTCACGTCCAGTTCCGGAGAGTCGGTCATTGGCTGTCCGGAATAAGGATCGTCTTGACCCGACCGGTCATCCGGGCCGTGCCGGTGGTCAGGTCGACGTTCAGTTGTTCACCGCTCAGCGCGTTCTGGCCCTGGGTCAGCAGCACGTTGCCGGTCATCACGACGATGCCGGTGTCGATAGAATAATCGGCCTTTTCGGCATTGGCGGCGTCCGGCCCGTTGACCAGCACCACGTCGCCGGTGGCGATCAGCCGGTCGATGCCGGACTTGTCCTGCTTGTAGACCACCTGCACCCTGGTGGCGGACAGGCGCATTTCGCCCTGACCGACGACAACGTTGCCGGTAAAGACGGCCGTGCCGTCAGACTGGTCGACATCCAGCGTGTCAGAGGTGACCTCGACAGGCTTCGTCGGGTCGGCCTTGAGCCCCCCGAAAGCGAGGTTCGTGCCCTGCGCCATGGCCGTGGAGGCGAGCCAGACGGCCGTCAGGGCAAGGAACAGGGATCGCGGCAGCACGGCTCACCTCTTGCTTGACTGGGGGTCGTATAGCAGGTGAACGCCGTTGATGAACACCAAATGCGTCGCATCCGCGTCATTGTCGGGCGCCATTACGCGCATTGCCCCCGCGTCGAGCGTCCCAAGCGGGCCATCTCCGCTGACCGGGCTGGGCGCGGTGGCGTCGATCCGCTTGACGGCGGTTTCAAGCCGGTCGGTCACCAGCCGATAGCCGGTGTCGGTGGTGATCGTCACGTTGCCGCGGAATTCGGCGATGTCGTCGGGCAGGTTCACCCAGCCGGTTTCCGCCTCAAGCGTGATCACACCGCCCCGGGCCAGCCGGATCTCGCCCTTCAGGTCCTGGGCGGCATCGGGGTTGTCGCCGCTGCCGGGCACCGCCTTGGCCGCCGACATGAACACCTGGTCGCCGCGTTCGGTGGTGCCGGCAAAGCGGGGCGCGGTGATCTGCTGGTCGCGCATGCGTTCCGCGATCTCGGCGTCGGAAAACGGGATCGTGGCGTTGGGATCGTCCGAGCGCGACAGCAGGAACAGGGTCGACAGGATCGCGAGCGCGGCCAGCGGCAGGGCCACTTTCAGAAAGGCCACGCGGCGCGAATAACTGTCCATGTCAGCCCACCCCGGCGCGCAGGCAATCGTGCAGACGGATCAGCCCCTGGGCCTTGTGCGGCCCTTCGACCGGCACCACGAACAGCGATGTGATCGACCCGGTCATCTGCGCCACGGCTTCCTCGGCCAGCGCGGTGGGGGCGATGGTGCGGGGGCCGCTGGTCATCACGTCGCGGGCGGTCTGGGTCAAAAGCCCGTCCATGTGGCGGCGAAGGTCGCCGTCGGTGATGATGCCGGTCAGCAGGCCATCGGCACCGGTGACGCCGGACAGGCCGAACCCCTTCTGCGTCATCTCGATCAGTACCTCGGTCATCGGGGTGGTTTCGTCCACCAGCGGCAGGGCATCGCCGGTGTGCATCAGGTCGCGCACGGTCGACAGCCGCGCGCCCAGCTTGCCGCCGGGGTGGAAGTCGCGGAAGGATTCCGGCCCGAAATCGCGGTGCTTCAGGATCGCCACGGCCAGCGCGTCGCCCATCGCCAGCGTCAGCGTGGTGGAAATGGTCGGCACCATGCCGAACCCGCAGGCCTCGCCCATCGCGGGGATCAGCAGGTGCGCGTCGGCGGCCTGCATCAGCGTGCTTTCCATCCGGCTGGACAGCCCGATCAGCGGAATGCCGAAACGGCGGGTATAGCTGAGCAGGTTGGCCAGTTCCGGCGCCTCGCCGGAGTTCGAGATTGCCAGGACCACGTCGCCCTTGGCCACCATGCCCAGGTCGCCATGCGACGCCTCGGCCGGGTGCACGAAATGGGCGGGCGTGCCGGTCGACGCCAGCGTCGCCGCGATCTTGCGCCCGATATGCCCCGATTTGCCGATGCCCGAGACGATGATGCGCCCCCTGGCCTGCAGGATCATCTGCACGGCCTCGGCAAAGCGGTCGTCGAAGACGCCGGCCAGGGCATCAAGCGCGCGGGCTTCGTCGGTGACGACCTGGCGGGCGGTGGCGAGAAAGCGTTCGTTGTCGGTCATGAATGCGCAAAGATGTCGGTGTCGGGCCAGCCGGCAAGGTCAAGCCTTGCCCGCGTCGGCAGGAAGTCGAAACAGGCCTGGGCGATGTCGGTCCGGCCTTCGCGGGCCAGCATCGCGTCCAGCTTGTCGCGCAGGCGGTGCAGGTAAAGAACGTCCGAGGCGGCGTAATCCAGCTGCGCGGGCGTCAGCGTGTCGGCGCCCCAGTCGCTGGATTGCTGCTGTTTGGAGATGTCGACGTTCAGCAGTTCGGAACACAGGTTCTTCAGCCCGTGGCGGTCGGTATAAGTGCGCACCAGGCGCGACGCGATCTTGGTGCAATAGACCGGGGCGGCCAGCGCGCCGAAGGTGTTGTACATGGCGGCGATGTCGAACCGGCCAAAGTGGAAGAGTTTCAGAACCTTGGGATCTTCCAGCATACGGATCAGGTTCGGCGCGCTGGTCTGGCCGTTTTCGACCTGCACGATATGCGCATTGCCGTCGCCGCCCGACATCTGGATCACGCACAACCGGTCACGGTGCGGGTGCAGGCCCATCGTCTCGCAATCGATGGCCACCATCGGACCAAGGTCAAGCCCGTCGGGCAGGTCGTTCTTGTAGAGGGTGTTGGCCAAGGTGGGAGTCTCCGCGCGTTTAAGCCGAGATAGGCCCATTGGGGCGCGAACTCAACAGACGCAAGGTCACCAACACCGCGTCTGGCGCGGTTGCGCGGGCGGGCTAGGATGCCGGACAGGGAGAAGGAGGACATCATGCGCGCATATGACCGCGAGGACCTGCTGTTTCAGCTGTTCGACGTCGCCGGTGTGGAACGGATCATCGACGGCACCGACCTGGACCGCGAAGCGGTGCTGGGAATCCTGGACACAGCCGACCAGATCGCCACGGATTTCTACCTGCCCCATGCGCGCGAGATCGACGAGCGTGAGCCCACATTCGACAATGGCCGGGCGATCCTGCCGGACGCGATCAAGCCCGCGGTCGACGCCTATATCGAAGGCGGCTTCCTGGCCGCGCCGTTCAAGCCCGAACATGGCGGTTACGGCCTGCCCGAAACGGTGCACCAGGCGGCATCCTTCGTGTTTTCGGCGTCCAACATCGCGATCAAGGGCTACGCGATGCTGACGATCGGCGCCGGGCGCCTGATCCAGAGCTTCGGGACCGACGATCAGAAGACCCGCTACCTGGAGCCGATGGTGCAGGGCCGGTTCTTTGGCACCATGTGCCTGAGCGAACCGCAGGCGGGGTCGTCGCTGTCGGACATCACCACGCGGGCCGACCCGATGGCGGACGGGCGATACCGGATCACGGGCCGCAAGATGTGGATTTCCGCAGGCGAACACGATCTGTCGGAAAACATCGTCCACATGGTGCTGGCCAAGATCCCCGGCGGGCCTGCGGGCGTGAAGGGGATATCGCTGTTCATCGTACCCAAGGTCCGGCTGGACGGGGCCGGGAACGACGTGACGCTGGCCGGGCTGAACCACAAGATGGGTTATCGCGGCACTACCAATTGCGCGCTGAACTTCGGGGAACGGGGCGATTGCATCGGCGAACTGGTGGGTGAACCGCACCGGGGCCTGGCCTACATGTTCCAGATGATGAACGAAGCGCGGATCAGCGTCGGCATGGGGGCGACGGCGCTGGGGCAGGCCGGGTTCCAGGCCTCGCTGGCCTATGCACGCGAGCGCCCTCAGGGGCGGTCCCCCGCCGCCAAGGATCCGACGTCGTCACAGGTGTCCCTGACGGAACACGCCGACGTCCGCCGGCTGCTGCTGGCGCAGAAGGCGGCGGTGGAACCGGCGCTGGCGCTGGCGCTGCACTGCGCGATGCTGGTCGACAGGCATCGGGCCGGGGATGCCGACGCTCTGACCCTGCTGGATGTGCTGACGCCGGTGGCGAAATCCTGGCCGTCGGAATTCTGCCTGGAAGCCAACAAGCACGCGATCCAGGTGCTGGGCGGGGCGGGGTATACCCGCGACTACCCGGTGGAACGCTATTACCGCGACAACCGTCTGAACCCGATCCACGAAGGCACCCACGGCATCCAGGGCATGGACCTGCTGGGCCGCAAGGTGCTTATGCAGAACGGCGCCGGTTTCGCGGCCCTGACCGGCGCGATCCGCGCCGATATCGCCGCCGCCGGTCATCCGCTTGGGGCTGAACTGGAACAGGCGGTCGCGCGCCTTGAGGATGTGACCCGCAGCCTGACGGCTGCGGTGCTGGCGGATCCCGAACGCGGGCTGGCCAATGCGACCCTGTACCTGGATTTCACGGGCCACGTGGTCATGGGCTGGATGTGGCTGCGCATTGCGTCGGCCGCGCAGGCGAAGGCCAGGCGCGACGGCGACAGCGATTTCCTGAAGGGCAAGCAGCAGGCGGCGCGGTATTTCTTTGCGCGGGAAGTGTCGCGCACCGACGGCTGGGCGCGGATCCTGGGCGCCGACGACCCGTCAGCCTATGACATGCAGGACAGCTGGTTCTGACGCGACTCTGCACCATTTTCGCCACAATACTGTTGCGCATTCGCCAGCGCGTGTCGGTGAATATGGGGGGCATGCCGCTATTCAGGTATCGCGGACGCACTCATCAGTATAAACATAACACTTCATATCAATCACAAGTTGAGTCGAGTCTGCCGTGACTGACACCAGGAAAAAGATACTTCTCGTCGAAGACGATGGGTTCACACGCTTCATGATGCAGGAGATCCGCGACACGCTTGGCGTGGCGATCGACATCACGTCCAGCGCCAAGGACGGGCTGATCCGATATCAGAACGATCCGACCGCATATGGCGTCGTGCTGATGGATGTCCACATGCAGGACGACAGCGGGCTGGAGGCCAGCCAGGCGATCCGCGGACTGCCCGAGGAGTCCTGCCCGGCGGTGCCGATCATCGCGGTGACATCCGATGAACGTTTCCTCGATGACGGAGTTCTCAGCAGCTACGGGATCAATGGCCATATCCGCAAGCCGCTGACCCCGGGCGAGGTCATGGCCCTGATCGACCAGTACTGCTGACCACAGGTCCGGACCGGGACCAGGGGAAACGGACCACGGTAACCGGGGCCAATGCAACCGGGACCATGGAAAAAGGGGGACCCGTGCGGATCCCCCTCGAAACTCGTTAAAAATAGGTCTGATCAGGAGTCGTAGGCCGGCAGGTCCTTGAGCTGATCCTTGGTCACGTCGGCATAGATGCGCAGGCTGTCGTCATCCATGTTCCTGGTCAGCATCAGGGTGCTGAAATCGACGACGACATCCTTTTCGCCGATGCCAAGGTAGCCGCCGACGCCCAGGATCGCGGCAACGACGTCGCCCGTGGGGGTCACGATAAGGTTGTCGACTTCGCCGACCCATTCCTTGTTGGCGTCATAGACGCGCAGGCCCACCAGATCCTCGGCCGATACCGAGCTGGCGTCGATCTTCTTGTAGCCTTCGGGTTCCGATTTCAGCAGGTCCAGCTTGGTGATGCTGAAGTCCCACTTCTCGTCCATGATGATGGGGTCGTGAATGTCGGATGTGGCGGTGGTTTCGGTCGCTGTCGAGGCCGCGAACGAAGGTGCGGCGATGGCAAGTGCGAGCGTCGATGCTGTCAGAAGGCGAAGCATGAGAAACTCCTTTCCAGTTGGTCTTTGTGGCGACCCGGCGTGTCGGGCCTTGTGGAGAGAGAACCGCCATGACCCCCATCCGTTCCGTAAATTTCTGTCGGAACTTCAGGCGCCGGCATGCGTTTTGTCGTCTTCCTTTTCGGCCACCTCTTCCGCCACCTCGGGGCGGATCTGCCCCCAGGCCAGCATGGTGAACACCACCGTGCCGCCCAGCACGTTGCCCGCCAGCACCGGTATGAAAAAGCCGAACACGGCGGGACCCGCGGCCAGCTTGCCCTGCACAACCAGAAACGCCATTTCCACCGACCCGGCGACGATATGGGTGAAATCCCCCAGCGCGATCAGCCAGGTGAACAGCAGGATCACGGCCACCTCGCTGGTTTCGACCACAGGCAGCATCCAGACCAGCGCGGCGATCAGCACGCCGGCGGGAATGCCGCGGGCCAGGCCTTCGAGAGGCGGCAGCGATGTCGCATGTTCGCTGAGTTCGGTCATCGCCTGGAACACGTCGTCCGACAGCACGGGCGCATAGGCCAGGAACGTGGCGACGATGAATGCGCCGACCACGTTGGCCGCCAGCACCACGGTCCACAGCCGCGCGGTGCGCAGGTAGGGGCCGATCCCGCGCGACGTCATCACCGGCACGACCGTGGTGATCGTGTTTTCGGTGAACAGCTGCATCCGTCCCAGGATCACCAGAAGGAAGCCGAAGGTATAGCCGAAGTTCTCTATGATATGGGACCAGGGCGCATCGGGCAGATGGGCGCGCAGCATCGCCTCGCCCAGGACCGAGAACGAGATCAGCAGCCCCGCCGTGATCCCCGAATTCCACAGCGCGCGGACCGGCCGGTTCAACTCCTCTTCGCCGTTCCGGCGGATCGCCTCGAAGATCAGCCGCGGCGACAGCATCGCCGCCTCTTCGACGGCTTCCTCTTCCTGTTCTTCGCGAATGAGGTCGTCGGATTGTTCCTGCGTCATGCGTCGCTCCTTGCGTCTTGCCACAGGCATACGCCCCGGATCGCGATCGGTTCCGATTTTCTGGAACCAATCGCGTCTACTGGCGTTGTCGGACCGAGGTAATGCCGCCAGCGTTCCCTCGGCGTCTGGCGGTGGATCCTTTGGCCCATTGGGCAAAAATTTCCTGTTTCAAGGGAACCTGACGGACAGGTCGGCGTTCTTCAAGCAACGGAAATCAAAAAGGAAAAAAACGATGCCGTCTGCGACATCGACAGGGAAAGCGATCCGTTTCGAACCCCGCGTGGCCGTGCTGATCGGCGCGATACTGGTCGCGGGGATCATGGGAGAAAGCGGCGCGGACTGGAAGAAATGCGGCAATTCGGATGCCGACCTGATTTCGGCCTGCGCGCTGGACGTCGACGTTCTGCCGGACATTGTCCAAAGCGCACTGCTGGAGGTTGGCCATGGGTGACCGGCACGGGTCGTCCATCAAGGACGACGATACATATGAGGCGCTTCTGGACGAAGGGTACGGCAAGTCGAAGGCGGCGGCGATCGCGAATGCCCAGGCCAACGACGACATGTCCCCGTCCGTGAAAGGTGGCAAGGCGTCGCCCTACGAAGACTGGACCAAGGCCGACCTGTACGAACGGGCGCGCGAACTGGACATCGACTGCCGCTCGACCATGAGCAAGGACGAATTGATCGACGCGCTGCGCGATCAGTAACCCGAAGCGAACCACCCCGGCGCGGGGCGTTCCGCGCCACACCCCATTAATAAGGAGACATGACATGGGTTTGGAAATTACCGGCATTGGCGGCCTGATCCTGCTGATCCTCGACATCTGGGCCATCGTGTCCATCGTCAGTTCGGGTGCATCGACCGGCTCCAAGGTGCTGTGGTGCCTTCTGGTGCTGATCCTGCCGCTGATCGGCTTCATCATCTGGCTTGTCGCTGGTCCCCGGTCGCGCACCGCGCACGTGTGACCCGGTCGCGCCCCTGCGGCGCGCCCGACCGACAGATTTACAGATCAACGCCCGGCCATTGGTGCCGGGCGTTTGCTTTTGGGGAAAGGCCAGATCAGGGCCAGATCAGGTGCGGATCGCTTGCGGGCCGGCGCCAAAGCGGCGCCAGACCCGGATCGGATCGGGGATCGGACGGCTGATCAGACCAGGGGATCAGATCAGCGGACGTTCGCAGCTGGCTTCGGTATCGATTTCGCACAGCTTGGCCAGGCCGGGCAGGTCCGACACCGACAACCAGCCGTCGGACCAGGTCAGGATGTTGCCGGACTTCAGCTTGGCCAGCGTCTTGTTGGTGTGCACCAGCGACAGGCCAAGCGCATCGGCCAGGTCCTGCTGGCGATAGGGCAGGGGCACCCGGCCGTTCTTGCGCAGACCCACGGCGCTCAGCCGCTGGTCGAACCGGTACAGCGCCCACGCGATCTTGGCCTGGGCGTCCATCTGGCCCATGGCGGTCAGCGCCTCGCCCAGCAGGTGTTCCTCGTTCGCGGCGATATGGGTCAGGTCGAACGCCAGGTCGGGCTGCGACTTGAACAGCGACCACAGGTCCGTCCGGTTGAACACGCACAGCCGCATCTCGGTCGTGGCCTCGACCGAATGGCGCATGACATCCATGACGCCCGATTGCAGCCCGACGAAATCGCCGGGCAGGACAAATCCCACCACCTGCCGCCGGCCGTCGCGGGTTGTCTTGTAGCGGACGCCCATGCCGTCCAATGCCGTGAACAACTGTGAAGACGACGCCTGTTCCGTCAGGATTTGGGTTCCGGGTTGGGCGACAAGTTCGCCGGTCTTGAACTTCTGGATGAAGGCCAGCGTGGCCTTGGACACCGGAGAGAACATGTCATGTCGTCGAAGGGGGCAGTTCGCGCAGTCAATCGTCAAACGAGTTGTCCTATGTCATGGTTTAATGCGCTGGGGGCAGGACGTGTGGCATCAAGCTGAAAACCCAGCGGAGAGTCACATGGAAGATGCAGGCCTTGGTGCCGACATCGGGACTTTGATCATTGTCGAGAATTTCGTTGAAGCGGATGACCTCAGGGACGCGTTCGAGCGGTTCCACCTGGGGCCGGTGGTTCACATCCGGTCGGTCGAACACGCGCAGGCCATCCTGGCCGAAACCCGTCACAGGCCGCAGCTTGTGGTGCTGGGCGTGACGCCCGACGCCGACACGGCGCAGGACCTGCTGATGGAACAACACCTGAGAGGCGCGCGGATCCTGGTGCTGAACGGTCCTCCACCAGAGGTGGAGCCGCTGGGGATCGCGCATCTGTCGCGACCCTATGCCGAAGACGATCTGAACCGCGCGATCCGTCAGCTCATGAGCTGAGCGCGGGCGGTTCGAAAGGGCCAGGATCGTCGGCAAGGGAACTCCCGCGTTTGCGTTGATTGGCCGGGCAAACCGAGTAACCTTCTGTTACGAGGTAATAAAACAGACATCTACGCGGTGCCCGGCAGAGACGCGCCTGTGCGCGGTTCGGAGCAGTAACGTCGTGGGTCTCCGAAAAGTTCCACGGCAAAAATCGGGAACCACTGCGTTCGCCTTCACGTTGAGCCTTCAGGTGACCAATGTGAAAGGATGTAACGATGTTGTACTGGGCCCTGATCTTTTTCGTTGTCGCGCTTGTGGCGGGACTGTTCGGCTTTGGCGGAATCGCGGCGGCGTCCTCGGGGATCGCGCAGGTTCTTTTCGTCCTGTTCCTTGTCCTGTTCCTGGCGACGCTGGTCGTCCGGCTGGTGCGCGGATCCTGGTAACGAAGACGGGCGGTCGCCGGATGGCGCCGCCCGCTTGCATTCCGGCGGTCCAAAGACGCGGGCCGCCCCGACCCCTGCGCACGAAAGCCGCCCGGATCGCGACGGGTTCCACCCAGCGTGCCGAACCCGCCTGATTCGCCCTTCTCGGGCATCACGAGCGATATGGCGCCGAACACATCGGCGGGATCCCGCGCGGCAGGCTTTGACGGAAGGACTTTCATGAAAGACACGATGACCGAGACCCGCACCGGCGCCGAGGCACTGATCGCATCGCTTCAGGCGGTGGGTGTCAGAACCATCTTCGGCGTACCGGGAGAGGAAACCACGGCATTGATGCAGGCCATCGCGGCGTCGGACATGGAATTCATCCTGTGCCGCCACGAACAGGCCGCCGCTTTCATGGCATCGGTCCAGGGCCGGATGACGGGCGCGCCCGCCGCCTGCCTGGCGACGCTGGGCCCCGGGGCCACAAACCTGGTGACGGGGGTGGCCGACGCCAACCTCGACCACGTGCCGCTGATCGCCATCACCGGGCAGGGCGCCCGGCGGCGGATCGGGCGGGACAGTCACCAGATGCTGGACCTGGAAACCCTGTTCCGGCCGGTGACCAAGTTCAGCCGGATGATCCTGGACCCCGACGCCGTGCCCGCCTGCGTGGCCGAGGCCTGGCGGCAGGCGGTGTCGGGCCGGCCCGGCGCGGTGCACCTGTGCCTGCCCGAGGATGTGGCCGAGGGCGAGACCGAACGCCCGCCCATCGCGATGACGCAGCCCCTGCCGCCGTGCCCGGCGCCCGATGCGCTGGACGCAGCGGCCCGCACGATCCGCGCGGCGGATCGCCCGATGATCCTGGCCGGCGCCGGTGTCCTGCGCGGCGGCGCCAGCGAGACGCTGCGCCATTTCGCCGAAGCCACCCGCCTGCCGGTCGCCACGACCTTCATGGCCAAGGGCATCCTGGCCCCCGATCATCCGCAGACGCTGTTCACCATCGGCCAGCCCGATGGCGATTACATCGACCTGGCGGTCGAGGCGTCGGACCTGATCGTCGCCATCGGTGTCGACCCGGTGGAACTGTCGGCGGCCGATTTCACCTGTGACGGTCGTATCCCCGTCGTCGCCGTGGGGCCGGAGATCATTCCCGCCGACGCCGGCTGGCGGCTGGCCGACCAGATCGCCGGCGATATCGACGCGGCGATTTCCGGGCTGCGTGACCGGCTGGACGGGGAACGCTGGGCCGATGTGCCGACCTTCATGGCGACCCGCGACGCCATGCGCCGCACCCTGCGCCGGGAACGCAGCGAAGACCGGACCGGCCCGATTGCGCCGCAGGATATCTGCCGGGTGATCTCGGACGATCTGGATCACGAGGATACCGTGCTGTCGGGCGTCGGTCTGCACAAGCTGTGGATCGCGCGCCATGTCTCGCCCCGGCGGGCCGGGCAGGTGATTGTCCCGAACGGGCTGGCCGGCATGGGCCTGGCCCTGCCCGGCGCCATCGCGGCGGCCCGGCTGAAGACCCGGGGCCGCACCCTGGCGATCTGCGGCGACGGCGACCTGATGATGAACGTGCAGGAAATGGAAACCGCCGCGCGGCTGTCGCTGAACCTGACCGTCATGGTGTGGGACGACGGCGCGCTGCGTCTGATCGAGGAACACGGCGGCCAGGACGGCCCCGCGTTTCGCTTCGGCAATCCCGGCTGGGACGCGCTGGCCCGGGCCTTTGGCTGGGTGCATGCCCGTGCCGAAGGGCTGCACGACCTGCCCGAACTGCTGCAGGCCGCCCGCGACGCGGCCGGACCCACGCTGATCTCGGTCGCGGTGGATCACGACGCCGGTGGCGGGCTGCCGGGAACGAAAAATCCGGGAAACGGGGAACCCGGATAGGGTCTATGCGTTTGTAATATAATAGGAATTAAAAGGAGAAGACCCATGAAAGATGCATTGGAAGTCGTTCCTTCGTCCGACAAGGTTTCGACCGGCGTGCGTGACACGAAGGCGATTGCCCAGGCCCTGACCGGCGTTCTGGCGGATACCTACCGCCTGGTGTTCAAGACCCACGCCTATCACTGGAACGTGGAAGGCCCGCTGTTCTATTCGATCCACAAGCTGACCGAGGAACAGTACGAAGACATGTTCGCCGCCGCCGACGTCCTGGCCGAACGCATCCGCGCGCTGGGTGAACTGGCCCCGTCGACGATGGCGCAGATCATGGACCATTCGAAGATCAAGGATCTTGGCGTGGACATGACCGCCGCCGACATGGTCGAGGACCTGGCATCGGATCACGAACGTGTCGCCCATCGTTTGCATGCGCTGGTCGACCTGGTGGATGGCCGCAAGGACCCGGTCACCGACGACCTGGCCACCGCCCGCAGCGCGTTCCACGAGACCGCCGCATGGATGCTGCGCGCCATCGCCAAGTAAGCCGGGCGCGCAGCACACCTTTGTCCCGTAGGCATCTTCTGCCTGCTACCTCGCCCCGCTTTCGAGCGGGGCCTTTTTGGTGCCGGGGGTGGCGTTTGATCCCGTCGTGACCTGTGTGATCACAGGGCGTGCGTCCGTCGGAAGCGGGACAAAAAGCCAGAGAAAAAAAGGGGGCACGCGGCCCCCTCTGCAAACAGGTGATGATATGTCCGGTTCAGGCCTTCAGCGTTTCCGTCGAGGCGAAGAACATCGCCTGGCTGACGGCGGACCGGACCTGGTCTTCGCTGTAGGGCTTGGAGATCAGGAACGCCGGTTCCGGGCCTTCGCCGGTCAGCAGGCGTTCGGGATAGGCGGTGATGAAGATCACCGGGCAATCGGCGCCATGCTTGGCCAGGATCCTGTTCACCGCGTCGATGCCGCTGGAATTGTCGGCCAGGTGGATGTCGGACAGGATCAGGTCGGGCTTTTCCTGGTCGGCCAGGGCGATGGCGGCGTCTTCGGTGCGCGCCACGCCGGTGATCTGGTGACCCATCTCGGATACGATCGCTTCCAGGTCGATGGCGATGATCGCCTCGTCCTCGATGATCATGACGCGGCCGGACACCGACTTGGACATCTCGGTATAGGCTATGTCGACAAGCTCCCTGGCTTCCGCTTCGCTCACGCTCAGGATCGACGCGAGGTCCTCGAACGAGAATTCTTCGATCGTGTGCAGCAGCAGCGCTTCGCGGGTGTCGTTCGTCAGGTTCGCCAGATGCGCCTGCGCGCGGGCGGCCAGGCCGGTTTCGCCATCGCTGAATGCGGCGCCGGTCGATGACCAGATCGTGTGAAAGACCTGGAAAAGCGCCGCTTTCGCAGGCAGGTCCTTGTCGTAGACCTCGGGATCCGCAAGGATCGCTTCCAGCGTTGCCATCGCATACTTGTCACCACGGTCCTGCGCCCCGGTCAGAGCACGCGCATAGCGGCGCAGATAGGGAAGATTGCTCCCGACCTGAGCGGCAAGATCTCCGGTAGAGGCTGTGGTCATCCTGTTTGTCTCACTTTTTTTGGACTATCTACGGAACCAAACCTGACAGACGGCGTTTCGTTCCCGTCGCGGAGAAAAATAAATGGTTGAGCGCAGAAAGACATGACGGAAAAAAATCGCGCATCTAGGGTGGAGCATATGATCGACGCCAATCTCAAACGGGCGTTCGACGATGTTCTGAACGAGGATATACCCGACAGGTTCACAAACCTGCTGGCCGAATTGCGCGCGGCCGACACAGGCGGACAGTCGGAACAACAAGCGTCCAAATCCAAGGTTGGAGGCTCTCGAAATGGCGGCTAATCCGCGTGACGAGATTGTGGAGCACATCAAGTCGCTCCGCGCCTTTGCCTTCAGTCTGACCCGAAATTCCGCCCTGGCCGACGACATGGTCCAGGACGCTCTGGTCAAGGCATGGAGCAACATAGACAGTTTCGAAGCCGGGACGAACATGCGTGCCTGGCTGTTCACGATCTTGCGGAACACGTACTATTCGCACCACCGAAAACGTCAGCGCGAGGTCGAGGATGCCGATGGCTCACACGCCCAGAGCCTGTCGCAAAAGCCCGACCACGACGGGCGCCTGCAGATGCGGGATTTCAACGACGCCTTTGCCGTGCTGAAGGAAGAGCACCGCGAAGCCTTGATCCTGGTTGGCGCCAGCGGCTTTTCCTACGAGGAAGCGGCCGACATGTGCGGCGTCAAGGTCGGGACCATCAAGAGCCGGGTCAACCGTGCACGCGCACGTCTGGCTGAACTGATGCATCTGGACGAGGACAACGGACTCGACCTCACCGATTCCGTGACTGCGGGGATCGTGTCTTCTCCCACACGCGCGGCCTGATCTGCGGAGCACCAGGGAATGAAAGGATTGCTGGCGCCCTTGCGCGGCCTGACCGGCCAGCTTGTGGTCCTTATTACCCTGGCGATCCTGCCGCTGGGCCTGATATCCGTGTACCAGACACGCGCGGTGATTTCCGAGGCCGAGCGTCTGAACCAGGCCGCCCTGCTGGCTGAGACGGAATCGGCCGCCGCGGCGGAACGCGAACTGATCCGCGAAGCGCTTGGCGCGGCGCAGGGCATGTCCGCCGTGGGGATGGAACGCCTTCAGAACGAATGCGACCAGCTATTGGCCGAATTCGTAAGGTTCCATCCCCGGTTCGCCTATGCCGGCTTTGCCGACCGTGACGGAGAAGTGACCTGTGCTTCGCGCGGGTCGGGCATCAGCCTTGCGGATTCGGAAACCTTCAAGCGCATCAAGGACAGCGGCGGCCCCTACATGGAACTGGTCGCCCAGGGCCGGATCACCGGCATTCCCGTGGTCGTGGTGGCCGAACCGATCCAGCGCGAAGGCGACGTCGAAGGTTACGTGATGATCTCGATCCCCAGCCGGATCGCGGATGCGCTGCTGAACGACGATGCCACGGCGCGCGGCCTGCACCTGTCGGCGATCAATGCGGATGGACAGGTGATTTCGGCCACCGGCGGGTCCGAGACCGCCGACGCCTACATGCCGGCCGGCATCCGGCCCCCGGCGCTGTTCGATCGCATCGGCGAAACCTTTCAGGCCTGGACCAATTCCGGCGAACGCCGGGTCTTTGCCATTTCCCAGATCGTGCCGGGATCGGCCGCCATCGTCGGCAGCTGGCCGGCCGAACTGGCCGCCAACGATCACGCGATCTGGCGCGCGCGCCTGTCCGTCGCCTTCCCGCTGCTGATGTGGCTGGCGGGCATGGGCGTGGCCTTCTTCGGGGTCCAGCGGCTGGTGATCCGCCACGTGCATGCGCTGGCCTCGGCCATGCGGCAACACGCGCTTGGCCGTCTGACCAAGGGCCGGATCGAATTGGACCGCCCGCCCGACGAACTGAAATCCGCCGAAACCGCATTCAACCGGATGATCCTTCTGCTGGCCCAGGCCGAGGCCAAGCAGGAGCAGGATCTTCGCGACAAGGAAGTCCTGCTGCGCGAGGTGCACCACCGGGTAAAGAACAACCTGCAGCTTATCGCGTCGATCATGAACATGCAGTCGCGCCTGACCCGCAGCCAGGAGGCCAAGCGCATCCTGGGCGATCTGCAGCGCCGGGTGCGCGGGCTCGCCATGCTGCACCGGTCGCTTTACACCGGGCCGGAAACCACGACGATCGATGCATCCGAGATGATCCGCGCCCTGCTGGCGGACCTTGCCCCGGTCGGACCCGAGGCGCGGCTGGAAATCGAAACCCACCTGGACGAGGTGCACCTGTTCCCCGACCAGGCGGTGCCGTTGTCGATGCTGTTCTCCGAGGCGATGACCAACGCGGTGAAATATGCCGGCCGGCCCGATGGCGGCCCGGCGCGGATCACCGTCTGGCTCGAGGCGCGCGACGACGGAACCGTGCGGTTCTGCATCGAAAACACGGTGGGCCAGCGGGTCATGCCCGAAGCGTCCTTTGATACCGAGGAGATGGGCGGCCTTGGCACGCGCCTGATGCGGGCCTTCATCAGCCAGTTGGAAGGTCGTGCGGAACAAGCCGAGGACGAGCGGACTTATCGCTATGAAGTGACGTTCAAGCGCGCCGATTTCGACGCCAACGCACCCCACTGACATGACAGGGTAGGGACATGCCGGACTTCGAGGTCCTGATCACCGCGCAAGAAGCCTGGCCGGCCTTCGAACGCGCCGTTCTTGCCGCGAAAAAGGATATCACCGCCGGGTTCCGCATCTTCGACATGCGCACGAAACTGCGCAGCCCCGAAGGTCGGGCCGTGGGCGACACCTGGTTCGACCTGCTGGAAGACGCGCTGAAGCGTGGCGTGCGCATTCACCTGATCGTCAGCGATTTCGACCCGGTGATCGCCACCGACCTGCACGAGCTGACCTGGCAGACCAAGCGCCAGGCCGGCGCGCTGTGGGAAGTCGCCCGGCCCGAACGGGGGCAGTTGCAGGTCATCGCCAATCTGCACGCCGCCGAAGCCGGGCTGCTGCCCTGGCTGGGCCTGCTGCCGGTGGTGGTGATGAAATGGCAGGAAAAACTGCGCAAGATCCGCGGGCTGCGGCGCAAGCTGCAGGCCGTGCGGCTGGATCCCGACCGGCTGCCGGGGCTTTACCCTGTCAGCCATCACCAGAAGCTCGCCGTGATCGACGACGAGGTGCTGTATATCGGCGGGCTCGACCTGAACGAACGACGCTGGGACACGCCGGATCACGACCGCCCGGCGGACCAAACCTGGTCCGACGTGCAGCTGCTGATCCGTGGCCCCGAGGCGCTGGAGGCGCGCCGGCACCTGGACGAAATGCTGGACGTGACCGCCGGCAAGGCCGACCCCGGCCCCACCCGCTACCTGCGCCGCACCCTGTCGGCGCCGCGTCGGGTCCAGTTCCCCTTTCTGTCGCCGCGCACCGTACGCCACGAAATCGAAGAGGATCACCTGGCCGCCTTCGCCCGCGCCCGCCACCTGATCTATATCGAAACGCAGTTCCTGCGGTCGTCGGTGATTTCCGGCGCCCTGGCCGATGCCGCGCTGGCCAATCCGGACCTGCACCTGATGGTGGTCCTGCCGGCCCTGCCCGATGACGTGGCCTTTGACGGATCGCGCGAACTTGACGCCCGCTTCGGCATGGCCCGCCAGTCCGAAGCGATATCGCATGTCCAGCAGGCGTTCGGCCCCCGTGCCACCTTCGCCAGCCCGGTTCAGCCGCGTTTCGCCGCCCGCGAAACAGCTTCGGTGCTGGCGGGTTCGCCCATCATCTACGTGCACAACAAGTTGCTGGTGACGGACACCGATTTCGCCATGGTCGGATCCGCCAACCTGAACGGCCGGTCGATGCATTGGGATACCGAAGCCGCGATCCGTCTTGAAGCACCCGACCGCGTCGCCGCCCTGCGCGCCGCGATTTTCCGCCACTGGTGGCAGGATCCGCTGCCGCCCGAAGCGCAGCACATCGAGACCCTGCAGCCCTGGTGGGATGCCGAGATCGCCCGTAACGGCCTGCGCCGGCCCGAAAATCGTTCGGGCTTCCTGGTGCCGCATGCCCCTGACGCGATGGCCGAATATCACACCGATCTGCCCGGCGTGACCGAGGATATCGTCTGACGCGGCAAAATTCCGCAAGGTTTCGCGAATGGTCGGAACATCTCGGTTGGCTGCGGGTTTATTTATCAGAAGCAAGGGGATAGCGGCGCAGTCCGCTGTTCCCACCCGATCACCACGTGTCCTGAACGTCTTCGGGACACGCTCATTCAAAGACGCAAACCGAAAAGGAGTGACGTCATGAATAAAGATCAGATTCAGGGTAAATGGACCGAAATCAAAGGCAAGCTGCGCGAAAGCTACGGCGACCTGACCGATGACGAACTGGAACAGGCCAAGGGCGATCGCGAACAGATCGAAGGCAAGCTTCAGCAGCGCTATGGCAAGACCAAGGAAGAAGCGCGCAAGATGGTCGACGACATCCTCGCTTCGGTGTGAGCCATGGCCTGGAAGACCGAAGATTCGGTGGAAGCCAAGGCGCAACTCTGGGACAAGCTGTCTGACAGCCGGACCGGAATGCTGTGGGTCGCGGATGCGGATCAGCATCCCCAGCCGATGACGCATTTCACCGATCCCGAGACGGAAAGCCTCTGGTTCATCACCTCCTCGGACACCGATCTCGTGGCCGCCATCGGCCACGGGGCCGAGGCCCGGTTCACGGTGCAATCCCCCGGCGATGGCTTTCACGCCAGCCTGAGAGGAAGCCTGGTGACCTATGACAGCGCGGAAAAGCTTGACGAATTGTGGAGCTTCGCCGCCGCCGCCTGGTTCGAGGAAGGCCGCGAGGACCCCAAGGTCACGCTGCTGCGGTTCACGCCGCGCGAAGCGTCGGTCTGGGTGTCGGATGGCAATCCGGTCGTCGTGGGCCTGAAGATGATGCGCGCCGCGATGTCGGACAGCGAAAGCCGTCCCGACGTGGGGCAGCACCACGTGCTGCACCTGAACCTCGCCGCCTGAGCGCATCCGCCTTGCCAGTGAAAGCCGCCGGCCGGTCACCTTCGCGTGGCCGGCCGGTTGCTGTTTCGGCGGCCGCCACGCTGGCGGGACCGGTCATTCGAAGTAACTTCGCACCAATGCCCCAGCGATCAGGCTCCACCCGTCTGCCACGACAAAGAAGGCCAACTTGAACGGAAGTGCCACGACCGCTGGCGGGACCATCATCATGCCCATCGACATAAGGATGGCGGCGACAACCAGGTCGATGACCAGGAACGGCAGGAAGATCACGAACCCGATCTGGAATGCGCGCGAGATTTCAGACAGCAGGAAGCTTGGCACCAGCAGCGACAGTTGCGCATCCCGCGCCGGGGCGTCCAGGTCGGCATCGGGGCGCAGGGTGGCCATGGCCGTGAAGGTATCGGGATCGATGCGCGCGGCCATGAAATCGCGGAACGGATCCATCGTTCTGACAAAGGCGGCTTCGGTGTCGATCTGTTCGGACAAAAGCGGTTCGATCCCGTTTTGCCAGGCGGTGGTAAAGACCGGCTCCATCACGAAATAGGTCAGGAACAGCGCCAGGCTGACGATCAGCATGTTCGGCGGCGCCTGCTGCAGCCCGATCGCCTGGCGCAGGATCGACAGCACCGTTACCAGGAACGGGAAGCAGGTGATCATGATCACCAGGCCCGGCGCGATGCTGAGCACGGTAATCAGCAGGATCAGCTGGATCGACCGGGCGGTCAGCGATCCGCCATCGCCCAGCGACACCGAAATCTCCTGCGCCTGAGCGGTCGCCGGCAGGGCGATGACCAGGACCAGCCCCAGGATCCAGGCCGTCCGGCGCATCGCGTCAGCCCAGTTCGTCACGAAGGTTCGCAATCTCCGTCAGGCGGACGGCCAGCTGACCGGGCGTGTCGCCTTCCAGTTCTTCCAGCTCGCCCCGGGCGACCAGCTTGTCGCCGACATAAAGCTCGACCGGGTCCTCGACCCGGCGATCCAGCGCCAGCACGGCATTCTCGCCCAGCCGCATCAGGTCGCGGACCAGCGGCCGGGCTTTGCCGACGCTGACCACGATTTCAATCGGCACCGCGGAAAACGGGTTGGACGCGTCATGCCGGGTTTCGCCGTCAGGCAGTTCTGTCACTTGAGGTCTCCTTGCGGGTTTCAAAGACGAAGGCCGTGATCGCCTTGCGCATCTCGTCGGCGAGCGCGGTCAGGTCGATTTCGACCCCACCGTCGTCCAGATGCAGCCGGGCCTGGCCGTCGGTCAGTGTCGGGTCCTCGTCGAGAATGATCTCGACATTGTCGATTTCGGGAAGCAGCGGGGCGATCACCTGCTCGGTGCCGGGCGGAATGGCCAGCACAAGCGGCCGGCCCATGGCCTGGGTGGCGATATCGTCGAGCGCGCGCAGGATCTGGGGCGCCAGGCCGGCCCGGATCATCCCCGGGAGCAATTGTTCGGCGATCGCCTCGAACACCGGCATGACCGAAGCCTGCATCTGCGTCAGCGCTTCGTGATAGGAAAAGGCGGCATCCTCGAGGTTCTGGGTCAAGGCCGCGGACAGATGCGCCTTGCCCTGGTTATCCGCGGCGATGGCGTCTTCCCAACCGGCGGCATAGCCCTTTTCGAACGCGGCCAGGCGCTGTTCTTCAAGGTCCAGCTCGCTCATCAGCAGGGTGTCGGTTTCAGCCGGATCGGTTGTTCGGAAATCTTCCAGCAGGTGCGAGATCGGCATCAGGCGTTCTCCTCGTCTTCAAGCCAGTTGCGCAGGATCTCGATGGTCTCCGCCTGCCGTTCGCCGATCAGGTTGCGAAGCCGGTCGGCCGGGCTGTCGTCTCCGCCATCAAGAGAGGGCAGTCCGCCGAACCCGTCGTCCATGCCCCCCCCCATGAGAGGCGGCAGGAAGGAATCGGATCCGCCGTCGATCTCCCCGTCCAGCACACCGCCCCCGCCAAAGTCGTCCCCATCGGCCGGCGGCAGGGCCGGCGGATCGCCCGCCGTCAGCCGGGTCGGCGGCGCGGCCAGGATCGGGCGGACCACGAACAGACCCAGGGCAAGGGCCACAAGCGCAAGGATGCCGACCTGTGCCAGCTGCATCACATCGACGCCGGTCAGATCGAACATCGACGCGCCTGCCACGGTCGTCCCTTCGGGCGCCACGTTGGGCAGCTCCATGGTCTTGAGTGTGATCACATCGCCGCGGGCCTCGTCAAAGCCCACGGCCGAAGCCACGAGTTCGCGCAGCGCATCAAGCTTTGTGGCTTCGCGGGGGATGGATTGCGGCGCGCCGTTGGCGTCCGGGACGATCAGGTTGTTTACCAGAACGGCGATGGTCAACCGGCGTACAGCGCCCGGGCTGCGCAGGATTTCACGTTCGACTTCAGAGACTTCGTAGCTGATTCGCTCGCGCACTTCGCTGGTTTCGGCCTTGCCGCCGCCCCCGTTGGCGGCATTGCCGTCCGGCAGGTTCGAGGCCACGGTGACCGCGCTGTTGGTTTCGGAAGAGGTGTTGGACCGTTCTTCGGTATCGGTGTTCACGGCGACGCGCCCATCCGGGTCAAACCGCCGTTCCCGGATGGATTCCGTCTCGTTTACGGTGTCGACCGATACTTCGACTACGGCGTTGCCGCGCCCGACGCGGGCCTCGATCAGCCGCAGCACCTTTTCGCGCAGCGCCTCGGCACGGTCTTGCGATCCGTTGGTTGCGGCGGTTTCCTCGGTTGCACCGATCACCTTGCCGTTCGAATCGATCACCGCGACATCGTCGACATCCAGCCCCGCCACGGCCGAGGCCACGAGGTACCGCAAGGCCTGGGCCTGTTCGACCGAAATCGGTCCGCCGGACGGGACCACGGCCACCGAGGCAGTCGGCTTCACGCTGCGCTGGAACGGGTTGCTGGACCCGTTGGCGATGTGAACGCGGGCCTGCGCGATATGCTGGCTGCCGACGATTGTCCTGGCAAGTTCGCCTTCCTTCGCGCGCCAATAGGCCGCGTCGAACATCTGCGACGTCGTGCCGAAACCCGACAGGCCATCCAGCAATTCGTAGCCACGACCGCCGGTCGCGGGCAGCCCGTCACCGGCAAGTTTCATCCGCAAGGCGTCCCGATCGCGCATCGGCACGTAAATCGAATCGCCACGAACCTGATAGTCCACTCCCTGCTGATCCAGCGCGCGCACAACGTCCCCGGCAGAGGTGTTGTCGAGACCGGCATATAACAGCGCCATGTTCGGCCGTGACGCCAGCCGGCTCATTCCGAATAGCGTCGCGGCGACAAGAAGTGCGGTCACGATAACCATGATTCGCTTTCGCGGGTCCAACCCGGCCCAGGCGCCCAAGATCTGCTGCACGTCAACCTCCGTCCTGCCCGGCGTTCTGCCGGGATTGAGGTCATGTTTGAACGATCTCGCTTAACAATCGGTTAGTCCCTCCCGGTCTATGAATAGCGCCAGATCAACAAGGAAAGACCGATGACGGACGCCGCCGCAGAACCGACGGAAGAACCAGCCAAGGGGGGCAAGGGCCCGCTGATCATCGGCCTGGTCCTGGCGCTCGTCGGCGCGGCGGGCGGGTATTTCGCCGTGAGCGCCGGCTTGCTGCCCTTCGGGCCCAAGGCCGTCACGCACGCGGTCGAAAACCACGAGGAACTGGACGTCACCCCGACCGAGGACATCGAATTCATCGCCGTGCCGGGAATGGTGATTTCCTTTACCGGCGGTGGCCGTCGCCTGTTGCTGCGGTTCTCGGCCGAACTTGAGGTCAGCAAGGCCTACAAGGCCGATGTCGAAGTTCTGCTGCCGCGTATCGTCGATGTCCTGAACGGATATCTGCGTGCGCTCGAGGTCTCGGATATCGACGATCCGATGGCGCTGACGCGCCTGCGGGCACAGATGCTGCGCCGCATTCAGATCGTCACGGGTCGCGACATGGTGCGCGACCTTCTCATCATGGAATTCGTACTGAACTAGGAGGGCGAGGTGGAATTGATTGCCGATATTCTGCTTGTGGCGGGCGCACTTGGCGCTGGATTTTACTGTTTTGTCCTGGCGCGCCGGCTGACCCGGTTCAACGATCTGGAAAAGGGGGTGGGCGGCGCGGTTGCGGTGTTGTCGGCCCAGGTCGATGATCTCAGCAAGGCGCTGAACCAGGCGCAGTCGGTCTCGGGCGAATCGACGGAGGCCTTGGCCGACCTTACCCATCGGGCGGAAGCCGTTGCGCAGCGGTTGGAGCTGATGATGGCCTCGATGCACGATCTGAACGACTCGCCCAAGCAGCCTGTCGAAGAACCGATGGCAGAGGAAATGGCGGAGGAACCCGTCGCGCCCCACGTGGCGGAACCGGCCCCGATCGAACGTCCGGCGGAGCGTCCGGCGGAACCGATGTTCATGCGCCATTCGGCCGAACGGAAGGGGGCCGCGTGATGGGAAAGCTGCGCAAACCCCGGATATTGCGGTCGCGCGGCGGCTCTTTGCTGATGATCGCGACGCTGCTTTTGGGGTCCGGCATCCTGCGGCTGGCGATCGAGGCCGGACCGGCGCTGGCGCGGGCCGGTGAGGACAAGGCGGGCACAGCCGATTCGCACGATCAGGCCAACATGTCCGGGCATGCCGAACCGACGGGTGACGTGCCGGACCGTGCCGGTTTTCAGCAAATGCTGGATGCTTTTAGGGAACGCGAGGCAAGACTGGCCGACCGTGAGCGTGCGATCGAGGAGCGCGCCCATGCGGTGGAAATTGCCGACAAGGCTGTCAGTGAGAAGCTTCAGGAACTGATGGATGCCGAGGCGGCCCTGCGCGAGACGCTGTCACTGGCGGATGGCGCGGTCGAGAAGGATATCGAACGGCTGACAGTGGTTTACGAGACGATGAAACCCAAGGAAGCGGCAGCATTGTTCGAGGAAATGGCGCCGGAATTCGCTGCCGGTTTCCTTGCCAGGATGCGCCCTGAATCCGCGGCCCAGATCATGACGGGTCTCAGTTCCGAAGCGGCCTACACGATCAGCGTCGTCATGGCCGGCCGCAACGCCAAGGCGCCCAGGCAATAAGCGGGCCGGCTAAGCGAATTCTTAAGGTCGTGGGTCCAGTCTGGACCATGGGCAAGAAACCAAGAGGCAGAAAATGTTCGGATTGATCGGCATTGTCGTGATCTTCGTGATGGTCTTCGGCGGCTATCTGTTGGCCGGGGGCAAGCTGGCGATCATTCTGAAGTCTCTTCCGTTCGAGATGATGATGATCGGCGGTGCCGCCCTGGGGGCGTTCCTGATCAGCAACGACATGGGCGCCGTCAAGCAGACGGCCAAGGATATCGGCAAGGTCTTCAAGGGTCCGAAGTGGAAGCCCGAGGATTATCGTGATCTTCTGTGCCTGCTGTTTTCGCTGATCCGCATCGCGCGCCAGAATCCGGTGTCTCTTGAAGCGCATATCGAAGATCCGGACAATTCCGACCTTTTCGCGAAATATCCCAAGATACGCGATGATCACGAGGCGGTGGACCTGATCGCCGACACGTTGCGTTCGGCGTCCATGAACTACGACGACCCACACCAGGTCGAAGAGGTGCTGGAGAAGCGGATCGAAAATGCCCTGCATCACGCGCTGCACTCCAGCCACGCGCTTCAGACCGTCGCGGATGGACTTCCGGCTTTGGGCATCGTTGCCGCCGTGCTTGGTGTGATCAAGACCATGGGCTCCATCGATCAGCCTCCGGAAGTTCTGGGCAAGCTGATTGGTGGCGCGTTGGTCGGCACGTTCCTGGGCGTCTTTCTGGCTTACGGGATTGTCGGACCGTTTGCGACGAAGGTCAAAACGGTGGTCGAGGAAGATGCGCATTTCTATCAACTGATACGCGAAGTCCTTGTCGCCAACCTGCACAACCATGCGCCGCCGATCTGTATCGAGGTTGGTCGCCAAAATACGCCACACCAGTTCCGCCCAAATTTTTCTGAACTGGAAGAAGCTTTGAAGGCTGTCAAACAGGATGCCGCATGACATTCGGGGTGGTATTGGCTCTATTCCTTCTGGTTTGGGGGACGTCGGCACCGGCACAGGTCCTTGCAGTGAGGTCGGGCGAACATCCGACGTTCACTCGTCTGGTCATGCCTCTGCCTGAAGGCGCGGACTGGCGAGTGCAACAGGATGGGCCTGTTGCGCAGTTGTTCCTGGATCGCGACCAAGTGGCGTTCGACGCTTCAAGAGTGTTCCAGCGTATTCCCCGCGACAGATTATCCGCGATCGGTCAGAACGGGCCGGGTCAGCCGCTGCGACTTGACCTTGCGTGTAATTGTCCGGTGACGAGTTTTGTGGAACGCGGGAATTATCTTGTTCTGGATATCGGCGATCCCGTCAGCGATGTGCCTGTTCGCTTCGGTCTTCAGGAAGCGGACGATCTGAACATCAACGAAGCACCGAAACCTTCGAGGGCGGCCGCAATGGTGTTGCCTTTGCTTGGTACGGATCCGGCGGCGCAATTGCTGATGCGACGCCAGGGGCTCCCGACCATTTCCGGACAGGCCGGCGCGAATGGTTCTTCGCCGTCGGATCATTCTCAGCCGGAAAGCGATGAAGAGGCCAAGGATCTTGCCGGCTCCCAAAAGTCCATCCAGGCGCAGATCGCGCGCGCCGCAACACAAGGCCTTATCGATGTCGATCCCGCGGCACTTCGGGAGATCGAGACACAATCCGGGTCGCCCGACGGCTTGCCGGACATTCAGGCCTTCGCGAATATCCGAGCCACGACAAGCGTGGACAGGGACATGACTCTGGCTCCGAATTCGTTGACCGCGTCCAGTGGCAGCAGCTATTGCCTGAATCCCGACCGGATCGACATTACGACCTGGGGGGACGATCGCCCGTTCGGCCATCAGGTCGGTGCTTATAGAACAAGAATGGCGGGTGAGTTCGACGATCTTTCGACCAGGGACATTCGGGGGCTAGCAAAGACTTATCTCTACTTCGGCTTCGGCGCGGAAGCGCGTCAGCTTTTGCGTGATGCGGATCAGGAAGATCCGGACATTCGGTTGTTGGACGCTTTCGCGCTGCTCCTGGATGAAGGCCAATTGAAGAAGCCGCATCCTTTCGACGATCAAAGGCATTGCGATTCCGCGGTCGCTCTGTGGTCCGTTTACGCGAACCCGATTTCGCCGCGCGACGCGATCAATTCAGGTGCGATCATCCGGGCTTTCGCGGAAATGCCGCCCCATCTTCGTGCGCACGTCGGACCAGGCCTCATGAGACGGTTCACCAATGCCGGAGATTCTGAAACCGCGGAAATCCTCCAACGGATCATCACCCGCGCGGCCCCGCGAGAGGACGCGCCGATGCAAATGGCCGAGGCCGAGCTCGCACGCCTCAACGGCGAGGAACAGGAGGCCGACGCGCTGGTCAAAGAGGTGGCGCACAGTGGTTCCGGAGAATCGCCCAGTGCCCTGATCGAACTGGTCGATCGCCATTTCGAGTCCCGAAAATCCGTGCCAACTGACACGGTCCAGTTGCTTGCCACGTATGTCATGGAAATGCGCCGGGCAGAGATTGGTGAAGATCTTGCCCGGACACACGCGCTTGCACTGGCCCTTGCCGGCGATTTCCACGCGGCCTTCGATGTGGCGAATAGCCTGGAACCGGAACGTGCGGAACGGACCAACGGGCAAGTGCTGGAGCTGTTGGCTGAAAATGCCGACGACGTCACCTTCCTGGAACTCGCCTTTCAGACGGTGGCAGAAAATCCTGGCTCCCTGCCTGCGAAAACCAAACTGCTGATTGCACGGAGATTTCTCGATATAGGTTTCCCCGAGAAAACCCTCGACTTGCTGGATCACACCATGCCCGGCAAGCTGCAAGAGGAACAGGCGATCATGCGGGCCCAAGCCGCTTTGGATATGGGGCTGCCTCGCCGCGCGTTGCTGGAATTGGTCGGTCGAAGCGGTCCGGAACCCGACGCCATGCGGGCGGAGGCGTTGCGGATGAGCGGGCTGCACGCCGAGGCGGCCGCGATCTATTCGGCAATGGATGCGCCCGAGGATGCGGCCCGTTCGGAATGGCTTGCCGGTGTACCGAAAGAGCCGGATGCCGAAAGAACGACGTCCTTTTCGGATCGTCAGGAAGCATCTCAGCGCTTGGCGAATTTGCCTGAACGGCTGCAGGAAAACACATTGGCGGGGGCCCGTGCCTTGCTGGACCAGGTCGAAGCGCTGCGGCAAGACGTTTCTCTTCTGAATGCGGATACACCCTCGTTGGAACAGTAACCATTTCTAAAAGCGGCCGAACTAGGCTGGATCGGGTAAGGAATCCAAAGGTTGATTTGGCAGAATGCCTCATCTCTTGTTCAAGGTCGCGGCGTGCGTCCGGTTGGCTCTGTTGGCGGGCGCTCCGATTTCGGCTCTGGTTTGGCCGGTGGAAACCCTTGCCGGGCGAAACCCGTGCGACCAGGCGGCGGAACGGGCCGCTTCGGCGACGGGCGTCCCCGTCGATGTGCTGCGCACCGTGACCCGTGTTGAGACTGGGCGAAAACGTGGCGGTGAAATGCAGCCTTGGCCTTGGGCGGTGAATGTTTCAGGCGAAGGTTACTGGTTTGACGACGAAGACGCCGCGTTGGCCTTCGCTTTTCGCCAGCACAAGAACGGCGTGCGCAATTTCGATGTTGGCTGCTTCCAGATCAACTATCGCTGGCACGGTGATGCTTTCGTGTCGATCGAGGACATGTTCGACCCCGAGGCGAACGCGCTTTACGCCGCGCGGTTCCTGGCTGAGCTTCATCATGAATTCGGTGAATGGGAGGGTGCGGCCGGCGCATATCATTCGCGGACCAAGGAATTCGCCGACCGCTACAAAGTCCGATTCCGGCAGGTTCACAACGCGCTGGAGCCGCCCCTGGTCGCCGATCTCGGCAGTCGGCAACGCAGCCCCGCATCGGCGGGAAGCCTGATCGGGGCATCGTTGGGTGGCCGCCGCATGCCCGGATCGGTCGTTGCGATGCCCGATGCCCACGCCGCCTTTATTCCATTCGACTGATCGGGACGCCCATGCCACGCTTGACCCTGAAATCTCTCTTCAGCCCGACCGTCCTTCTGGCGCTCGCGCTGATGACGGTGATTATCATGATGATCCTGCCGATGCCGGCGTGGATGCTGGACGTGGGCCTCGCGGCCTCGTTTTCGCTGGCCATCCTCATCTTCACGGTGACGCTTTTCATTGAAAGGCCGCTGGATTTCTCGGCCTTCCCGACCGTGCTTCTGGCCTCCCTGATGCTGCGCCTGTCGCTTAACGTGTCATCAACCAAGCTGATCATCGGTCAGGGCCACACCGGGCCGGACGCGGCCGGCGGCGTGATCGAGGGATTTGCCGCATTCATCATGGGCGGCAGCGTGTTTCTCGGGCTCGTGGTGTTCGGTGTGCTGCTGATCGTGAACTTCATGGTTATCACCAAGGGGGCGGCGCGCATGGCCGAGGTCGGCGCCCGCTTTGCTTTGGACGGGATGCCTGGCAAACAGTTGGCGATCGACAGCGACATGTCCGCCGGGGCTATCGACCATGCCGAAGCCAAGCGCCGCCGCGAGATGGAGCAGCGGGAAACCACGTTTTTCGGGTCATTGGATGGCGCATCGAAATTCGTGAAGGGCGACGCGATCGCCGGTCTGCTCATCACGCTGCTCAATCTTGTCATGGGGTTGGCGATGGGGATCATCGTCCACGACATGCCGATTGGCGCGGCCTTTGAAACCTACGCGATCCTGACTGTGGGCGATGGGCTGGTCACGCAGATCCCGGCCGTGATCATCTCGATCGCTTCCGCACTTCTGCTGGCCCGTGGCGGGAACCAGGGGGCGACCGATATCGCTCTTTTCGCGCAACTGGGGAAATACCCGGGCGCGTTGGCGACCGTTGCCGTTCTGATGGTGATCTTCGCGCTGGTTCCAGGTCTGCCATTTGTCCCGTTCATTTCAGGCGGGATCATCCTGGGCCTGGCCGCGCGGGCCATTTCACGTCGCAACGCAGCCGAGGAAGAGGCGCAGGATGCGCAAGCCAGCAAGGCGCCGGCGCAGAGCAAGCCGATGGGCGATATCCTTGATCTGGACGATGTGCATGTCGAATTCGCGCCCGACCTCGTGGCGATGGTGCTGGACCCGGGTATCGGACTGGACGCGCGGATCGCCAACATGCGTCGGCATGTGGCGTCTGCGTTCGGTATCATCCTGCCCGAGATCCGTTTGACGGATCAGCCCGAACTTGACGTCGGCATGTACCGCGTTCGAATCCAGGGTGTCGAACAGGCGACCGGCGCGCTGAACCCCGACATGGTCCTGGCGCTTCTGCCCGACAACCCCGATGCGCTGCCTCCGGGACATGACGTGACCGAACCCGTCTATGGTGCCCCGGCACGCTGGATTTCGCCGAAAAATCAGGATGATGCGGCGATGAGCGGGGCGACGATCGTCACGCCGCCGGAAATCCTGGCGACCCACCTGCTGGAGGTCATCAAGACGAACTTCGGCCGGTTGCTGACCCTGAAGGCCCTGCGCCGGATCCTGACCGAAATGACCCGGCTCAGCGATGCCGGGCGGAGCGAGGCGAACCGCAAGCTGATCGACGAGCTGGTTCCGGACAAGGTGCCGATGGATACGCTGCACGCGGTATTGCGGCTGCTCGTGGATGAACAGGTCTCGATCCGCAACATGCCCCTGATCCTTGAATCCATCGCCGAAGCGCGTCTGACCGTGACACAGCCGGAAGGCATCTGCGAACTGGTGCGCCAGCGCCTGGGCTTCCAACTGGTGGCGGAACTGCGCCGGTCCGACGGCACCATTCCCCTGGTCCAACTGGCCCCGGAGTGGGAAGATACCTTCTCTGCCCACCAGGTCGACACCGGGGCCGGGGGCGTCGACATCGCCCTGCCACCGGAACAGTTCAGCCGGCTTGCGGGCAATCTGGGCGCGCGTCTGAACGACGTGTCGGCCCGCGGAATCACGGCCGCGCTGGTCACGCCGGTCCGGCGGCGGCGTTTTCTGCGCACCGTCATGCAGGCGCACGGGTTGCATGCGCCAGTCCTGTCCTTCGAGGAAATCGGGCTGGAGGCGCGGCCGGCGCTTGTCGGCGTGGTCGCCGCATGATCGGGCTGCCGCCAGAGGTGTCCGCGCTGTTCGGCACGGCGCTCTGGCATGCGGTTGTCGTGTTCTTGCGGGTCGGCGCCCTGGTCACGGTGTTGCCCGCCTTCGGTGAACGGGCGGTGCCGGCGCGCGTGCGGCTGGCCATGGCAGTCGCCTTCACCGCCATCGTCGCGCCGGCCGTGGATTTGGTCGCCTATCCAGCGGATGTCCTGGGATTCACCGGGCTCGCCATGGTCGAAACCCTGATCGGCGCGGCCATGGGCTTCAGCCTCAGGCTTTTCGTCTTGGCCTTGCAGACCGGCGGTACCATCGCAGCCCAATCCACATCGCTGTCCCAGATCCTGGGCGCCGCCAATGCCGATCCGTCGCCGGCCATGGGGCATCTGCTTGTGGTGGGCGGGCTGGCGTTGGCGGTCATGACGGGTCTGCATGTGCGGGCCGCCGAATTCCTGCTGCTGTCCTATGACATCTTCCCGATCGGCTTGCGACCGGAGGCCCAGGCGATGTCCGGCTGGGGGCTTGCCCGGATCGCCGAGGCGTTTTCGCTGGCCTTCCTGCTGGCCGCGCCCTTCGTGATCGCGTCGTTCATCTACAACCTGGCGCTTGGCGTCATCAACCGGGCGATGCCACAGCTCATGGTCGCCTTCGTCGGCGCGCCCGCGATCACCTGGGGCGGCCTGGCGCTGTTGCTGGTGACGGCGCCGGTGCTGCTGGGCGTCTGGGTCGACAGGCTCAACGGATTTGTCGACAGCGGCGGGCAGCTTCTGCCATGAGCCAGGCGCAACAGGACGAAGGCGAAAAGTCATTCGATGCGTCTCCGGAAAAGATCCGGAAGGCGCGCGAGAAAGGCGATGTTCCGCGATCGACGGACCTGTCGGTCGCGGCGTCCTACATCGGTCTGGTTCTTGCTGCGACGGCGGCGGGATCTGGGTCGATCGAAAGGTTCGCAAGCGGGCTGATGACCTTCATCGACCGGCCCGACGACCTGGGTGCGCTGTTTTTCGACGGGCCGCCATCGGCACCGATGGGGATGCTGATTTTGGGAACGGGCCGCGCGATTTGGGTCTGGTTCGCGTTGCCCGCGGCGGCTGTTCTGCTTGCGATCCTGTCGCAACGGGCGTTCGTCGTTGCCTCGGAAAAGATCAAGCCCAAGCTTTCGCGCATTTCGCCGATCAGCAACGCCAAGAACAAGTTCGGCCGCGCCGGCCTGTTCGAATTCTTCAAGAGCGCGACCAAGCTCTGCCTGTACACGGTCTGCGTGGGGCTGTTCCTGCGGGCCCGGTCCGATGTGCTGATCGGCGTCGTGCAATCGGGGCCGGGTATCGCCATCGCCCAGATGGGGCGGCTTTTCGTCGAATTCATGCTTTTCGTCTGCTTGATTGCGGGCGCATTGGGGGCGGTGGATGCGCTGTGGCAGCACGCCGAATTCCAGCGCAAGAACCGGATGACCCGCAAGGAGGTGACGGATGAGAACAAGGAATCCGAAGGCGATCCGCATCTGAAGATGGCGCGGCGGCGCAAGGGCCAGGATATCGCGCTGAACCAGATGCTGGCCAAGGTGCCCGAAGCGGATGTGATCGTCGTGAACCCGACGCATTACGCGGTCGCCCTGAAATGGAGCAGGCTGCCGGGATCCGCCCCGATCTGCGTGGCCAAGGGTGTGGACGAAGTCGCGCTGACCATTCGTCGCATGGCCGAGGAGAACCGCGTGCCGGTCCATTCCGATCCGTCGACCGCGCGGGCGCTGCATGCCACGGTCGAGCTGGACCAGGAGATCCCGGAACACCTGTACCGGGCGGTCGCCGTGGCCATCCGGTTTGCCGAGGGCATGCGCAAGAGGGCGAAGCACAGCTTATGACACGCGAACGTCTGACCCGTCTGCTGCCCGTCGTCCGAGCGAAATACGAGGCCGAATTCGCCAGTATCCGCGCCCTGTTGCAGGCCGAGGCGCATTGCCGCGCACAGCTTGCCCGTCTCGACACCCTTGTACTGGAGGCGCGGAGCCAAAGCATTGAGCCCGGTCCGATGCAGATGATCGGGGCGGATGTGCTGTTTCAGAAGAACGTCGATCGCAACCGGGCGGCGCTGAACCGCGACCTGGCGCGGATCCTGGCGCGAAAGGAGACGGCTTTGGTCAAGGTGCGCCAGGCGTTCGGCCGCAAACATGCAATCGAAGTGACCGAAGCGCGGCTGGCCGAGGAAGAGCGTCGCGACCGCGCGGCCCGGCAGCGCGAGGCGGCGCTGACGCCGTGGCTGGACGGCATCCGCCCCGCGCCGTCCGCCGGTGGGACGAACGAGGGTTGATCTAAGCGAAGGATCAGACGTCCTGGCGCGCGATATCGACGATCAGGATGCTGTGCACATCGTGACCCAACTGGCGCTGCGCCACTTCCAGCAGCGCGCCGCGCAGGATGTCGAGGTTGTTGGACCGGGTGAACGCGCCCTGGAAGCCCCCCATGTTGGAATGGTCGAACAGCACCTGCAGGAAGGCATCGCGCAGCTTGGGTTCGATATCGTAGACCGCGTCGCGCAGGCCGGGCCCGGTTTCCAGGCTAAGCGTCAGGATGACCAAAGCCTCGACCCGACCCGAAGCCACCACCGGCACGACGAACTGGTTGTTCAGCTTGACGAATTCGGGAACGTTGGCCTCTTCGCCATGATCGTCACCGCCGCCTTGCGCCGTCTTTGCCGGCGCCTTGGCGTGACCGTCCGTGCCATGATCGGCCTTGGCGGTCGCGTCCGTTCCATGGCCATCCCCGGTCTCGGCCGCGTGGCCATCCCCGGCCTGATCAGCCCCGCCATGACCGTCGCCAGCCATGGCGCCGTCCTGGGCATGAGCGTCGTCCTTGGGGGCGGGCGTCAGAACCAGGCCCGCGCCCACGCCGGCACCGACGCCGACCAGCAACATCAGGATCGGGAGCAGTTTTCCCATTGTCCGACCTCCTCAGAACGGAAGAACATAATCCAGCGCGCGTTGCCCGTAGCGGGGTTGCTGCACTGCGGTAATCTGGCCGCGCCCGCCATAGGAAATCCGTGCGGCGGCGATCTTGTCATAGGTGATCTCGTTCTGGCGCGAGATGTCGGACGGGCGAACGAAGCCCGCCACCAGCAATTCGCGCAATTCGAAGTTTACCCGGACCTGCTGTGTACCTTCGATTTCCAGAACGCCGTTCGGCAGGACATTCACGATGGTCGCGGCAACACGAAGCTCAAGCTTTTCATTGCGTTTCACCGACCCCTTGCCGGCGCTCGACCCGGAGGAGGCGATGGACACGGCGTCATCCAGGTTTGCCCCGTCGGGTAGCTTGGAATTGATCCGCTGCGGCAGGCCGAACAGGCCGGGGACCGACAGGCTTTCCGACCCGCTGCGTTCACGCGAGGTGTCGTTCGAGATCTCGGCGCTTTCGTCGATCTCGATCACCACGGTCAGGATGTCGCCCTTGGTCTCGGCCCGCCGGTCGCCCAGCAGCGATTGACGCGACCCGCTCCACAGCGAGGCCTGGTCGACGACGCGGTTCGGTTCGGCATACATCGGCAGGCCGGGCCAAAGCATGGCCACCTGTTCGGTGCCGTCGTCGGGGGACGAGAAATTCGGTTTGCCGGATAGATCGGTGTCGCATCCGGCGAGGATGACAAGCATCAGACCCGCACCCCATGAGAGTTTTCGCATCAGCGTACCTCGATGATCCCGGTTTCGGTCACGCGGCCGGTGATCGTGGTTCGGGACGACAGGTTCATCACGCGCACGGTGTCGCCGACCCCGCCGCGCGACAGCGCGCGGCCCTCGGCCGAGATCTGCAGGCCGCCGCGTGCATAGACCAGCGTGACGATGTCGTTGCGATCGACCAGGGCCGGTGGCCCCAGGTCGCCCTTCAGAACGGGACGGCCGGCATAAAGCGCGACCCGGGTTTCCAGGCCGTTGATGTCGTCGGAAGGGACGGCAGCGCCGGGAATGTCGATCTGTTCGACCCGGAAATCGGACATGGTGACGATTTCCTGCGCGCGGATATTGCGCAGCGCGATCAGCACGTCGGCGCAAGCCTGGCCGGACAACAACATGAAAAGAATGAGAAAACAGCGCATCATCTGACTTGCGTGGTCGCCCCCATCATCTGGTCGGCGGCCGAAATGACCTTGGCGTTCATCTCGTACCCCCTTTGTGCCTCGATCAGTTCGGTCACTTCGCGGACGGCATCGACAGAGCTGTCCTCGAGATAGCCTTGCCGCAGCATGCCCAGCCCGTCTTCGCCGGGGTTGGACACAAGTGCCGGGCCCGAGGCTTCGGTTTCGGCGAAAAGATTGCTGCCCAGGGCTTCGAGCCCCTTGGCGTTCGCGAAGCCCGACAGCGACATCTGGCCCAGCAGCTGGCCCGCCGTGTTGTCGTTGAAATAGGCATAGACCTCGCCCGAGGCGTTGATCGAGATGCTGCGCGCGTCGGTGGGGATGGTGATTTCCGGGACGACGGCGAAACCGTCGGAGGTGATGATCAGCCCGTCGGGCGACCGCTTGAACGACCCGTCGCGGGTATAGGCGGACTGGCCCGAAGGCAGGGTGACTTCGAAATAACCCTGGCCTTCGACCGCGATGTCCAGATCGTTGCCGGTCTGCGACAGGGCGCCCTGGGCCAGGTGAACCGTAATCGACGAAGGCCGCACGCCCAGGCCGACCTGCACACCCGTGGGCAGGACCGTCCCGTCGTTGGCATTGATGGACCCCGCGCGCGACACCTGCTGGTAATGCAGATCCGAAAACTCCGCCCGCCTTGCGTTGTAGGCGGTGGTGTTCATGTTGGCGAGGTTGTTGGAAATCGTTTCGACCCGCAATTGCTGGGCGCTCATGCCTGTTGCGGCGATCTTAAGGGCGCGCATTCTGCCTCACTTTGTTATCATTTTATCATTGTTCTGACGGCGGCCCGGACACGCTCGTCCTCGGTTTCCAGAAAGCTCTGGCCCATCTCGTAGGCGCGCTGCACCTCGATCATCCGGGTGATCTGTTCGATGGCATTGACGTTGGATCCCTCCAGCACGCCTTGCAGGACACGCGCGTCGGGCGCGTTTTCGTAGCCGTCCGTTGCGTCGAACCGCACGCCGGCCTCGCGGGACATGCTTTGCGGGTTGTTGGGCAGGTAGATCCCCAGCTGTCCCAGCGGCTGACCACCGGCGCTGATCGTGCCATCGGACGCCACGTGGATGCCTTCGGCGGCGGCGGGGATGAAGATCGGCGTCTCGCCCGCATCAAGCACCTGGTACCCGTCCGGGGTGCTCAGCAAACCTTCGCTGTTGGGCGAAAACACCCCGGCGCGGGTCAGCCTGGGACCGGCGGGCGTGTCGATCAGGAAGAACCCGTCGCCCTCGATGGCGAAATCGAAGGTTCCGCCGGTCTGGTTCAGTGGCCCCTGCGCCATCTCGGTCATATGCGCGCCGGCATGGCCCATCGAAATGGCGCCGGTGCCTTCGCCCTTGATGTATTCGGAGAACACCAACCCGGCGCGCCGATACCCGGTGGTCGAGGCATTGGCGATATTGTTGGCCACCACCTGCATTTCGCGCAGAAGGCCGGCCTGCCGGCTGAGCGTTGCGTACGATGCACCCTCCATCACGAAGCTCCCATGATGAGGGGGACAAGCTGGGTGTCGAAGAAGGCCACCAGGGTTTCGGTCATGAAGCCCATGGTCACCCAGAACACCGCGACGATGGCGGCCAGTTTCGGGACGAAGGTCAGGGTCATTTCCTGGATCGACGTCAGGGCCTGGAACAGCCCGACGACCAGGCCGGTCGCCAGCGCTACGACCAGGATCGGGGTCGACATCACCACGGCGACCCAGAGCCCTTGCCGCAGCACATCAAAGAAGACGGCTTCGTTCATCGGGTCAGACCGGCATCCGCAGGATTTCCTGGTAGGCCTCGACCACCTTGTCGCGCACGGTGATCGCCGTTTCGACGGCCAGCTCGGTCTGGGCCAGGGCATGCACCAGCGCATGGGGGTCGGCATCGCCGGTCATCGCGGTCTGCGCTGCGGCTTCGCCTTCGGCCAGCGTCCGGGCGAAATCGGCGGCCGCGTTGCGGACGGCCTGTGACGGGGTGGTTGCTTCGGCCACGTCGGGTTCGGTGGCCGGTCGCGCCTGGGCATAGCCACGGGTCGCGGAAAACGCGTTCAAGTCCATTCTGGTCTCTCCTGGGTGGGGTTACTTGCGCAAGAGTTCCATCAGCGCCGCGGACATCTGCCGCGTCTGGTCGAACATCTTGAGATTCGCTTCGTAGCTGCGCTGCGCCTCGCGGGCGTCGGCGATTTCGATCATCATGTCGACGTTGGACCCGTCGTAATGGCCGGCGTCGTCGGCCAGGGGATGCGCCGGGTCGTAGATCTGCTTCAGCTCGCTTCGGTCCAGCTGCAGCTTGCCGGGCTCGACCATGGTGACGCCATTGGGGTCGGTTTCGGTGCGAAATGTGATCATCTTGCGGCGATACCCCGGCGTATCGGCGTTCGAGATATTCTCGGCCACGTGGCGCAGGCGTGTCGCCTGCGTCTTCAGCGCGCCGGAGGTCACGGTCAGGGCGGTGGAAAAATCGCTCATGTCTTCAGGTTCCTCAGCTGTTTCCCAGGCTCATGCGCAGAACGGTGACCGCGGACCGATAGATGGACAGGGCGCGATCATGGTCGCGCTTCACCTCGGCCGCGCGCACCATCTCGTCTTCAAGTGAGACGCCGTTGCGATTGGGGTCCATGTCGTCTTCGATGATCGGTTGCAGGCGCGAGACGTCGAACGCACTGAGGGACGCACCGGGTTCGTCCCGGCGGAACGGCCCGGTTCCCTGGCGCCGCGCCTCGTAGAGCTGGGCGAACGCCGGCAGGTCACGTGTCCGATAGCCCGGGGTGTCGGCATTCGCGACATTCTGGGCGATCAGCGCCTGGCGTGCGCCGGCATGAACAGCCATGGTATAGGCGGTCTGAAAGACGGTCAGGTGTTTGAACATCGGGGCTTCTCCCTCGATCGGTTTCAATCAAGGCTTAACTCCGATTCCTTTAGAAACCGTTCTCAGTGTTAAGACGGAGAGCAACAGATGTCGGAAATGCAGAAACTGACGACGCGGATCGATCGGCTGGCGGCCACCTTTCCGCTGGGCCATGTGACGGCCGTGAACAGTGGCCTGATCGACATCGCGGGCCTTGGAGACATTGCCGGAATCGGGGATCGGGTGCGAATTTCCCGGCGGGGCGGTCAGGCCCTGGAAGCCGAGATCGTCGGGCTGGGCGGCGACCGGATCAGAGCGCTGCCTGATGGTCCGTCCACCCACATTGCCGTGGGCGATTCGGTCCGATTGGGCGCTGCGCTGCCGTTCTCGCCCGACGAAAGCTGGATCGGGCGGGTCGTCGACCCGATGGGGCGGCCGGTCGATGGCCTGCCGCTGACGCATGGGACCATATGTTGCGACGTCGATGCCTTGCCGCCACCCGCGGCTGCGCGGCGGCCATTCGGGGCGCGACTGGGTACGGGGCTTTGCGTCTTCAATACGATGTTGCCGATCGTTCGGGGGCAACGGATCGGGCTTTTCGCGGGTTCGGGTGTCGGCAAGTCGCAACTGATGGCCAGTTTCGCCCGTCACCTCGAAGCAGATCTTGTCGTCATCGCCCTGATTGGCGAGCGGGGGCGGGAGGTTGGCCATTTCGTGCGCGACGTCCTTGGCCCGCAGGGCATGGCGCGGTCCATCGTCGTCGCGGCATCGTCGGACCAGTCGCCACTGTTGCGTCGCCGCTGTGCCGGTGCGGCGATGGCGGTGGCCGAACATTTCCGCGACAAAGGGCAGCATGTCCTCCTGCTGGCGGATTCGGTGACTCGTTTTGCCGAGGCTCATCGCGAAATCGCCGTGGCATCCGGGGAACCGCCGGCGCTGCGCGGCTACCCACCGTCCACCGCTGCCATGATCGGAGCATTGTGCGAACGGGCCGGGCCGGGCATGGGGACGCAAGGGGATATCACGGCTGTCTTTTCCGTGCTCGTCGCCGGGTCCGATATGGAAGAGCCGGTGGCCGATATGCTGCGCGGGGTTCTGGATGGACATGTGGTCCTTTCCCGGTCCATTGCGGAACGCGGCCGATACCCGGCGATCGACGTCCTTCAATCGGTCTCGCGCAGTTTGCCGGATGCTGCGGAAGATCAAGAAAATCAACGCATTGGCGAGGCGCGCCGCCTTCTTGGCGCCTATCAGCAGGCAGAGGTCATGATCCAGTCGGGCCTCTATTCGGCAGGCAGCGATCCGTTGCTGGATCAGGCGGTCCGTGCCTGGCCAGAGCTGGACGCCTTTGTTGCCCGGCAAGAGGCAGGGGACATCAAGTCAAGCTTCGACCGGCTGAACCTGATCCTGCGCCGCTCTGGCAGTGCAACAAACAGATGACGGCCGGTTCGTCACCCTGAACCGCTGCGATACTGAGCGTTTTGCGCGCTCAGTTCCCGCTTGGGATCACCCTTGCTGTTGCAGCAATTGCAGCGCGGCGGCGGCAGGGCTGAAAAGCGCGGCGTTCTGGTTGATCTGGACCCTGGCCATATAGGCCGTCACCAGCTTTTCACGTTTCTCGGGATCGGAGAATTGCGCGATTGAATCGTCGCCGAACATGCGCAAGGCCTTGTCCTTGAAGATACCCAACTGCCGGTCCAGATCGACGGAACCGATCCCCGATGGCAATCCCAGCGCGGTTTCGAACAGTTTGCGCAAGGGGCTTTCGCCCATCACGTTGTACCACAACGCATTCTCGCTCTTGTCTTCGACGGCCATCTCTTCAAGGGTCCGGGCGCCATAAAGCGCGATGCGCATGGTATCGTCCTGCTCGCCCACGGCTACTTCGAAGGATTGCGCCTCAAACCGGACGATGATCTCTTCAGCGAAGTAGTTCAGCTTGGTCCGCTGAACCTCTTGTGGACCAAATCCGAAGGCAGCCGAGAAATCCTTGTAGCGGTCGTCGGCCAATCGGTTGGCCAGCGCGTCATCTGCCGTTGTGCCGTCTTCCAGGATCTTCTGGATGAAATACTTGTTGTTTATGTCACCCTCCAACCCGAAAGCGCCAAGGGCCACGTTCAGAAGGCGCCGGTCGGCAACCAGTTGCTCCGCGGTTTCGATTTTGGCTAGGTTATCGCGGAAATATTCCACGTCGCGTTGGATGCTCGCGGATTTCTTGAAGGCGTTGAACTGATTGTCGTAGGTTGCTTGCAGAAAACGCCAGCCCGTCAGGCCGGTTCCCGCGACGATGGGTTGATATGTCATGACGGTCTGGACGCCATCAGGCGATCCTCTCTGGGAAGCAGGGCACGCAGCGCCTTGAGGCATCTGTAGTGGCGTTCTTCGATCAGTGCTTCGGTTGCCTCTGCAAGCGCCGCGCGGCTGTCCGGATCGGTGAAGACCTGGCTGAGTTCCTCGATGCGGCGCAGGAGGGAAAGACGCGCTTCCGCGGGATCGAGATCACCTGAGAGCAACAATTGCGCCGAATAACATACCCGGCGCACCGGCGTGTTGGCCTCTTCGGGGTGGATCGCGTCACGCAGGCGCAGGATGCGGGCATCCGGTGTCAGGATCTGCAGCCGACTGCGACGGTCCCCGTTTTCGATGACCGCGCCGTTGATCAGGATCCTCTCCTTCGGACCAAGTTTAAGGACAAGACCAGGCATCACTCCGACCCTCCTCTGAGACCGCGCAGGATCGCCAGATTGATGTCGATCAGGGGGGTGACCTCGGCGCGCCGTCTGAGAACAGCGGTGGTATGTTGGTGCGTGAATTCGGCCAGATAGAACAGCCGGCCGCGCAATGCGTCGGGCAGTTTGTTGTCCGGATCGGCGACGTCCTGGGCGAAGACATTCCAAAGACGTTTGTTGTCGTGCAGCGCCAAGGCGAGAGCGGAGAAACCGCCAGGACCCTTGTCGGCAGCCGCCTTCAAGCGTCGCGTGATCTGCGCCAGGATATCGTATTCGATCGACTTGTACGACCGGGTCGGCGCATTGGCGGCGGCATAGCCATTGCGTGCAGCGGCAAGTTTGGTCACGTTATGTGCCTATTCGTTTGAATTGTGGGGGAGCCCCGGCCGAATGCCGGCCGGGGCGGTGCCGCTCTTACCGGAAGAGCGTCAGGATGGTCTGCGGAGCCTGGTTGGCAATCGACAGGGCCTGGACGCCAAGCTGCTGCTGCGTTTGCAGCGCCTGCAGTTTGGCCGAAGCTTCTTCCATGTCGGTATCGACCAGCGCCGAGATCCCCACTTTCATTGCATCCATCACCTTGGTGACGAATTCGTTCTGATCCTCGATCCGGCCCGCCGAGGCGCCCAGAGCGGCGGCACCGTCAACGGCGGTCTGGATCAGAGTTTCCATGGCGGTGATCGAACCGTCAGCCGCGGTCGAGCTGGACACGTCGATCGTGGTCAGGTCGAGGTTGGCTTCGAAGTCGACCGATGCCACGGTGATGTTCGCCGCGGTCACGCTGCCAGCCGCGTCGCGGTTCAGCGACGACAGAACGGTAATGCCGGCGTTACCTGCGGAGTCCAGCAGGTTGGTGCCGTTGAACTGCGAAGCCGCGATGATCGATGTGATCTGCGCCTTCAGTTCGTCGACATCTGCCGTGATCTTGGTGTGGTCGACGTTCTCACCGGTCGCGGCGACGACCTTTTCCTTCATCTCGTTCAGGATCTCGGTGATCTGCTCGGCGCCGGCAAGTGCGACGGCGACGGTCGATTCCCCCAGCGAGAGCGAGTCCGACACGGCCTTGAAGCCCGAAACATCGGATTCCATGACCTTCGAAATGCCCCAGATGGCGGAATTGTCCTTGGCCGATCCGATCTCCAGACCGGTCGAGATCATGTTCTGAGTCTTGGCGAGGTTCGAGCCAATCGACTTCAGGGTTTGCAGTGCGACAAGGGCACTGGCATTGGTCAGAATACTGGACATAGTTTGGTTCCTTGCGTCCTTGGGCCTCAATACTGCCCGGTTACACCCCTTTTCGGGCCTTTAGTGTCATTCTGACCTTTGCGCCAATGTGGTTCCCTGGCGCGCCATCCTCTGTCGGGATGCAGGTGCAGTTTTGGCCTCTAGAAACTAAAGGAGTGCTAAATTCGGCTTCAGAATTCTGACGGATTTAAGTTAAAGCCCTTCAGGCCCGTTTCTCCAGTTTTTGCTCGGTCGGGGTGGCGATCTGCTTGCGCTTGCCCTCGCGGTCGTAGGTCGACAGGCTCTGGCGCAGGCGGCGAAGCTCGGCCATGCGGTCGGCAACGGCGCGGATGCCTTCCATTGCGCTTGTCAGAAGCCTTTGATTGTGGCTCATCTTTTTCTGCAGACCCGCCAGATGCTCGGCCTCGATCCGGTCCAGCGCGTTCAAGCTGGCGACAAGTTTTTCCTTGTTGTCGTAGAGGCGGCTCAACTCGTCCAGATTGCCGGCCAGAAGGGCGCGACGCTCGGCGTCCAGCAGTTCGTCGAGTTCGTCGATCAGCTTGTCGATGGTGTCCTGGGTCATTCTATCGTTCGCTCAATGCATGAAAAAGGGAAGCAGCCAGTCCGACTCCGCCGGACTGGACCATCTGTTCGGCCTGGGCGCGGATCAAAAAGGACTGGAACTGATCTTCTCCGGCACCGCCGCTGAAAAGGTCCGGCGCCTTGTTCAACCCCGCCGACTTCAACATCTCGGCCAGGAAAACGGTTTCAAGTTCCTCCGCCGCTTTTTGCAATGGCTCCTTTTGCGGAATGCGGGGGGAATCGGCCATCTGGGCCACAGGCAGGGTGATCATCGCGATACCTCGAATTCGCTCTAGATTTTCCAAGCTTTCCCACAGAGCGGTAAAGAAAACGGTAATCGCTTTGGGTCAATCATGGCGCCGTGGGAAGAAATCCTGGAGAGTCATGCCCGATCTTTTGTCCATACTTGGCGCTACCCCGCCGAAGGGCGGCAATTCCGACATTGCCCGCCTGTCCGGGGCGATCACGCCATTGAAAAGCGACGTATTTTCCAGTGTCCTTCTGTCCTTGGCCGAAGGTGAACAGACTGTCGCGGCCAATGTGTCGGCGGTGATTCACGAAGCGGACGCTGGCGACGATGCAGCGGCCGAAGAGTCTCTGGAAGGCGAGGATGCGGATTGCGAATGCCCGCCCCTGGATGCCGAAACGAACCAGGCCGAGAATCAGCAACCGGCGGGCGAAGACCTGTTCGGTCTGACTGAGGCTGAGGAGGGAGAGGTGGACGCCGTTGGGGCCGATGAACCGCGCGATGATGTTGCGGATCACCGTCCGCGTGCCACCTTGGAGGCGGACAAGCCCCCGGCCTGGCATTTCGGAACCCATCCGATTGAATCGGCGGTGCGCGGTGCGCTGTTCATGACAGCGGCTTCGGTCGATCGCAAAAGCATGTCGGATGTGCGTGTCGGCGCGATCATGGCCAACACTGGTGCGGGCACGTCCGCGCACGTCGATCGAACCGGCCCGCCGGAGAGTGGGCTTTCCGTGGCGAAGGCAGGGGCGACCCCGACGATGGCCAGCCCGGGCGCGGCGGATCAGATCGTGTCGGCGGAGCCGGTTGCAAACTCAGCGGCAAGGGAGGCCAGTTCCAAGGAAAACCGGGCGTTTTCTGCGGGGTCTCCTGTGGCAACGCCGGTAGTCAACGACACCGAAAACGCCGGCGCATTGCGCGCGGAAGCCAAGCCCGCGGAACCTGTCAGCGCAAAACCCGCGGTGATCGGGCAGGAGAAGCCAGCGCCAGGCCCCGCGGCTCCGGTTCCGCCCGACAGGGTGATGCAGCCGACCTCGAGCGCAAGCCGTTCGCCCGCGGGAACATCGGATCCGGGTGCAGTTTCAACCAATCGACCCTCCGAGCCATCAGCGCCTGCGCAGCAGGCTGGACCCGCCACCGCGCTGCCGCCATCTGGCCGAACGGACATGCCGTCGCCCGCAATGCCCCGGGAACCCTCGCCTCAAAGCAGCCGATCGCCGCGCGCTGGCATCGAGTCGGCGGAGCCGCGCACGGCGCGAGAGGAAACAGCCACGGCGCCCGCGCCATTGTCGCGCACGGCCGCGACGGCCGGTCAGCAACCGTCGCAACCGGTTCAGAACCCGGCGGTGTTTGATGCCGCGACCACCCTGTCGAACACTGAAGCCCGGGTCGAACCGTCCGCCGTTCAGACGGTCGATACAGTGTCGCGCACCTTTGAAAGCGCTCCTGGGCAACCGATGGTTGCGGCCCGGCCCGAGGTCGCGCGCGACATCGGCAGGCAACTGGCGCCCAGCATCATGGCCGCGGCCGACGGATCGGTCGATATCGCGCTCAGCCCGAAAGAGCTGGGGCATGTGCGCATGTCGCTTTCGGTCACGGACACCGGCGTGACGCTGTTGGTCAGCGCAGAGCGGCCAGAGACGATCGAGCTCATGCGCCGCCATTCCAGCGAGCTGAGCGCGGCGCTTCGCGAAATGGGATACGAGAACATCGCCTTTTCCTTCGGAACCGGAGGCGATGCGGGTTCGGCCGGGGGGGCGCAGGACCAGAACCAGACAGGCGCCGCCGTGACGTCCGAAGGCGGCGACAGTGACCCGATGCCCAACGGCGGCGCGGCAGAGCCGGCAAGTTCCGGCCGGATCGCGCCGGACGGCAGCCTCGACATTCGAATCTAGGAACTCACATGAGCGATCTTGCCACTTCGTCGGCCTATTCCCTGGCCACCCCCCCGTCATCGGCCGCGAACAACACGGCGACGACGACATCCGAGGCAACCCTGTCGTCGGATTTCGAGACCTTCCTGAAGATGCTCACGGCCCAGGCCAGGTACCAGGATCCGCTCGAACCGCTGGATTCGTCGGAGTATGCGGCGCAGTTGGCGCAGTTTTCGATGGTTGAACAGCAGGTTCTGACCAACGAAAACCTGTCCATCGTGCAGGCGCAGGTCGCGACCACGAACATGGAGCTGCTGTCCGGCATGATCGGGCTGGAGGCGCGCAGTTATGCCGGGGCTTATTTCGACGGAACGCCGATCACCGTGACGCCGAACCCTGCTGCCGCGTCCGACACGGTCTTCCTTGTCGTCTACGACGAGGATGGCAATGAGGTCGACCGCCAGGTTCTGCCCGTTTCTGCGGACCCGGTGGATTGGGACGGCATGAATTCGAGTGGCGAGCAACTGCCCGACGGGATCTATACCTTCAAAGTGGAAAGCTGGGCGGACGACGAGAAACTGCTCGACGAACCGGCCAGCACCTATTCCGAGATTCTCGAGGCCCAGTCCATTGGTGGGCAGACGGTGGTCGTTCTCAAGGGTGGGATACCCATTGCGACGGCGGCCATCACGGGCCTGCGCAAGCCGGGGGATGAAACGGCGGCGCCGCCGGTCACCACCCCGACGCCGAGCGAAGTCTGAACCTGTGCGCCGCATCGCCTGGGCGGGCGGCGCCGGATCCGCGTGGTGTGGACGGTATTCGACCGCACCAGGAAGCCGTATCCGGCCAGGGGCCAGCCGCCCCTGGCCATCCGCGATCACCCCGCGACGCGCAGGCTTTGTCGGCGTTGGACAAAGGGCGGGATCAGGGAGGGTCTCTTCAGAGGTCGGCCAGCTTCATGCTCAGGTAAACTGGCGGCACGAGGATGCGCCGATAGGGACCGAAGGGAAACCGCGTCATTGGGCGGCGCATCGCGGCCGGGATGGTTTCCCGGGCCGAGCCGAGCAGCTCTCCGGCGATCAGGTGCCCGGCGAAGGACCCCATGGCGACGCCGTTGCCATGATAGGCGAGCGAGGCGTAAAGGCCGGGGCGGCCGGGGACCGGACCGATATAGGGCGTCTGGTTGCGGGCCAGGCAGACCATTCCGGACCAGCCGAAGGGTGTTTCGACGTGACGCCAGGCGGGGAACATCGCTTCGAAATCGTGCCGGACCCGTTGCAGCGCCAGCGCATCGACCCGGGCCGAGGACAGGATCCCGCCGCGCATGCCGAAGATCATCCGGTTGTCCGGCATCAGGCGGAAATAATGCAGCAGGTTGCGGCTGTCGTAGGTCATCTGCGGGCTGGTCCAGCCCTGCGCGTCCAGTTCGGCGGGCGTCATCGGACGGGTGACCAGAACGCTGGATTGCGCCGGCATGTAGCGCGCGGCAAGCCAGTCGGGAAGGTCTTCGCTGGAATAGCCGTTGGTGGCGATGATCACACGGTCGGCACGCAGGGTGCCCCGGGCGGTGCGCAACAGATGGCCGTCCCCCTGCGGTTCGATCGCCGTCACCTGGCTGTCACTGCACAGCCGCGCGCCGACCGCCTGCGCGGCGGCGGCGACACCGAACAGGTATTTCCGGGGGTTGAGGCCGAAGCCCACCGGCACCGTGATCGCACCATGGGCGTCGGAGGTGGTCAGGCCCAGCCCCGGCAGGTCGGCGGCCGAATGAACCTGGGCCTCGACCCCGTAATCCTCGGCAACGATCCGGGCGTCGGCGTCGAAGCCACGGGCGACGCGCGGGTTGTGGGCCAGCATGGTTTCGCCGTTCGAATGGGTGTCGGCGTCGATTCCGTAGCGGTCAAGCTGGCCGGCGACGAAGTGGATCGCCGCGACTTCGGTGGCGCGGTAATGCTTGCGCCCCTCGTTTCCGAACTGGCGGGTCAGGTCGGCGTTCTTGATCTTGCCGCCGCCCAGGCAGCAGAACCCGCCGTTGCGCCCCGAGGCGCCGAAGCCCGGCGCGCCGGCTTCAAGGACGGTGACCGACAGCCCGGCGTCCGCCAGGCGCAGGGCCGCGGTGATGCCGGTGAAGCCGCCGCCGACGATCGCCACGTCGCAGCGCGCTTCGCCATCGAAGGCGGGCCAGTCGGGGGCGGCGATGGTCTGGTCCCACCAGCAATTGGCCCGGGGACCCGGGCCATAGGTGTAGTCAGGAAATATGTGTTTCATGCAGTGCGTTGAGCCAGTCTTTCGTCCGCCTCGGCGCGGACACGGGCGCGTTTCGTCGTGATCGAGGCGATGATGACGCCCACGGTCACGATGCCGATCATGATGGTCGACAGCGCGTTGATCTCGGGCGTGACGCCCAGGCGGACGGCCGAGAAGATCTTGATCGGTAGCGTCGTGGCCGAGGGGCCGGAGGTGAAGGAGGCGATCACGAGGTCGTCCAGCGACAGGGTAAAGGCCAGGAGCCAGCCGGACACCACGGCGGGCGCGATGATCGGCAGGGTCACAAGGCGGAAGGCCTCGGCGGGCGAACACCCCAGATCCAGCGCGGCCTCTTCCAGCGACTTGTCAAAGGTCACCAGGCGCGATGACACGACGACCGAGACGTAGCACATGGAAAACGTCGTATGCGCCAACACGATGGTCAGGATCCCGCGGTCAAGCCCGATGCCGATGAACAGCAGCAACAGCGACAGGCCGGTGATGACTTCGGGCATCACCAGCGGCGCGTAGACCATGCCGGAAAACAGCGTGCGCCCGGTGAACCGCCCGCCGCGCACCAGCACGTAGGCGGCCATGGTGCCCAGAACGGTCGCCAGCGTCGACGAGAAGAAGCCGACGCGCAGGGTTACCCACGCGGCATCCAGGAAGGCCTCGTTGTGCGCCAGCTCGCCGTACCACTTGGTCGAAAAGCCGGCCCAGACGGTGACCAGCTGGCTTTCGTTGAAGCTGTAGACGATGAGGATCAGCATCGGGATGTAGAGGAAGGCAAATCCCAGCGTCAGCGAGACGACGTTGAAGGAGGACAGGCGGTTCATGTGTCGGCCTCCGCCTGGCGTTGCTGGTTCTTCTGGAACAGAACGATGGGAACGACCAGGATCAGCAGCAGGATGATCGCCACGGCGGACGCCACAGGCCAGTCGCGGTTGTTGAAGAATTCCTCCCACAACACCTTGCCGATCATCAGCGTGCCCGATCCGCCCAGAAGCGACGGGATGACGAATTCGCCCAGCGTCGGGATGAAGACCAGGAAGCAGCCGGCCACGATGCCGGGCCGCGACAGCGGGATCGTCACCAGCCAGAAGGCCGAGGCCCGCGAACATCCCAGGTCCTCGGCCGCCTCGATCAGCGACGCGTCGAGCTTTTCCAGCGCGGCATAGATCGGCAGGATCATGAAGGGCAGGTAGGTGTAGACCACGCCGATGTAGACGGCGATGTTGGTGTTCAGGATCGTCAGCGGTTCATGGATCACGCCCAGCCACAGCAGCACCTGGTTCAGATAACCTTCCTGGCTGAGGATCCCGCGCCACGCGTAGACCCGGATCAGGAACGACGTCCAGAACGGCAGGATGACCAGCATCATCAGCGTCGGCCGCCAGGCTTCGGGCGCGCGGGCCATGCCATAGGCGATGGGATAGCCCACGAACAGCGTCAGCACGGTCGAGATCAGCGCGATCTGCAGCGACGACAGGTAGGCTTTCCAGTACAGGGAATCGGTCGTCAGGAAGACGAAATTCTCGAAATCGAGTTCGCGGATGAAGGCGCCGATGCCTTCGTCCCAGGAAAACTGCGGCATGTAGGGCGGGCGGGCCAGCGCCACGTCCGACAGCGAGATCTTCAGCACGATGGCGAAGGGGATCAGGAACAGCGCCAGCAGCCAGGCGTAGGGAAACGCGATGAGGAGAAAACGCCGCATCTCAGTGATCCAGCAACACGGCGCAGTTTTCGGTCCAGTTCACCCAGACCTCGTCGTTCCAGGTGAAGGCCCGGCGCGTGTCGCGTTCCGTGTTGAAGTTCTGGGCGCGGATGATCTGACCGTTGGCCAGTTCCACGTGGTAGGTCGAGATGTTGCCAAGGTAGCCGATGTCGATCACCTTGCCCTGCAGGACATTGTCGTCGCGGGGCCGGTCGCCGTGGATCTCGACCTTTTCGGGTCGGATGGCGATGTGGCAGGCGGCGCCGTCGACCAGGCTCAGCGGCGATTTCGACCTAAGCGGCGGCTGGCCCTCGGCCCAGTGGATTTCATAGGCGCCGTCCAGTTGGGTCGCCTTGCCTTCCAGGATCGTCACGTCGCCGATGAAATCGGCCACATAGCGGGAATTGGGGTTCTCGTAGATTTGCGACGGCGTGGCGACCTGCATCAATTCGCCGTCCTTCATCACCGCGATGCGCGATGCGACGGTCATCGCCTCTTCCTGGTCGTGGGTGACGATGACGAAGGTGGTGCCGGTCTTCTCCTGGATGTCCATCAGTTCGAACTGGGTCTCTTCGCGCAGCTTCTTGTCCAGCGCGCCAAGCGGTTCATCCAGAAGAAGGAGCTTTGGGGCCTTGGCAAGCGACCGGGCCAGGGCCACCCGCTGGCGCTGACCGCCCGAGATCTGGTGCGGCTTGCGCGAGGCGAATTTCTGCAGCTGGACCAGGCGCAGCATCTCTTCGACGCGGGCGTGGACCTCGTCCTTGGGTTTGCCTTCGCGCTTGAGCCCGAAGGCGATGTTTTCCCGCACGCTCAGGTGCGGAAACAGCGCGTAGGACTGGAACATCATGTTCACGGCGCGCTTGTTGGGCGGCACGGCGACGATATCCTCGCCTGACAGCTCGATGCTGCCTTCCGTCGGGTCCTCGAACCCGGCCAGCATGCGCATCATCGTCGTCTTGCCGCAGCCCGACGGGCCGAGCAGCGCAAAGAATTCACGCTCGTAGATATCCAGCGACAGGTTCTCGATGGCGGTGAACGTGCCGAAGCGTTTGGTGACGTTCTTGAAGCGGATCAGGGGCTTGGCCGCCGGATCGGTCCAGGGCGCAAAGACTTGCTGGGTCAAATCGGGTACTCCGGCAGGTGTTGGCCGGGGCGGGTGGGCCGCCCCGGCCGACTGGGCATCAGACGCCCGACTTGATCTTGGTCCACAGACGCGTGACGGTCCGCTGCACCTTGGGTTCATAGGGTGTCACGGTGTAAAGGTTTTCCAGCGTCTCTTCGTCGGGATAGATGGCCGGATCGCCGATCACGTCCTCGTTCAGGTACTCCTGGCTCGCCAGGTTGCCGTTGGCGTAATAGACATAGTTCGACGCGGCCGCCATGTTCTGGGCGTCCATGATGAAGTTCAGGAACTTGTGCGCGCCGTCCGGGTTCGGGGCATCGACGGGGATCGCCATCTGGTCGAACCACATCAGGGCGCCTTCCTTGAACGGGTAATACGCGATCTCGTTGCCGTTGTCGGCCTCGGCCGCGCGGTCGCGCGCCTGCAGCACGTCGCCCGACCAGCCCACGGCGACGCAGATGTCGCCATTCGCCAGCGCGTTGATGTATTCCGAGCTGTGGAACTTCTGGATGTAGGGGCGCACGGCCATCAGCACCGGTTCGACCTTGGCGATCACGTCGGGGTCGTGGCTGTCGGGGTCTTCGCCGATGTATTTCAGCGCCATCGGGATGATTTCGGTCGGCGCGTCCAGGAACTGCACGCCGCAGGCGGCCAGCTTTTCCATGTTCTCGGGGTTCAGCACCAGTTCCATGGAGTTCAGCGGCGCGTCCTCGCCCAGGATCTCCTGGACCTTGCCGACATTCACGCCAAGGCCCGTGGTGCCCCACATGTAGTTGATGGAATATTCATTGTCCGGATCGTATTGTGCGGTGCGTTCTTCGATGGCGTCCCACATGTTGTCCAGGTTGGGCAGCTTCGACTTGTCGAGCTTCTGGAAGGCGCCGGCCATGATCTGGCGCTGCAGGAAGGTGCCGGTGGGGACCACCACGTCATAGCCCGACCCGCCGGCCAGCATCTTGGTCTCCAGCAGTTCGTTGCTGTCGAACACGTCGTAGATCAGGTCGATCCCGGTTTCGGTCTCGAACTTCTCAAGCAGCGCTTCGTCGATATAGTCGGACCAGTTGTAGACCCGGACCTCCTCGGCGCTGGCGGCGGTGGCCAGCGCTGCGATGGCGGTCAGCGTCAGAGCATGAAGTTTCATGTCGTACTCCCCATGACGGATCCGGGTTTGGTCCCGGCCTGTCGGTTTTTGATCAAGTTGCGCTTTGGAACGCACCTCAACTATGTTTCCATGGCACAGACGCCTGCGCAAGCGGCGTTGACGAAGAATGAGGCAGGGCCCCGGACCAGTGATGAACGAAAAGGCAGCGATCTCTACCGTCCCGGCGGAAGCGCCGGAACATGAACGCGTTTACCGGGCGCTGCGGTCGCGTGTGCTGTACGGCGACCTGCGTCCGGGCCAGCCGGTCACGATCCAGGGGCTGATTTCAGAACTCGGCGCCGGGATGACCCCCGTGCGCGAGGCGATTCGCCGGATGACCTCCGATGGCGGGCTGATCTTTCAGGGCAACCGGCGGGTATCCGTGCCGGTGCTGGACCGGTCGAATGTGGAAGAGATTCTCTTTCTGCGCTGCCAGATCGAACCGGAACTGACTCGCCGTGCCTGCTTGGTCTGTACGCCCGACGTGATTGCCGATCTGCGCCAGGCGGATGGCGCGCTGGACACCGCGATATCCGAGGGCGACATCGCCGGATACCTGCGCCAGAACCATCGCTTTCACGAACGGCTGTACGACTCTGCCGGGGCGCCGATCCTGGCCCAGACGGTGGCGCGCCTGTGGCTGCGCTTTGGCCCGTCGCTGCGGGTGGTCTGCGGTCGTTTCGGCACGCTGAACCTGCCGGACCGCCACCGCGAGATCCTGGCCGCGCTCGAGGCGGGCGATCCGGAAGCCGCATCCGAGGCGATGCGCCACGACATCGCGGAAGGCATGAGCCAGGTGCTTGCCGTGCTGGAAGAGGGCGCCGCCCAGGTGTGACAAAGCGGCGATTCGGCAGGTGCGGATTGACTCCGAAAAATTTGATCATATTCTGTCGCCAACCCCCTGAATGTTGGAGTCCGCCATGTCCGTCATCACCAACCACATGCCCACGTCCGAGCTGCAGGCTCTGGACGCCGCGCATCACATGCATCCGTTCACCCAAGGGTCCGGCCTGGCCGCCAAGGGCGCGCGTGTGATCACACGGGCGAACGGCGTCTGGCTGACCGACAGCGAAGGCAACGAGATCCTGGATGGGATGGCCGGGCTGTGGTGCGTGAACATCGGCTACGGGCGCGAGGAACTGGCCGAGGTGGCGGCGCGCCAGATGAAGGAACTGCCGTATTACAACACCTTCTTTCAAACGACCCACGTGCCGGCCATCGCGCTGGCCCAGAAGATCGCGGAACTGGCGCCGGGCGATTTGAACAATGTCTTCTTCGCCGGATCGGGGTCCGAGGCCAACGACACCAACATCCGCATGGTCCGCACCTACTGGGAACAGAAGGGCAAGCCCGAGAAGACCGTGATCATTTCGCGCTGGAATGCCTACCACGGGTCGTCGATGGGCTCGGGTTCGTTGGGCGGCATGGTGGGCATGCACGCGCAGGGCGGCATGCCGATCCCGGGGATCCACCACATCGGCCAGCCGAACTGGTGGGCCGAAGGCGGTGACATGACGCCCGAAGAGTTCGGCCTGATGCGCGCGAAGGAGCTGGAAGCGGCGATCAAGGAGCTGGGCGAAGACAAGGTCGCGGCCTTCATCGCCGAGCCGATCCAGGGCGCGGGCGGGGTGATCATTCCGCCCAGCACCTACTGGCCCGAGATTCAGCGGATCTGTGACGAACACGAGATCCTGCTGATCGCCGACGAGGTGATCTGCGGCTTTGGGCGGACGGGCAACTGGTTCGGCAGCCAGACCGTGGATATCCGGCCCGACATCATGACCATCGCCAAGGGGCTGTCGTCCGGCTACCAGCCGATCGGCGGGTCGGTGGTGTCCGACGAGGTGGCCGGCGTGATCGCCGGGACCGAGTTCAACCATGGCTACACCTATTCGGGCCATCCGGTGGCGGCGGCCGTGGCGCTGGAGAACCTGCGGATCCTGGAAGAAGAGAAGATCGTCGAGACGGTGGCCACGAAGACCGGCCCCTACCTGAAGGCGAAATGGGAGAGCCTGACGGATCACCCGCTGGTGGGCGAGGCGAAGATCGTGGGCATGATGGGATCGATCGCGATGACCCCGGACAAGGCGTCGCGCGCGGCGTTTGCGGCGGATGCGGGCACGGCCGGGTTCATCTGCCGGGAACGGTGCTTTGCCAACAACCTGGTGATGCGCCACGTGGGCGACCGGATGATCATTTCGCCGCCGCTGGTGATCTCGGAAGGGGAAATCGACCTGCTGATCGAACGCGCCACCAAGGCCCTGGACGAAACGCTTGTCCAGCTGGAAGAGAAGGGCCTGATGACGAAACCCTCGTAAGGAGGGAACGGGTGTCCCACGCGTGGGACACCCGGCCGACCCAGATAAATCAATGGGTTACAGAGGCGAATTTACCGTCTGTTAGGATTGTCCCACGGGCAGGATCCGCCGTTGGCCGGGTCTTGCCGGCTCAGAGGCTGGGCAGGACAATGGGGTTGGCTATGTGGCCAACATTCTGAAAATCGGCGTCGATGCAGACCTCGACTCCGCCGCCGGCCTGCCCGTAAAGCGGAACGGAGGCGCCGGCGCGAAATGGCGTTCCTGCGGGGATCCGCAATTGCCACCGATAATTGGACGGTGCGACGTTTGGAAGTGCATAGCGACCGACGGCTGAAAAGCCGGTGGGAACAAACGGCACCTCTGACGGGGGAAATCCATAGAGTCCGCCATGCCCGGAAACATATCCCGTCTGCGGGTCTATGTACCGGCTGGTCGGAAAAGGTTCGGCCCGGTACATTACGGTTTCCGCCCGTGTCGTGCCATTGAATGGCAGATGTCCGTGAACCGTGGTCGTCGGCGCCGGTCCTCTGGGTGTCTGGGCCGGATCATACGGGTTCAATATGAATCGCGTGCCGATGTCGGCATTCAGGGGCCGCACCTCTTCATAACCTGCAATGCTCAGCGATCCGCACCACTCTTCGAACGCAGCCACCTGCGAGGACAGATCATTCTGCAATTCGAACGGGTTGGCGCCTTCGGGGTTCAGCCAGACCTGCCGCGCGAGTTGCGTTGCGTTTGCGATCACCTCTTCATCGAGGTCGATCAATATGGTGCCGGCGACGGCGATTGCATCGTAATCATACTCGCCTCTTCGCAAAAGGTGAAACCCCATCATCCATTCTGGCGCATTCGAAAGCATTTCCCGGAACACGTCGGGAGTAATAAACTTCAGTGCCATTGTCAGATTTCCCGCATTTGCTATTATCAATGGGAATTGAGAATAGATTTGCCTTGCAAATAATTCAATTTATATGGCCAGGCAGGTTATTTGGCCAGGCGGGAAATCCAGCCGATTCAATTCCGGGATCATCATGAAACGCGGCCGGGGATCGCGGGTATTGGCGTGACGCGGGCATGAAACCCGCCGGCGATCACACCGCTGGCCCATCCTGCGCAGGTCCACCCGGCGCTGGCCCACCCAGCGCGGAGAGGTCGGGCCGGGTGCGGTCTGTCACCGGGCGCTGGGCGATGGACGTCCACCAGGACAGCAGCGCGGGATGCGCCTGCAGGAGCGCGTTGCCGTCCGGGGCCAGGCGGAAATAGTCGATCATCGGGACAAGATGCAGGTCGGCCAGCGTCACGGCGCTTCCGTTCAGCACCAGGCCTTCCATGGCGATGGCCTCGAGCGCGGCCAGCACCGTGCGGCTGGTGTCCAGGCCCACGCGGATTTCGGCGGGATCGCCCGACCGACCGTCGAGCGGGGCGAAAACCAGGTTGGAAAAGACCTGCCGCACAAGGCAGCGGTAGCCATAGGCGTCCACGATCCCGATCACCTGCTGCATCCGGGCCGCCGCCGCGGGGGAGGGCGGCGTCAGGTCGGCGCCCGGAAACCCGGCATCCAGGTAGCGCGTGATCGCCGCCGTCTCGTAGATCCGGAAGCTGCCGTGAGTCAGGGCCGGAACACGGCCAAAGGGGTGCAGGCTGTGCAGGCGGTCGGGCGGGGGATCGCGGAACGGATCAAGTTCGACGTAGGAAAAGGCCAGGTCCTTTTCCAGCAGCGTCATGCGGACGACGCGTGTGTAAACGCTGAATTCATAGCCGAAAAGCGTGATCGGGGCGCTGTCCATGGGCCATCGCAGCATGTTGATCCGCGCGATGCAAGCCCGCAGGGGCCGGTCCCGGCCTTGGCGGTTCCTAACGCCGGCAAGCTTCGCTATCCATGGCGCAGACAGGACGGTGCAGCCCCGCGCCGGCCCCAACCCCTTTTGGAGGCTGACCATGGATTTCTACGCACGCGTTGCCCAGATCGCCGGAAACATCATGGTGCGCCTGCGCCACATGTCCGAACCCCGGCACATGGCCGTCGGCGACACGCCGTCGATCCCGCAGGCGCGCAAGCAGGGCATCATGACGCTGAAGATGCCGACCGCGCAGGGCTGGGCACCGGGCCAGACGCCGAAGGTGGCCGAGGGGCTGAAGGTGAACGCCTTTGCCACCGATCTGAAGCATCCGCGCTGGATCGAGGTGCTGCCCAACGGCGACGTGCTGGTCGCCGAGGCGATGGGGCGGTCGACCGAGCCCGAAGGGTTCCTGGACCGGGCGCGCCAGGCGACGATGCGCCGGGCGCGGGCCATCGGCGAATCGGCCAACCGGATCACCCTGTGGCGCGACCCCGACGGCGATGGCGTGGCCGAGGAACGGCATGTCTTTGTCGAGGGCCAGAACCAGCCCTTTGGCATGGCCCTGAAGGGCGGCACGTTTTACATCGGCAACACCGACGGGCTGGTCAGTTTCGATTACGAGGACGGCGCGACCGCGCTGACCGGACCCGCCCGCAAGCTGCTGGACTTCAAGCCGCATGGCCACTGGACGCGCAGCCTGCTGCTGTCGCCGGATGGCACGAAGCTGTACGTGGGCGTCGGATCGCTGAGCAATATCGGCGACGAGGGCATGGAGGCCGAAGAGGGCCGGGCCTGTATCTGGGAAGTGGACCTGGAGACCGGGGCGGGGCGTATCTTTGCTTCGGGTCTGCGCAACGCGGTGGGCACAGCGTGGGAGCCGGAGACCGGCATGCTGTGGACCGTGGTGAACGAACGCGACGGGCTGGGGGATGAAACACCCCCGGATTACCTGACCTCGGTCGTCGATGGCGGGTTCTACGGCTGGCCCTATTGCTACTGGGACCGGATCGTGGACGACCGGGTGCCGCAGGACGAAGCGCTGGTGGCGCGGGCGATCACGCCGGATTACGCGCTGGGCGGGCATACCGCGTCGCTGGGCCTGTGCTGGATGCCCGAGGGCACGCTGCCGGGGTTCGGCGACGGCATGGTGATCGGGCAGCACGGGTCGTGGAACCGGTCGACGCTGAGCGGTTACAAGCTGATCTTCGTGCCCTTCGCGGGCGGGCGGCCTTCGGGGCCGCCGCGCGACATCCTGTGGGGGTTCCTGTCGGAGGACGAGTCGGTGTCCTATGGCCGTCCGGTGGGCGTGAAGGTCGGACCCGACGGCAAGTCGCTGTTGATGGCGGACGATGTGGGCGACGTGATCTGGCGGGTGACCGGGGCCTGAAAGGTCCGAGGTCGGGCAGAGATGGGTCAATGACCCATCCTACGCGCCCGGCGCCATGCCCGCAGGATGGGGCGTCGACCCATCGTGTGGTCCTTGCTTCGACCCGGTCGAAAAGTGATTGCGGAAACCGGCCCGTTCCTTTTCCGGGCCGACCGTTACCTCAGGCACCAGTTCCGATTTCCCGACGATACGGAGGTCCGCCTTGTTCCATCCACACGCGCCTGTCGCCCTGCGCCGGATCGATGCGCCCCGGGCGCGCAAGGTGATCCCATGACCGACGCGATCCTGCTGATCGTCGCCGCGCTGATCGTGGGGGCGTCCAAGGGGGGGCTGGCGTCGGCCGCGGCGATTGCGGTGCCGATGCTGGCGCTGTTCATGAACCCGGTGAAGGCCGCCGCCATCCTGCTGCCGGTCTACATCGTGACCGACTGGGTCGGGGTGTACCTGTATCGCAAGGATTATTCGCCGCGGAACCTGCAGATCCTGGTGCCGTCGATCCTGCTGGGGGTGGGGATTGCCACCGTCATCACGCCCTATACGCCGGAATCGGCGCTGCTGGTGTTTACCGGGGCGATCGGGCTTTGGCATTGCGCGCGCAGCTGGCTGAAGCGGGCGGATGAGGGGAAGGCCGAGGCCAGGGTGCTGCCCGGTGTCTTCTGGGGCACGCTGACCGGGATCGCGAGCTTCATCACCCATTCGGGCGCGCCGCCGTCGCAGGCGTACCTTTTGCCGCAGAAGCTGCCCAAGCTGGAATTCGCCGGCACCATCGCCATCGCCTTTGCCGTGGGCAACCTGGTGAAGCTGCCGGCCTATTGGTACATCGGCCAGCTGGACGGGCTGAACTGGGGGCTGGTGGCGGCGCTGGCGGCGGCGGGGATCGCGGGCACGGTGATCGGCCGGTTCGCGACCAGGCGCCTGTCGGAGGCGGTCTATGTGAAGGTCATCCAGGGGATGCTGTTGATCCTGTCGGTGGTGCTGCTGGTGCGCGGCGGGATCGAGATGTTCGCGTGACGCGGTGGCGGGCATTTGCCCGCCACGTGCCGTCTCAGGCCTTGATGAACAATTCGCGGGGCCGGTCGCAGAAGGTTTCGGCGCGGCCGTCTTCGCGGATCAGGATGCTTTCGGTGATCGAAAGCCCCCAGTTTTCCATCCAGAGGCCGGGCATGAAATGGAAGGTCATGCCGGCCTGCAGTTCGGTTTCATCCTCGGACCGGATCGACATGGTGCGTTCGCCCCAGTCGGGCGGGTAGGACAGGCCGATCGGATAGCCGCAGCGGGCGGCGCGGATGATGCCGACCTTGGCCAGTTCACCGTTCATCGCATCGGCAATGTCGCGGCAGCGGTTGCCGGCGCGGGCGGCGTCGAGGCCCGCTTCGAGCCCGGCGGCCAGCGCATCGGCGGCGCGCAGCATCTCGTCCGGCGGGGTGCCCAGGAACATCGTCCGGCAGAACGGCGCGTGGTAGCGGCGGTAGCAGCCGGCGATCTCGAACGTGGTGCCTTCGCCCTTCCTGAAGGGTTCGCCGTCCCAGGTCAGGTGCGGCGCGGCGGCGGCCGGCCCCGAGGGCAGCAGCGGCACGATGGCGGGGTAATCGCCCCAGGCGCCTTCGACCCCGTTGATCGCGTCGCGGAAGGTTTCGGCGACCACCTCGTTCTTGGGCACACCCGGTTCGACCCGTTCCGACAGCCCGTCGATCAGCTTTTCGGAAATACGCGCGGCCTGGCGGATAAAGGCGATTTCGGCCGGGGATTTGACGGCGCGCTGCCAGTTCACCAGCGCCGTGGCATCGGTGATCGTGGCGTCGGGCAGGAATTCGACCAGGGTGGTGTAAGCTTTTGCCGAGAAATAGTAATTATCCATCTCGACGCCGATCCAGGCCTTGCCGTGGCCATGGTCGATGATGCGCGATGCCAGGTCCTGCATCGGGTGGCGCAGCGGCGTCTGGATGTAATCTTCGGCATAGGACGTCACGTGGTCGTCGTCCATCCAGACGGTGCGCACGGCGCCGGCGGCGTCCTGGCGGCGGCCCCACCACAGCGGATCGCCGTCGGGAAACACCACGACGGCCTGGTGCACGTAGAACGACCAGCCGTCGTAGCCTGTCAGCCAGGCCATGTTCGACGGGTCGGTGACGATCAGCACGTTGATCCCGGCCTCGGCCATCGCGGTGCGCGTCTTGGCAAGGCGTGTGGCATATTCGCTGCGCTCGAAGGGAAGGTCGGGGCTGGGCATGGCGGCTCCTTTTCGCTTATTGCGGCCCATCTAGAGCGTCTTGGCCCCTGCAAGCGCTGCCCAAAACGGCGACATGGCTGCGTTTTTCGACCTTTCAAGAGCAAATTCTGGACGTCTGCCGTTTTCTCGGGCGTTCCGGTTGCGCACCAGTGGCCGATATGTTTGGCTTAGGGCAACAGAGCCACACTCAGATGGCCGACATAACACGGGGAGCTGCTTTTGGCAGACATGACCAGCGACAGCGCGTTTGTCGAATTCGATCGCGTGCAGAAAAGCTATGACGGCGAGACACTTGTCGTCAAAGACCTGAACCTTTCCCTGCCCAAGGGCGAATTCCTGACGATGCTGGGACCGTCGGGGTCCGGCAAGACCACCTGCCTGATGATGCTGGCAGGGTTCGAGACGGCCACCTACGGCGATATCCGGCTGGGCGGCGTTTCGATCAACAACATCCCGCCGCACAAGCGCGGCATCGGAATGGTGTTCCAGAACTACGCCCTGTTCCCCCACATGACCGTCGCCGAGAACCTCAGCTTTCCGCTGGAGGTGCGCAAGATCGGCAAGTCCGAGCGCGAGCAGAAGGTCAAGCGCGCGCTGGACATGGTGCAGATGGGCGCATTCGGCGGCCGCCGTCCGGCGCAATTGTCGGGCGGTCAGCAACAGCGGATCGCCCTGGCGCGCGCGCTGGTCTTCGAGGCGGAACTGGTGCTGATGGACGAACCGCTGGGCGCGCTGGACAAGCAGCTGCGCGAACACATGCAGTTCGAGATCAAGCGCATCGCCGACAACCTGGGCATCACCGTGGTCTACGTGACCCACGACCAGACCGAAGCGCTGACCATGTCGGACCGGGTCGCCGTGTTCAACGACGGCCGGATCCAGCAGCTGGCGCCGCCCGACAAGCTGTACGAGGAACCCGAGAACAGCTTTGTCGCCCAGTTCATCGGCGAGAACAACACGCTGGAAGGCGTGGTCAAGGAGATCAACGGCAACCGGGCCGTGGTGCAGCTGGACGGGGGCGAGATCATCGATGCCCGGCCGGTCAACGTCACCAAGCCGGGCGAACGCACGCGGGTGTCCATCCGTCCCGAGCGGGTGGAATACAACAAGGACCGTCTGCAGGAAGGCGTGCACACGCTGAAGGCCGAGGTCCTGGAATTCATCTACATGGGCGACATCTTCCGCACGCGGCTGCGCGTGGCGGGCAACGATGAATTCGTCATCAAGACGCGGAACGCGCCCGACCAGGCGCGTCTGCAACCGGGACAGCAGATCGAAATCGGCTGGTTGCCCGACGATTGCCGCGCGCTCGACGCCTGAACCGCGTCCGGGCCCGGCCCCGCCCCGGCGACAGACCGGGGATCAAGCAATGATAAAAACACAAGGAGAGTCACATATGAAGAAACTGAACGCACTCGCCGCCCTTGTCGCATCGACGGCGCTTGCCGCTCCGATGGCAATGGCACAGGACATGGCCGATTCGCTGACCCTGGTCAGCTGGGGCGGCGCCTACCAGAAAAGCCAGAAACTGGCCTATGCCGACCCGTACCTGGCGGACCATCCGGGGCTGACCGTCACCTGGGACGAAAGTTCGGCCGAGGCCGTCGCCAAGCTGCGCGCCATGAACGAAGCCGGCAACATCACCTGGGACCTGGTCGACGTGGTGGCCGCTGACGCGATCCGCCTGTGCGACGAAGGCCTGGCGATGGAAATCGACCCCGACGAAGACCTGCTGCCGGGTGACGACGGGTCGTCCGCCGAAGACGATTTCGGCGACCTGCTGGTGTCGGATTGCTTCATCCCGCAGATCGTCTATTCGACCACCGTGGGCTATCGCACCGACCTGGTCGGCGACACGCCCCCGACCGACATCTGCGCGCTGTTCGACACGGAAACCTATCCGGGCAAGCGCGCGCTGGAAAAGCGTCCGATCAACAACATGGAATGGGCGCTGTATTGCGACGGCGTCGCCAAGGACGAGATCTATGACGTCCTGGGCACCGAAGAAGGCCAGCAGCAGGCGCTGGACAAGCTTGCCACCATCAAGGACGACGTCGTCTGGTGGTCGGCCGGCGCCGACACGCCGCAGCTTCTGGCCGATGGCGAAGTCGTGATGGGGTCTACCTACAACGGTCGCCTGTTCTCGGTCATCGAGGAACAGAAGCAGCCGGTTGCGATGCTGTGGGACATGCAGGTGTTCGACCTTGACGGCTGGATCATCCCGACCGGCCTGGACGAAGCGCACCTGGCCCGCACCAAGGACTTCGTGAAGTTCGCCACCGACACCCAGCGCCTGGCCGATCAGGCCAAGTACATCAGCTATGGTCCGGCCCGTGCATCGTCGGCCCCGCTGGTCGGCAAGCATGCCGAACTGGGCATCGACATGGCGCCGCACATGCCGACCGATCCCGAGAACTCGAAGAACACGCTTCTTTATAACTACGAGTTCTGGGCCGACTATCGCGACGACATCGACGCGAAGTTCCAGGCCTGGCTGGCTCAATAAGACCGGCGCGGGGCGGGCGATTTTCGTCCGCCCCTTTCCTTTGAGGGGAGCTGATCCATGCCCAAGGGTTACATCATCGGCCATATCACGGTCCGCGATCCCGAGGCCTACAAGGAATACGTCGAGAAGGACACGCCGATCCTGAAGGCGCTGGGCGCGAAGTTCATCGTGCGCGGCGGTCCGTCGGAAACGCCCGAGGGCGAGACCCAGAACCGGCATGTGGTGATCGAATTCCCCAGCTACGAGGCGGCCAAGGCCGCCTATCACGATCCAGATTACCAGGTCGTCGCCGAGATCCGGCGACGGACGGCCGACAGCACCATCATCCTGGTCGAAGGCCACGACGACGACGACTGACAAGGGACGCATCCCGCCCGCCCGGATTTTTCGAAAATTCCGGCCCGTTTCTTCAAGGAAGGCTTTCTTTGAAGAATACGGCATGGGGCCAGAGGACGCGCCATTACAACGGGGACGCGGATGACTGACGCGACACAAGAACAGACTGCGCAGGACCGGACCGGCCCGATGGTGGCCGCCGACGGCACGCCGCTGAAGCGAAGCCTTGCGCGGTCGCTTCGAAACCAGAAACTGCGGGCGCTGGCGCTGATCGCGCCGCTGCTGATCTTTGTCCTGATCACATTCCTGCTGCCGATCGCCGACATGCTGTTCAGATCGGTCGAGAACCAGATCGTGTCGGACACGCTGCCGCAGACGGTCGAAGCCCTGCAGGACTGGGACGCCGACAGCACCGAAGCACCGGGCGAACCGGTCTTTCGCGGGCTGTATTCCGATCTGTTCCTGGCCGCCGAGGCCAAGGAACACACCAAGCTTGGCACCCGCCTGAACTATGAGCAGGTGGGGATTTCGTCGCTGTTCCGCACGTCGGGGCGCAAGCTGGATGACGTGGGCGAGGTCTGGCAGGACTGGCTGGAAGACATCGACAAGCAATGGGGCGACGGCGCCTTCTGGTACCAGATGATGTCGGGCGAACCCGGCGACAAGAAGCTGCTGAACGCGCAGCGCGCGCGCCTGGCGGCGCTGACCGGCGATGCGATGAACGGCGACGTGGGCTTCATGCCGTCGGAGGCGATCGCCGAACTGTTGCCCGTCACCGCCCGGGAATATACCGCCTGGGCCATCTTTACCGCGCTGGTCGACAACGACACCGTGGCCGAGGAAGACCCGTGGGAATCCGTCTATGCCGCCTTTGCGCAGGACCTGGCGGATCCCGGCACCGCCGCGGCCATCGCGTCCTATTCCGGGCCGGGCGCGGCCCAGCTGCAGGCGGTGGCCGCGCAGCTGGACACGATGCCGCCGGTGGACATGAAGACCGCCTTTGCCGATATCGACAAGGACTGGATGGATGTGCCCAACTGGTCGGCGATCAAGGTCTATTCGCCGCGCTATACCTCGGGGTATTTCCTGAACGCCGTCGACATGCAGCTGGGCCCCGACGGGGCCGAGGCGCGGCCCGAGAACCAGCAGATCTACCTGATGCTGTTCCGCCGCACGCTGGTGATGTCGCTGGCGATCACCTTCAGCTGCATCGCGTTGGGGTATCCGGTGGCCTGGCTGCTGGCCAACCTGCCGGCGCGCAAGGCGAACCTGATGATGATCCTGGTGCTGCTGCCGTTCTGGACATCGCTTCTGGTGCGGACATCGGCGTGGAAGGTGATGCTGCAACAGCAGGGCGTGATCAACGACGTGCTGGTCTGGCTGGGCATCGTCGCCGACGATCAGCGGCTGGTGATGATCAACAACCAGTTCGGCACGATCGTGGCGATGACGCACATCCTGCTGCCCTTCATGATCCTGCCGCTGTATTCGGTGATGCAGACCATCCCGCCCACCTACCTGCGCGCGGCCAAATCCCTGGGCGCCACCAACTGGACGGCGTTCTGGCGGGTCTATTTCCCGCAATCGGTGCCGGGCATCGGGGCGGGGTCGATCCTCGTCTTCATCCTGGCGATCGGGTACTACATCACGCCGGAACTGGTCGGCGGGACGACGGGTACCTTCATTTCCAACCGGATCGCCTATCACATCTCATCCTCGCTGAACTGGGGCCTGGCGGCCGCGCTGGGGACGATCCTGCTGGGCGTGGTGCTGTTGCTGTACTGGGTCTACGACCGGATCGTGGGCATCGACAACGTGAAGCTGGGGGGCTGAGACCATGGCGACCTTGACACCGATCTACCGTACCCCGGTCAATTTCTACGTCCCCGTGGTCGCCGCCTTCGGCGCCTTCTTCGGGCTGTTCGTGGGCACCTCGCAGGGCTCGGGCCTGTTGGGCATCCTGATTGGCGCGGTCGTGGCCGCGGCTGTCGCCTGGGGGCTGACCCAGCCCCGCGACGGGATCGAGAAACCGGCCCGCTGGGCGCTGGTGGTGGTCCTTGCCGTGCTTGGCGCGATCTTCAGCGGGATACCGGGTGCCGTGCTGGGCGCCGCCTTTGGCTGGTTCTTCGGCTGGCTGACCTTCTGGCTGTACGAAGGGCGCTATCGCGGGGCGCTGGTGCCTTACCTGACGCCGGGCCAGGTGCTGTGGTACTACACCTTCCGCGTGATCTGCTGGGCGATCCTGGTGTTCCTGATCACGCCGATCCTGGTGGTGATGCCGCTGTCGTTCAACGCGCAGGACTTCTTTACCTTCACGCCGGAAATGCTGCGGTTCGACCCGGCCGGCTATTCGCTGAAGCACTACCATGACTTCTTTACCAACAGCGACTGGCAGCAGGCGTTGTGGAATTCGGTGCGCATCGCGCCGGCGGCGACGATCCTGGCGGTGGGTTTTGGTACGCTGGCGGCCATCGGGCTAAGCCAGCGCTATGTTCCGGGGCGACAGATCATCATGGCGATCCTGATCTCGCCGATGATCGTGCCGCTGATCATCTCGGCCGCGGGGATGTATTTCTTCTATTCGCGCATCGGGTTGCAGGGCACCTATTTCGGCGTCGTCCTGGCCCACGCGGCCCTGGGCATTCCCTTTGTGATCATCACGGTGACCGCGACGCTGGTGGGCTTTGACACGTCGCTGACCCGCGCGGCGGCCAACATGGGCGCCAACCCGGTGACCACGTTCTTCCGGGTGCAGATGCCGCTGATCCTGCCGGGCGTGATTTCCGGCGGGCTGTTCGCCTTCATCACGTCCTTCGACGAGGTGGTGGTGGTGCTGTTCGTGGGGTCCGCCGGGCAAAAGACGCTGCCCTGGCAGATGTTTACCGGGCTGCGCGAACAGATTTCGCCGACGATCCTGGCGGTGGCGACGATCCTTGTCGGGATCTCGATCTGCCTGCTGGCGGTGGTGGAATTGTTGCGGCGCAGATCCGAGCGGCTGCGCGGGATGTCGCCGTCGTAAGCGGGGGCGCTGCCCCCGTCCTCCTGGCGGAGGACTCCCCCGAGGTATTTGTACCAAGAAGAAGGCAGGGGCGGCGGCGCCCCCGTCGGGGCGCAGCGCGGTGACCGATTGGCTGCATGCCATGGCCTGTGACGGCGACAGGATGAGCCACCTGACCGGGATCCGGAACGACACGCGCTGCGCGAGTTCGGCTGGATCCGGGCGTTACCTCAGCCGGGTCAGCAGGTGCATCGACGGGTAGCCGTCCGGCACCAGCCCCATGGCCTGCTGATAGGCGCGCACGGCGTTGATCGTGTTGGGGCCGATGCGCCCGTCGACGCCTTCGGTCGAATACCCGGCATTGGTCAGGCGTTGCTGCATCTCCTTGCGTTCCGAGAAGGTCAGCGTGCGGTCGTCGCGGGGCCAGGCGGAGCGGATCGGCGGCTTGCCGGCCAGCCGGTCGCTGAGGTGGCCCACCCCGATCACGTAGGCATCCGCCGTGTTGTAGCGTTCGATGACCGAGAAGTTCTTGAAGATCATGAAGGCCGGCCCGTTGCCGCCCGCGGGCAGCAGGATCGACCCCTTGCCGTGATCGCCCACCGCGCCGCCGTTCATGTCCGTGACGCCCAGCCGCGCCCAGTCGGCGGCGGTCTTCTGGATGCCGCGGTCGGCCAGGCGATAGTCGAACCCGCTGGGCAGGCGCACTTCGACGCCCCAGGGCTGGCCGTGTTCCCAGCCGAACCGCTTCAGGTATGCGGCGGTGGAGGCCAGCGCGTCGGAGGGATCGTCCGACCAGATGTCGCGCCTGCCGTCGCCGGTGAAGTCGACGGCGTAATCCAGGTAGGACGTCGGCATGAACTGGGTGTGGCCCATGGCGCCGGCCCAGGACCCGGTCATGTTGTCGGGCGTGGTGTCGCCCGCCTGCAGGATCTTCAGCGCCGCGATCAGCTGTTGTTCAAAGAACGCGCCGCGCCGCCCGTCAAAGGCCAGTGTCGCCATCGAGGAGATCACGTGGGTCGACCCGCGATAGGTGCCATAGGCGCTTTCCAGGCCCCAGACGGCGGCGACGACTTCCTTTTCGACCCCGTAGCGGCGTTCGATGGCATCCAGCGTCGCGGCGTTGTCGCGCAGCGCCGCCTTGCCGTTCCTGATCCGCGTGTCCGAGGCGGCGCTGTCCAGGTAATCCCAGATCGCCTTGGTGAATTCCGACTGGTTGCCGTCGCGGCGGATCGCGTCGTCGTCGTAGGAGATGCTGGCAATCGCCCGGTCAAGGGTCCGGTCATCGATGCCCTGGGCTTTCGCGCGATCGCGGAACGCGCTCAGCCACAGGTCGAACCGGGCGTTTCCGGTGCTTTGGGGCAGGTTGGCCTGGATCACGTCGCCCTCCTCGCCCCGCGCCTCGGGCATCAGCGAATGAAGAACCGCGACCGAGGTGCGCTGCAGCTCGACCGAACCGACGCCGGGCCGCAGCGGCGGGCGAAGCGACAGCTCTGGCGGGGCGGCCATGGCGGCGGTGGATAGAAACAATAGGAAACTTCCGGCCTGTCCGACGATATGCATGGATCTTTGTCCTGTTATCTGCTCGCCCCCAGTGTAGCGCGAAAACGGCTTTCGCGGAAGGATCCGAAGATGGCAGGGCATTTCCATGCCGGTATCGCAACAATCCGACGGGACAAGGATCGCCGACAACAGGGCGACGCGCGCCTGCACGGACAGCAGCGCTGCGGGATTGGAGAGGGGGGCAACACCGCAGGATCACCGCGCCCCCATCTGACGGTGCCACGGACGGGCCAGATCATCCCGATCGGAATGCTGTCCCATTTCAAAGGCGCACGTCCCAAATATGGGACACACCTCCTGCTTCTTTCTCTTCAAAAATACCCGGCCGCACATCAGCCAAGGGCGCCGCGCCCGTTCAGCGCCGCTGCCGCGTCACCTTCCGTTTGCCCTTTGCGCCGCTCTTGGGTCTTGGCCCGGACGGCTTGCGCTTGGACATGCCCCGCCGCCCCGACGACGGCGCGCCCTTGGGCATCGCCTTGTCGTCCAGCGACAACAGCTCCAGCTCCAGCCCGCCGGTCACCGGTTCGGCCTGCACCAGCCGGACCGAAACGCGCTGGCCCAGGGCGATCACCAGCCCGGTGTTGGACCCCATCAGCGTCCCGGCCTCGCGGTCGAAATGGAAATATTCATTGCCCAGAGACCGGATCGGCACCAGCCCGTCGGCCCCGCTGTCGTCCAGCTTCACGAAGACGCCAAAGCGCGCGATGCCGCTGATCCGGCCCTCCATCTCGTCGCCGACCCGTTCGGAAAGATACGACGCCAGGTAGCGGTCCGTCGTGTCGCGTTCCGCCATCATCGACCGGCGTTCCGTGTCCGAGATATGTTCGGCGGTCTTCCGCAGCTCTTCCATGTCGGTTTCCGACAGCCCGTCCTTGCCCCAGCCATGGGCCGAGATCAGCGCGCGGTGCACGATCAGGTCGGAATACCGCCGGATGGGCGATGTGAAATGCGCGTAGTTCTGCAAGGCCAGGCCGAAATGGCCCAGGTTCTCGGGCGAATAATACGCCTGGCTCATGGACCGAAGCGTCGCCATGTTGATCAGCTCGGCCTCGTCGGTGCCGGCGGCCTGGGCCAGCAGGCGGTTGATCTGGGCGGTCTTCAGAACCTGACCCTTGGCCAGCGCAAAGCCCGAGGATTGCGCCGTGTTGCGGAGGTTTTCCAGCTTGTCGGGGTCGGGTTCCTCGTGCACCCGGAACAACAGCGGGCTGCGGGCGGCGATCAGCGTTTCGGCGGCGGCGACATTGGCGAGGATCATGCATTCCTCGATCACCTTGTGCGCCGTCAGCCGGTCGCGGAACTTGACCGATTTCACCCGCCCGTCGTCGGACAGTTCGATCCGCCGTTCCGGCAGGTCCAAATCCAGCGGCTGGCGCCGGTCGCGCGCCGATTTCAGCGCGTCGTAGGCGGCGAACAGCGGCTTCAGAACCGGGTCCAGCAGCGGGCCGGCGCGGTCCGAGGGATGGCCGTCGATGGCCGATTGCGCCTCTTCATAGGACAGCGACGCGGGCGACCGCATCAACCCGCGCACGAAACGGTGCGCGATCTTGTTGCCGTCCTTGTCCAGCGTCATCTCGACCGCGATGCAGGGGCGCGGCACGCCTTCGTGCAGCGAACACAGGTCGCCCGACAGCCGGTCGGGCAGCATCGGCACGACGCGGTCGGGGAAATAGGTGGAATTGCCGCGCTTCTTCGCCTCGCGGTCCAGCGCGGAGCCGGGCGTGACATAGGCCGCCACATCGGCGATCGCGACCCACAGCAGGTGGCCGCCTTCGTTGCCCGGATTGTCGTCGGGCAGGGCGCAGACGGCGTCGTCGTGATCGCGCGCATCGGACGGGTCGATGGTGATCAGCAGCAGGTCGCGCAGGTCGTCGCGGCCCTTCAGCCCCATGGGTTTGGCCTGGTCTGCTTCCTCAAGCACGGTGTCGGGGAAATCGTCGGGGATGCCGTGCTGATGGATGGCGATCAGCGACACGGCGCGCGGGCCCGAAGGATCGCCCAGGCGCGCCAGGATACGCGCGCGGGGCAGGCCCATGCGGCCCTTGGGACCGGATTGTTCGGCCTCCACCAACTCGCCATCCTTTGCGCCGTGGCGGGCGTCTTCGGGGACCGACCATTCCAGCGTCGCGGCCTTGTCGATGGGCACGATCCGGCCGCCCTCGGCCGTCTTGCGGAAGATGCCCAGCACCCGGCGCGACGTGCTGCGCCCGATCCGGCGGATCAGGCGCGCCTCGTAATTGTGGTCTTCCTCGTGCACGACGGTCAGCCGGGCCAGGATCCGGTCGCCGGCGCCAAGCGCGGGATCAGAGGCGCGGGGCAGCACGATGACAATGGGTTCGACCCCTTCGCCATGCCATTCCAGCGGCTTGGCGAACAGGTCGCCCTGGTCGTTGGGCGGCAGCACTTCCAGCACCGACACCGGCGGCAGCCGGTCCGGGTCCGAATAGGACTTCTTGCGCTTCTCCAGGTGGCCTTCGGCCTCAAGCTGCTTGAGGATCTGCTTCAGGTCGATCCTTGCGGCGCCCTTGATCCCGAAGGCCTTGGCGATGTCGCGTTTCGAGTTCTGGGTGGGGTGGGCCGCGATCCAATCCAGAATCTCGGCCTTGGTGGGCATCTTGCTCATGTTCCGGGAAATACCATGGGTAAACGGCGCCGTCATTGGCAAATCGCAGGCGTAGGATGGGTCATGTGACCCATCTTACAGATCCGCGGCCTGATCCACGTCGCGCAGGGTTTCGATAAGGGCGATCCGGTGGTGGGGCAGGGTTTTCAGCGTGTCTTCAAGGGCGTGGCAGGTCGACCACCGCGCGCCCCGGAACATCCCCGGCGGCATCGCGCGCCGGGGCGACAGCCCGACCAGCCAATAGCCCCCGTCCTCGGCCGGCCCGAAGACCGCGTCATGGGACCCCAGCGCATGAAAGGCATGGGCGACATGGGCGCGCGTGATGCCCGGAATATCGGCGCCGATCAGGCAGACCGGGCCAGCACAGGCGCGCAATTGCCGCGCCATCCGTTCGCCCAGGTCGCCACGTCCCTGCCGCCGCCGTTCCAGACCCGCGGGCCAGACCCGCGCCGTCATCCCGTCGGCGTCCGGCGCCACGGCCAGCACGATGTCCCACCGGGGATCCCGTAGCCGGCGCAACAGCCGCGCCAGCTGGTGGCGGAACCACCACGCGGCCTGCACATGCCCGATCTCGCGCCCCAGCCGGGTCTTGACCCGGCCCGGGCGCGGCACCTTGACCATGACGACCAGCGTGCGCCGCATCAGGCGAAGTAATCGCCCAGGATCCGGGCATAGATCGCCTTGAGCTGATGGATCTGCGCCACCTCGACCCGTTCGTCCACCTGGTGCATCGTCTGGCCGACCAGCCCGAATTCCACCACCGGGCAGTGGTCCTTGACAAAGCGCGCGTCCGACGTGCCCCCGGTCGTCGACAGTTCTGGCGTCACGCCGGTTTCGGCCCGGACCGCCGCCGCCACCAGGTCCGACAAGGCGCCCGGCGGCGTCAGGAAGCTTTCGCCGCTGATCTTGATCTGCACGTCGATGCCGACGCCGAAGGCGCCCGCCACCTCTGCCGCCTCGGACCGCAACCAGTCGGACAGGGACGCCCCGGAATGAATGTCGTTGAAACGGATGTTCACCGTGCCCCGGCATTGCGCCGGGATCACGTTGGTGGCGGGGTTGCCGGTGTCGATGGTCACGACGGCCAGCGTCGAAGGGTCGAAATGGTCGGTGCCCCGGTCCAGTTCATGGCTGGCCAGCCGGTCCATCAGCCGGGCGATGGCGGGCAGCGGGTTCCTGGCCCGGTGCGGATAGGCCGAATGCCCCTGCACGCCGGTCACCGTGAACCATGCGGTCATCGATCCGCGCCGGCCGATCTTCATCATCTCGCCCATGGTCGCGGGGCAGGTGGGTTCGCCGACGACGCAGACCGACATCGCCTCGCCCGCGTCCTTCATGTAGTCCAGCAGCGCCACGGTCCCGTCCAGCGCGTCGCCCTCTTCGTCGCCGGTGATCGCCAGCACCACCGCGCCGTCGGGCGGCGTTTGCGTGACGAAATCCACCGCCGCCGCGGCAAAGGCCGCCACGCCGGATTTCATGTCCGTCGCGCCGCGCCCGTACATCCACCCGTCGCGCAGTTCGGCCCCGAAGGGCGGCGCGGTCCAGGCCGCTTCGTCGCCCACCGGCACAACATCGGTATGCCCGTTGAAGCCGAAGGTTTTCGCATGGCCCTTGTCGCCCCAGCGCGCATAAAGGTTCGACACGCCGCCCCGGTCGACACGGGTGCAGACGAATCCGGCGGGCTCCAGGACCTGCGTCAGAACGTCCAGGGCGCCGCCGTCGTCAGGGGTGACCGAAGGACAGCGGATCAGATCGGCGGTCAGGGCGGCGGGGTCGGTGGGGTGCATGGGGCCTCCTGTCAGGCGCAACGGGGCGGATTTGCCGCGTTTTGTGACGGAAATACCGCAGTGCCAAGGGCCGGGGCGCATTTTCCTGACCTGTTCGGGAAAATTCTGTGCTATTTTTATCCACATAAAAAGACGATCCCGTGGCAGGGGTCCATCCGGGGCCGGAATCGAGCAGAGCCCTCAGAGACATTTCGAACAGGTGCCGTGCCGGCGCCGTCGCGGCTTTGCGCATCCTGCGGGGTGGGCTGTCCTGCCATGCAGAAACGATGAGGCAGATCATGGTCGCGGCATTCCAGCTGGACTTCGACAACCGGATTTCAACCGGGCTTTGCGCCCCGGCATCGGGGGTGTGACGCGATGTGGATCGCCCTGACCGACCCGACCGGGTCCCTGTTCAAACCCGAAGGCATCGGCGCCGGGCCCAACGCCCGGGCGCTTGTGGCCGCGGGACCCGATGCGGTGATGCCGCGCGGGTCGCTGTTGATCGAAACCCGCCTGCCGCCGATCAACGGGCCCAAGGCGCTGATCGCCTATGACCGTGGCGGGCGCATCCCGCTGCATCTGTCGCTGCAGGCGCTGCCGGGCGGCGGGCTGGTCTTTGTCCTGGATCAGGACGGAGAGATGCTGCACGGATCGATCAACGCCGCCGAGACCGGGCGGACCGACATCCTGCGCGTGACCTACAGCTGGGATGCGGTGGCGGGCTGGGGCCAGCTGGCGCTGGAGCGGCCCGAGGACAACGTGGTGCAGACCGTGCAGGTGCGCCGGCCCAGGCCGCTGCCGGTGGCCGACATCCGGGCGATTGCCGGCGGTGCCGGGCTGGCGAACATCGCGCCCGAGGTGCTGTTCGTGGCGGCCTCGACCGGGGTGGAACCGGTGGGACCGATGCCGTCCCTGACCGCCGATACGCCGCTGGCGACGCCCAAGGGCCATATGGCGGCGGGCAAGCTGAGGCGCGGCGACCTGGTGCGCACGGCCAACGGGCAGGACGTGCCGGTGCTGCAACGGGTCGAACGGGTGGTGCCGGCGGCCGGATCGTTCCGGACGCTGACGCTGAAGGCGCCCTATTTCGACCTGGAGCGCGATATCGACGTGGCCGCCTTTCAGCGGGTGGTGCTGCGGGGATCGGTGGTGGAATACATGTTCGGCACCGAAGCGGTGCTGGTGCCCGCCGCGCACCTGGTCGGCGTCCGGTCCGCCGCGGCGCTGCCGCGCGCGAGGACCATGCCGCTGGTGCGTTACGTGCAGCTTCTGCTGCCGGGGAACGAGGCGTTGATGGCGGCGGGAACAGCGGTGGAAAGCCTGTATATCGGCCGGATCCGGCGCAATGGCGAGCGGCTGGCGTCAAGCCTGCTGGCGGGCTGCGACCGGTCGCGGCTGCCGGAACATGCCCGGCCCGTGCATCGCGTGTTGCCGCCCTTCGAGGCGGTGGTGCTGGCCGAGACGCGCGCCGCCTGAAGCGGTCAGGTCATGCCCCGGGGCAGGTGCTGCGCCGGGGTATTTTCAAAGAGAAAGAAGCAGCAGGTCAGTGTTGCGTCGTCGAGCCGCCGGGCGCGTCCAGCTGTTCGTTGTCGAAGAACGGCGTCATCTGGGCGATGATCACGCTGTTTTCTTCCAGCGCGCGGGCCATCAGGCCGCGTTCCTCGTCGTCGATCTCGTGGCCCTGTTCCTCGCGCTCTTCCAGGGTGCCGTAGCCGGTCACGTCCAGCGGCGCGGTGTCGGCCTGTTTCAGGATCGCGACGGTTTCGCGCACGGCTTCGGCCTCGTCCACGCCAGAGGCATAGCACATCAGCGCCGCCCCCGTCGCACCGGAGGGCAGCCCGTCGCCTTCCTTGCGCCCGAGCTGGACAAGCAGGGTATAGACCTGCTGCGATCGCTTGCCGTCTTTCTGTGTCATGGGCCGACTTCTTGGCGGCGGCGGGGCGTTTGTCAAGCGGCGGTCGCGTGTGTTGACGGCTTAGGTTAGTTATATTATAACATTACCTTGGATCGCGACCCCAAGGAGATTTCATGCCCGCCCCCCTTCCCGTTACCGTCCTGTCCGGCTTTCTTGGGGCCGGAAAGACGACGCTGCTGAACCGCCTTCTGAACAACCGTGACGGTCGCCGGGTGGCGGTGATCGTCAACGACATGTCCGAGGTGAACATCGACGCCGACCTGGTCCGCCGGGGCGGGGCCGCATTGTCGCGTACCGACGAGGCGCTGGTCGAGATGACCAACGGCTGCATCTGCTGCACCCTGCGCGAAGACCTTCTGACCGAGGTGCGCCGCCTGGCCGACGCGGGGCGGTACGATTACCTGCTGATCGAAAGCACCGGCATCGCCGAACCGCTGCCCGTTGCCGCCAGTTTTGCCTTTCGCGACGATCAGGGGCGGTCGCTGGCGGACGTGGCGCGGTTGGACACGATGGTTACGGTGGTCGACGCGATGAACCTGCTGGCGGATTATTCCAGCCACGATTTCCTTGCCGATCGCGGGGAACAGGCCGGAGACGGGGACGAAAGACGCATCGTCGATCTGCTGGTGGACCAGATCGAATTCGCCGATGTGGTTGTGCTGAACAAGGCCACGACCGCCGGGCCCGACCGGGTGGCCGCCGCGCGCAGGATCATCGCGGCGCTGAACCCCGACGCCACGGTCATCGTCACCGATCACGGCGATGTGGCGCCGGGCATGATCCTGGACACCGGGGCCTTCGATTTCGACCGCGCCCATGAACACCCCCTGTGGGCCAAGGAACTGTACGGCTTTGCCGATCATGTCCCGGAGACCGAGGAATACGGCGTGTCGTCCTTTGTCTACCGGGCGCGGCGGCCCTTTGCCCCGCGGGCGATCCACGATGTGCTGAACGGCGACCTGCCCGGCGTGATCCGTGCCAAGGGGCATTTCTGGATTGCGACACGTCCCGACTGGGCGGCGGAATTTTCCATGGCCGGTGCGCTGAGTTCGGTTCGCCCGCTGGGCACCTGGTGGGCCGCCGTGCCCGAGCCGCGCTGGCCTTCGTACCCCGGTGCGCGCGATCAGATCATGGCCGGCTGGCACACGGTTTTCGGGGACCGGCGGCAAGAGATCGTGTTCATCGGAACCGGCATGGACCGGGCGGCGATCACCGAGGCGCTGGACGGCGCGCTGTGGGGGGCAGAGGGCAGGATGGATCCGGCGGCGGACCTGGACGATCCCTTTCCGCGCTGGCGCCAGGGATGAAACGCAACATCGCCGCCGTCCGGTTGCGCCGCCGCGCCGTCGACCCGATGCGCGAACACGACCGCCTGCCGCCAAGGCTGCGTCTATGGGCGACGCAGGCCGCGCTGCCCTGGTCGGCGCGGTCGATCCGGCGGGTCTGGGTCAGGGCGCTGGCCGAAACCGGCGGGGACGAGGCACGCGCGATTGCCTGCCTCGACCGGGCCGAAGCGCGGCGTCTGGCCCGCGAAACCCTGTATCGCGGGCTGTTCTGAAACGAAAAAACCGGCCGCCCCAGGGCGACCGGCTGTGTCTCAGATAAAAGACAATGTCTCAGTCGCGCAACAGCTCGTTGATGGCGGTCTTGGACCGGGTCTTTTCGTCCACCCGTTTCACGATGACCGCGCAATACAGGTTCACGCCGTTCTTGGACGGCATGGTGCCCGCCACGACCACCGAATAGGGCGGCACTTCGCCATACATGACTTCGCCGGTTTCCCGATCGACGATCTTGGTCGACTGGCCCAGGAAGACGCCCATGCCCAGCACCGCGCCCTCGCGGACGATCACGCCCTCGACCACCTCGGACCGGGCGCCGATAAAGCAGTTGTCCTCGATGATCACCGGGCCGGCCTGCAGCGGTTCCAGCACGCCGCCGATGCCCACGCCGCCCGACAGGTGCACGCCCTTGCCGATCTGCGCGCAGGATCCGACGGTGGCCCAGGTGTCGACCATGGTGCCGCTGTCCACGTAGGCGCCCAGGTTCACGAAGGACGGCATCAGCACCACGCCCGGCGCGATATAGGCGGACCGGCGCACCACGCAGTTGGGCACGGCGCGAAAGCCCGCGTCCTTCCACCTGGCGTCGTCCCAGCCCTTGAACTTGCTGTCGACCTTGTCCCACCAGCCGCCGCCCTGCGGGCCACCCGACTGCATCTCCATGTCCTTGACCCGAAAGCCCAGCAGCACGGCCTTCTTGGCCCACTGGTTCACATGCCAGGTGCCGTCGTCCTGCTTTTCGGCGACGCGCAGCGCGCCGCTGTCCAGCGCGTCCAGCGTCGTTTCGATCGCGGTGCGATGTTCGCCGGTGGATGTCGGCGTGATGGTGTCGCGGGCCGCCCAGGCGGCTTCGATGGCGGCTTCGAGCTTGGCGTAGGACATGAAGGCTTCCCCCAGATGGTCACGGTTCCGCCCGGTCATAGCGGGGGCCGGGGCATCAGACAACGCGAAACGCCAGCGGCCTGGCCCCCAAGGGCCATGCCCCGTCAGCACGCGCTTACGCGGGCCGAAATCAGCGATCCGCCCATCGAAAAAATCAGCGATCCGCCCATCGAAAGGCGCGCCGCGGCAGGGCAGGTCGGGACCATCCCGCAACCGGCGGGACCATCGCACAGGAGACATCCGATGAAGCCCATCACCCTCGCGCTCGCCCTCACCGCGCTTCCCCTGGCCGCTTTCGCCATGCCCAAGGTCGGCGATATCGTCGGCACCAACCCGACCGAAGCCACCGCCGCGCTGGAAGCCGCGGGCTGTGCCGTCCAGGAATTCGAAGCCGAAGGCGGCATGATCGAAGCCAAGTGCCTGGACGAGGCCAAGGCCCGCTGGGAAGTCTACATCGATCCCAAGACCGGCGCGGTCACCAAGATCAAGGACGAGGACTGACATGGTCCCCGCACCGAACGACGGCGGCGCGATCGCGCCGCCCGACCCCTGGGACCCGGTGGTGCGGCTGACCCACTGGGCCGTGGTCCTGGCCGTTCTGGTCAACGACGTCATCGTCAAGCCGGGCGGCGTCGTCCACGTCTGGGTCGGCTGGGCGCTGATGGCGGTGCTGATCCTGCGTTTCGTCTGGGGCCTGGTCGGCCCGCGCGCGGCCCGGTTTTCCGCCTTCCCGCCGGATCCCCGCGCGACCCTGTCGCACCTGGCCGACGTGGCCCGGGGGAGGGGCCGGGAATACCCGTCGCACACCCCCGCCGGGGCGATGATGGTCTACACGCTCTGGGCGCTGCTGGTGGTGGTCGTTCTGACCGGGCTGGTGATGACCCAGGGCAAGACGCCCATCGCAATAGCCGAGGAAAAGGCCGCCGTTGCCGCAGGCGACTGGTCCGTCCTTGTGCGGGACGGGGACGGCGACCATGATGGCGCCGAGAAATCCGACTTCGTTCAGGAGATCCACGACGTGGCCGCCAACCTGATCCTCCTCCTCGCGATCCTGCACGTGGGCGGTGTCGCGGTGGAAAGCCGGCTGCTCAAACGCAGCCTGGTGCGTCCGATGATCGGCCCCAAACCCGGCCCCAAACCCGGCCCCAAACCTGGCCCCAAACCCGACCCCAAATCCGGCCCCAAATCCGGCCCGAAACCAGCCCGGAGCCGGTCGCGATGAAGACCCTGAAAGGCGACCGGCTGGCCACGCTGGTGCCGGCCGTCTTCCTGGTCCTGCAAAGCATCGCCGCGCTGTTCTTCCTGGGGGACGCGCTGGCGGACCTGCGCCGCGACCCGTTCGCGGCGGAAACCATCCTGGAACAACTGGTGGCGCTGGCGCTGGTCTGCGGCGTGATCCTGTCGGCCTGGTACCTGCGCCAGACGCTCGACCGGCTCAACGCGCAGGACCGCGCGCTGGCCACCGCGCGCGGCGACCTGGCGCGCACCATCGACCACCAGTTCACCGCCTGGCGCCTGACACCGGCGGAACGCGACGTGGGCTTCCTGGCGCTCAAGGGCCTCGATGTCGCTGAAATCGCCGCCCTGCGCGGCGCCGCCCAGGGCACGGTCCGCGCCCAGCTCACCCGCATCTACGCCAAGGCCGGCGTCTCCGGCCGCGCCCAGTTCGCCGCCTGGTTCGTCGAAGACCTCCTCGACGAAGGCCTGCGCGCCGCCGAATAACCCCCACCTCGCGCACCGGCACCGGGGCAAACGCACCGCCCCCCGCTTCTTCTTGGCAAAAATACCTGCCCCCCAAGAAAAACGCGCCCCCCGCCGGGCCCTGACGCGCCCCCCTTCATCTTTGCAAAAATACTCCCCGCCGAAGGCGATCGCGCAAGGCGCGATACGTCCGCGATATCACCCCGCCAAAAACGGATCCGGCGCGATATTGCCGCCACAGACCAGCACCGCCACCCGCTCGCCCGGCGCGGGCACATAGGCCCCCGAGATCAGCGCCGCCAGCGCCGTCGCCCCCGCCGGCTCGACCAGTTGCCGCGCCCGGCGCCACAACATCCGCTGCGCCTGCGCGATCGCCGCATCCTCCACCAGGACCGAAGAAATTCCCTGCTCCGACGCCAGCCCGTAACAGATCCCGCCGATCCGCCGCGCCCCCAGGGCGTTGGCCGCGATGCCCGAAACCTCCACGTCCACCGGCCCGCCCGCCGCCAGCGCCGCGTGCAGCGTCGGCGCCAGGGCGGGTTCCACCGCCACGACCTTGCGCGCACCCTGCAGCCAGGCCAGCGCGCCGCCGATCAGCCCGCCGCCGCCCACCGCGATCAGCACCGTGTCGGCCTGCAGCCCCTGGTCTTCCCATTCCGCCATGCAGGTGCCCTGGCCCGCCACGGTGGGGGCCGCGTCATAGGCGTGGATCTGCATCGCCCCGGTCGCCGCCTCGTGGTCGCGCGCCGCGGCCAGCGCATTGGCGTATTCGCCCGCCACCACGCTCAGGTCCGCCCCGGTGTCCTTGATCAGCGCGATCTTGGCGGGCCCCGCCATTTCGGGGACGAATATCTTCGCGCCATGGCCCAGCCGCCGCGCCGCATAAGCCGCCGCCGCCCCGTGATTCCCGCCCGACGCGGCCACGATCCCGGCGTCTGGCACATCGCCGCCCAGCAGCGTGTTGAACGCGCCACGCGCCTTGAAACTGCCGGTATGCTGCATCTGTTCCAGCTTCATCGCGACCGGACCGCAGGGCAGGTCAAGGTCCAGCTCCACAACCGGAGTCCGCACCACATGGCCGGAAATTCGGGCCCTTGCCGCGGCGATCTCGTCTCTCCACCCCATGCGGCCTCTCCTTCACTGGCGCTTTACCGGCGAAACCTATACCTCTGTAAGGCACCCGCAAGAAGGGACGACGCCATGAAAGACGACCGCCACTCCAGCCTGCGCGACGCGCGCGAGGATACGCACACCGCCCTGGATGTGCCGTTGACGCCGCAATCGGCCTCGCCGTCCTATCGCCTGGCCTTTGACGACCAGGATTTCCTCTTCCGCCCGGAACTGCGCCCGGTCCGGCTTCAGCTTGAATTGCTGAAGACCCAGATGATGCTGGAAGAGAAACAGATCGACTCCACCATCGTCCTGTTCGGCGGCGCCCGCATTCCGGCGCCCGAACACAAGGACACGGCCCGCACCCCGCGCCTGGCCGAATTGTCGTCGTTCTACGACGAGGCGCGCAGGTTCGCCCGGATCATGACGCAGAAATCGCTCGCCGCAGGCGGGCGCGACAACATCATCTGCACCGGCGGCGGCCCCGGCGTGATGGAGGCCGGAAATCGCGGCGCGGACGAGGCCGGGGGGATGAGCATCGGTCTCTCCATCGTGCTGCCCCACGAACAGGCGCCCAACCTCTACGTCACGCCCGAGCTCAGCTTCAATTTCCACTATTTCGCCATCCGCAAGATGCATTTCCTGATGCGCGCCCGCGCCATCTGCGTCTTTCCCGGCGGCTTCGGCACCATGGACGAGATGTTCGAGGCGCTGACCCTGATCCAGACCGGCCGCATGGAACAGGTGCCTTTCCTGTTGTTCGGCAAGGCCTTCTGGGAAGAGGTGGTGAACTGGCAGGCGCTGGCCGACAGCGGCACGATCTCGGACGAGGACCTCAAGCTGTTCCGCTTCGTCGATTCCGCGGACGAGGCGATCGAGATCATCGAAACCTGGGAACCCCTGTCCAAACGCACCGAGATTCCGGGCCGGTCGGACAAGCGCTGACGCCTGCGCCAAATTGGCCGTTTCCGCCTGCGCGCCAGTTGGTTAGGCTGGCCGCAGAGCCCATATTGGTGTCAACCGGCTACACCAGTCACGAGGTTGAACGTGAGTGACGATCCCTATGCCGTCCTCGGCGTCGCCAAGACCGCGACCCAGGACGAGATCAAGAAAGCCTACCGGCGCATCGCCAAGGAATGCCACCCGGACCTGAAACCGGATGACGCCAAGGCCGAAGCGCGGTTCAAGGCGGCGGCCTCGGCCTACGACCTGCTGAAGGACCCCGACAAGCGCGCCCGCTTCGACAAGGGCGAAATCGACGCATCGGGCCAGGAAACCCCCAAACAACAGTATTACCGCGATTATTCCGAAGCCGCCGGCAATCCCTATCGCCGCGCCCAGGGCGCCGGCGAATACGAGGACATGTCCGACATCTTCTCGGATTTCATGCGCCGCCAGGGCGGGGGACAATCGGGTGGGCAAGGCTTCGGCCGCCGCGCCTCCGGTCAGTCCTGGGGCTTCCACGCTCCCGGTCAGGATCGCCATTACGCGCTGACGATCTCCTTTCTTGACGCGGTTTTCGGCGCCACCCGGCAACTGACCCTGCCCGACGGCGACCGGATCGAGGTGCGCATCCCCGCCGGCATCAACGACGGCCAGACCATCCGCCTGCGCGGCAAGGGCGACCCGGGCTTCGGCCAGGGCCCGTCCGGCGACGCGCTGGTCACCATTTCCGTCACCCCGCACCCGCTGTTCGTCCGCGACGGCGACGACATCCGCATCACGCTGCCGATCTCGATCGACGAGGCGATCCTTGGCGGCAAGGTCCCCGTTCCCACCATCGACGGCCGGGTCAACCTGACGGTTCCGCCCGGCACCTCCAGCGGCAAGACATTGAGGTTGCGGGGAAAAGGCGTTCAGAAACGGGGCAAGAAGGACCGCGGCGACCAGTTCGTGGAACTCTCTGTCGTCATGCCCGACAAGATCGACGGCGACCTCAGGACCTTCATGGAAGGCTGGCGCAAGACCCATGCCCATGACCCACGCAAGGGGATGCCGTCATGACAGTGCTTTACCGGGAAGAAGAAGTCGTTGCCCGCGTCAGCAGCCTGACCCGCGACCGGCTGGTGGAATACCGCGCCGCGCAGGTCGTCATTCCGATCGAAGGCGAACAGGGCCCGGTCTATCGCCAGCTTGACGTGGCGCGGCTGGAACTGGCGTGCGATCTGGGCGAACAATACGAGATGGAGCCCGAGGCGATCGGCATGGTGCTGTCGCTGATCGACCAGCTGCACGGGCTGCGCGCCGAGATGCGCGAAGTGCTGCGCGCCGTCGAGGATCAGCCGGAACCGGTGCGGATGCAGATCGCGGATGCCATCCGCAAGGTCCGTTTTCCCGAATAAACCCGGCCTTGTGTCCCATATAAGGGACAAAGGACCATATATGGGACACAAGACGGGGCAAGGGCCGGATTGTGGCTGCTGGAGATTATTTTGGAAAAGCCGCTGACGTTTACGAAAAACTAAGCCACCGTGCGCCACCCTCCGTCCAAACGACTCTGCGGGAGATCACGATGACGGTGCGGGTTCAGGACAAGGTAAAACCTTGGGACAAGGCGGCGCAAAGGACGGGCGCCATCGTGCATGAACGGGTCTTGCCGCAATTGCGCGATATCCTGTTGCAGGCGTATCGGCAGGTGGATCCGTCGATGACCGCCGTCCCTGATGACCTCTACAATGTCGAAGCGCAGAAATTCAGGTATATCGCCCACGGGGATTTCTCGCCCGCTTACTTCGATCTGCAGGCCGGTCTGTCGAAGAACATCGCCGAATCGACAGATTACGCCACCTATCTGCAGGCCTACGGGATCTATTGCGGCAAGATGGTCGCGGCGTTGCTGTGCGCCTCCCAGAAGGAAGAGGTCGATCGCCGCTGCGAACTGACCGAAAGCGCCATCGCTTCGGTCTTTGCCGATCTCACGGTGACGATGGTGGAATATTTCCGGCGCGAGGCCGAGGTCGACGAACAGGCCCAGGCGGTGCTGGGGCACGCGCTCACGGCCCTGGCCGACATGGATCTGACCCACCGTGTCGACCAGGTCCCGGCCAAGATCGAATCGGCCAGGCGCGATTACAACTCGGCGACCGACAAGCTGGAAACCACGATGCGGGTCATCTCGGGCACCACGGGCGAGGTTGCGTCGAACATTTCCGAAATCACCCGCGCGGTGTCCGACCTGTCCGACCGGACGGAAGAACAGGCGCACATGCTGGAACGCGCCGCCCGGTCCATCGACGGCATCAGCGAAGCCGTGTCCGCCAATGCCGGCGCGGCCGGCGAAGCGACGGATGCCGCGAAATCGGCGCGGGGCATGGTCGACAAGTCGACCGACGTGATGAACCAGGCCAACGAGGCGATGAGCGCGATTTCCAAAAGCGCCGAGGAGATTTCCAAGATCGTTTCGGTCATCGACGAGATTTCGATGCAGACCAACCTGCTGGCGCTCAACGCCGCGGTGGAAGCCGCCCGCGCGGGCGAGGCCGGCGCCGGCTTCGCTGTCGTTGCGCAAGAGGTCCGGTCGCTGGCCCATCGTTCGGCCGACGGCGCCAAGACCATCCGCGAGCTGATCCAGGCCAGCGCCGTCAACGTCGGGCGCGGCGCCAAGACGATGACCGAGGTCGGGATGGCCCTGACGGAAACCGCCGACCAGGTGGCGCGAATCGACACCCTTCTGCAGGGGATCGCGCAACGCGCCGCCGCCCAGGCCGCCGGTTTCCGCGAGATCAACGAGTCGGTCAGCAACATCGAAGGTCTGACCCAGCGCAACGCCGCCATGGCGGAAGAAACCCGCGCCTCGGTCAAGGGGCTGGAGTCCAGCGCCGGCCGGCTGGGGCAGCTGGTCGGGCAATTCCGGCTGGGCAACGGTTCATACGGGGGTGGGCGACCGTCCTACCGGATGGCCAGCTAAACCGCGCCCGACGCGGCGCTGCCGCGCGCAAGAATCTTGAGCGAAAAATCTTGTACAAAACGGACGAACGCGCGTCCGGATCTTGTACAAAACGGTCAAATCGGGGTCGGACGGCGGGGTGATCCGCGTTGTCCGGCCCTCTCAGGGAAACAGCGTTTCGACCTCGGCGGCGGTGATCATGTTGGCGTATTTCTGCTGCATGTCGAACAGGTTCGCCTCGTGCGGCCCCAGCGCCCTGTCACCCACGCAATCGGTGATCACCACGGGCCGGAAATTCAGGCTCATCGCGTCGATGACCGTTGCCCGGACACAACCGCTTGTGGTCGCTCCGGTGACAACCACAGTATCCACCCCTCTGGCCCGCAAGATCGACGCCAGCGGCGTTTCGAAAAACGCCGAAGCCTGAAGCTTGCGGATGATGATGTCGCCGGGTTCCGGCGCCAGGAAGTCGACAACGTAGCTCATCGGATTGGTTTCCGTAAGCTCCCGCAAACGTGGGACTTTTTCGCACCAAATCCCCGAATCCGACCCATCTTCGGCATAGACGACGCGGGTATAGACAACCGGCAGCCCGGCCTGGCGGAAGGCTGTGATCACAGGCTGCGTCGCCTGGGCGGCGTCCAGGCAATTGCCACCGCCAAATACCTCTGGATCGATGAAGCCGTTGACGAAATCGACCACGATCAGCGCCGGTTTTGCCCCCTTGGCCAATGTGCCGCCAAAGCTTTGTTTCTGATAAATGTCATTTTCTGTCAAAGTATTATCCTTGTTTCACCGTCACGGGATCAATCCTTCGGGCAGGGTCCGGCAATGGGCCGCGATATCGCCGGCCCGGGTGATCCAGACGTCCTGCCCACGGCTTGCAATATGGCGCAGCGCCCGGCGCAGGTGCCGCAGGCGATAGGGCTGCCCGACGATATAGGGATGCAGCGCGATCCCCATCACCAGCGGCCCGTGTTCGGCCTGCTCCAGCATCTCGTCGAAATTGTCGATGATCATGTCGGCGAATTCCGCCGCCCCGGTTCTGCGCCCGACAATCGCCGGTATGTCATTGATTTCCTGAGGATAAGGCACCGCCAGGATGCGCCCCGTTCGGGTCTTCATCCACACCGGTTGATCGTCCATGCACCAGTCCAGCACATAGCCATACCCCGCCTCGGCCAGCAGATCCGGCGTCACCGTGCTTTCGGAAATCCACGGCCCCAGCCACCCGTCGGGGCGCGCCCCATGCGCCCTTGTGATCACATCCGTCGTCTCGGCGATCAGCGCCGCCTCATCGGCCTCGGCCATGGTGCCCTGCCGTTCCGAATTGGTCCGCCCATGCCCCACGATCTCATCCCCGCGGGCAGCAAAAGCGTCAACCAATTCAGGGCAATAGCCGTAAAGAGACGCGTTCACCAAGGTCGAGGTCGGCATGCCCAGGTCATCGAACAGGTCCAGCATCCGCCAGGCCCCCACCCGGTTGCCGTAATCCCGCCAGTTGTAATTCAGCACATCCGGCTGCGGCCCCCCGGGCGCCAGTTCCGCGCCCAGCCCTTCGCCAAAGGCGAAATGTTCCAGGTTCAGCCCGATATAAACCGCCAGCCGCCGCCCGTTGGGCCAGTCATAAACCGCCCGCCCCCGGATCGGGACATAGTCGAACCGCCCATGGTCCGGCAGATCGTTCATGGTATTCTCCCTTGCCTGCGGCGACAGGCGTAGACCGCCGCGCGCCCCCTTGCAAACGGCGCGCCATCGCTGTGGCCCGGTGCTGCGCGCCACGCTATACTGTGCTGCAAAGGCGGGCAAACCGCCCGGTGATCCCGAGGTGAGCAGGAGTACGCGTACCATGCAAGACGACGCCCGAACCAGCCGCCCGAAACGGTGGCTGACCGCGCTTGCCCTGGGCCTGGTGATCGCAGCCTGCGGGGCGCGCGCCCCGGTCGAAACCGGCGGTGGCACAGCCTACGAAGCCGGCCGCTTCGACGATTACAAGCCGCATTCCTGGACCGGCGCAGGCCCGGACCGCTATGCCATCCACGGCATCGACGTCGCCCGTTACCAGGGCACGATCGACTGGCGCGCGGTGCGGCGGTCGGGGGTCTCGTTTGCCTATATAAAGGCGACCGAAGGCGGCGACGTGTTGGACCCGAAATTCCAGGAAAACTGGCGCAACGCCAGCCGCGCCGGCCTTCCGCGCGGCGCCTACCATTTCTACTATTTCTGCCGCTCGGCCGAGGAACAGGCCCGCTGGTTCATCCAGAACGTACCAAAGGACCCGCGCGCCCTGCCGCCCGTGCTGGACATGGAATGGAACCCGTTTTCGCCCACCTGCACCAAGCGCCCGCCCCCGGCTGTCGTCCGGTCCGAGGCCGAGCGTTTCGTGCGCATGATCGAACAGCATTACGGTCGGCGCCCGGTGATCTACACGGCGCTGGATTTCTTCGAAGACACCTATGTGGGCCGTGTCCGCCGGGTGGATTTCTGGCTGCGTTCGGTCGCCGGAGAACCGCACCAGACCTATCCGGGCCAACCCTGGACCATCTGGCAATACACCGGCACCGGGTCGGTGCCCGGGGTGAACGGGCCGGTCGACATCAACGTGTTCCGCGGCTCGTCCGAAGAATTCGCGACCTGGGCGCGCTAAGCGCTGTCAACGCTTGCGGAAAACGGCAATCCTGGCCAGGTCGTCCTTGTGCGGACCGCGGGCGTTTTCGCCATAGATCCGCACCTCGGGCAGGACCAGCCCGTCGATCCTGGGCGACAGCGCCTCAAGCGCGGCGGCAAAACCGTCGGCGTCGTAATGCGCGGCGTTGATCGCCAGGGCCAGCACCGCGCCGGGCGCGGCCAGGCGCACCACTTCGTCCAGAACCTCGGGCCCCACGTGGCCATGGGTAAAGGTCCCCGACGACACGATGCCCCCATAAGCCCCGTCGGCCATTGCGACGCCGGCATAAAGATCGGCTTCCAGCAGGTCGCGATAGACCCCTTTGCGCCCGGCGACGTCCAGCATTTCAGCAGAGATATCAACACCATCCACCGGCCCGATCCCCGCCTCGGCCAGCGCCACGGCGCAAAGACCCGTGCCCGCGCCCACGTCCAGAACCGGCCCCGTGCCGCCCGCGTCGGCAAAGGCCCGGGCGGTGGCGGCGGGCAGGGCATAGGCCTCGGCGGCGGCGAAATCGGTATCGTAATCCGCGGCCCATCTGGCATAGAGCTTGCGGCTGTCATCGGGGGTTTTCAGCGAATAGGCGGCTTCAAGATCCGGATCATCTGTACTCATGCCCCCAAGAAACGCCTGTCGGCCCCAAAGCGCAACCCTGCTTCTTCTTGGCCCAAATACCTCGGGGGAGTCCTCCATCGGAGGACGGGGGCAGCGCCCCCACACCACTGGACAACCCGCGCAACGCCCCACACAAAGGCTGCATGACCAACACGCTCCTCTCCTTCGGCCACGGCTTTTCCGCACAGGCCCTGGTGCCGTGCCTGACCGGCGACTGGCGGATCATCGGCACGACACGGTCCCCGGACAAGGCCGCGCAGATCGCCGCCACCGGGGTCGAAACACGTCTGTGGCCGGGCGATGACATCTCTCTTGACGGTGTCACCCACCTGCTGGTTTCCATCGCGCCACGGGGCGAAGGCGACCCGGTGCTGAACGCATTCGGCGACCGGATCGCCGCGCGGGCGGGGCAGTTCGACTGGGTCGGCTACCTTTCGACCACCGGCGTCTACGGCGACCATCAGGGCGGTTGGGTGGATGAAACCACGCCGCTTGCGCCCACGACCCGGCGCGGGAAATGGCGGAAGGAGGCCGAGGAAGCCTGGGCCGCGATTCCCGGTTTGCCGCTGCATATCTTCCGGCTGGCGGGAATCTACGGTCCCGGTCGGGGCCCGTTCGCCAAGGTGCGCAACGGTACCGCGCGGCGGATCGTCAAACCGGGGCAGGTGTTCTCGCGCATTCACGTCGACGACATCGCCCAGGTGCTGGCCGCGTCGATCGCTCGGCCGAACCCCGGCGCGGTCTATAACCTGTGCGACGACGATCCGGCCCCCCCGCAAGAAGTCATCGCCCATGCCGCCCACCTGCTGGGCCTGCCGGTGCCGCCCGAAATCCCCTTTGACGAGGCCGAGATGACGGCGATGGCGCGCAGTTTCTACGCGGAAAGCAAGCGGGTGCGGAATGACCGGATCAAGCGGGAACTGGGGATCCGGCTGCTGTATCCCGATTACCGGTCAGGGCTGGCGGCGCTCTTGAAGGCCGAGGATCAGTAGGCTTCGTCCAGCACCGCATCGGCGCGCTTCATCCAGTCCCACAGCGGCTTCTTCTGGTGCCCCAGCTTCAGCCCCGTTGTGCGCAGCATCGCCAGCGCCTTCAGGTGACCCGAGAAATCGCCGGGCAGCCGTTTCAGCAGCGCATGCAGCCGGCCCGACCGTTCGATCACCTCTTCGGGGGCGATCAGCCCGGATTTCATGGCCGTTTCGATATCGGCCCGCAATTCCCGCAGCCGCCGCACCGCCGCCGGGATCTTGCAGATCGCCGCCGACATCTGCGCCCGTTCGAACCGCGACACCATCGAGGCATGGCTGCACATGGTGTCGTGGCAGCTTTGCGACAGGTCCATGATCTCGTTGATGCCACCCGGCCCGTCGGCGACAAATCCCGCCATCGCGTCGCGCAGCCGCTGCTGGCGCGTGATGATGACCTGGGGTTTCAACAAGGGCCCGAACCCCATCTGCGCTAGCGCGGACTGGCCGACCGCGGTCAGGCGGCAGTCTTCGACCTTGTCCAGCGCGGTCCAGGCGGTGCGATAGGCGCCATAGGCGGCGGCGTCGGTGGCAGAGGCGGTGGTAAGGACGTTAAAAAAGGCCTTTTCGGCGGCGCTGTAAGCTTTCAAAGCCGCACCCATGCCGGTCCTGCCCAGCGTGTGCGGCTTGTTCTGCGCCCACCAATCATAGGTGAGGGTCCAAGCCATGAGGTACTCCAAACAACAAAGAACTGATGTGCCCCCGCGGGGGAGGCTTAAAATATATGTTGAGGATGCGGGATAATGACCTGTCGGTCCATGACATGCTTCACACAGACAGGAAATTACCCGTGATTCACCGTGGTTTTGGTGTCATTGGCGGCAGGATGCGGGTCAGAAAGGCACCGATCAGCGCGAATCCCCCCAGCACGATCATCGCCACGGCGCCGTTGGAGGCGTAGAACATCAGCCTTTCCGGCAGCTCCAGCGCGTTCAGGAACGGGTAGGGCAGGCCGCTGGTGACGGTCCCGACGGGGCGTTGGGCGCGGTGCTGCACGACCAGTTCGGCCCAGGCGACATAGCCCACGATGATCCCCAGCAAGGGCAGCACCGCCCGCTGTGCCCGGCGGAACACGCGTGCGATCAGCAGGGCATCGACGATCTGCAGCGCGGGGCCAAGGCCGTGTAGGTAGTATTGTTCCAGGAACGGGATATCGCCGTTGCCGTTCACCAGTGCCGGATCCTCGGCGTATAGCTTCCAGTACAGGAACACCACCATCACGTTCAGCACCGACGCGCACATCGCCGTCGCCTCGTGCCGCCGGGTGATCCGATCATGGCTTAGCGCCAGCATGCGGGTCGCGGAATACAGCGACAGGGTCAGCGCCCAGATCGTGAGGTAGCGAAAACAACCGCCGGCCGGCCAGTTGGTGGCGGTGACGATCTGCCAGGCCAGGTAGGCCGCCGCCAGGATCACGGTCACAACACGATAGATCCGGACCGGGCGGGCGTGGATGTCCAGGCTCAGGCTCAGGCCCTCAGCTCTCCGATGGTGGCGACGCCCAGGGTTTCCAGCACCTTGGCTTCGATCTGCGCGGCGCTCATGCCGGCGACCGCGTACATGTCGGCGGGGCTGGCCTGGTCGATGAAGATGTCGGGCAGCACCATGGACCGGTATTTCAGACCGTGGTCGAACACGCCTTCGTCGGCCAGCAATTGCGCCACGTGCGAACCAAAGCCGCCGATCGCGCCTTCCTCGACGGTGATCAGGACCTCGTGGTGGCGGGCAAGCTGCAGGATCAGGTCGCGGTCCAGCGGCTTGGCGAACCGCGCATCGGCCACGGTGGGCGACAGGCCGGCGGCGTCCAGCGCTTCGGCGGCTTTCAGCACCTCGGTCAGGCGGGTGCCGAAGGACAGGATGGCGACGCGCCCGCCTTCGCGCATGATCCGGCCCTTGCCGATCTGCAGCGGCTGGCCGCGTTCCGGCATTTCCACACCGGCGCCTTCGCCGCGCGGAAAGCGGAAGGCGATGGGCCCGTCGTCATGGGCGGCGGCGGTGGCGACCATGTGCACCAGCTCCGCCTCGTCGGCGGCGGCCATCACGGTGAAGCCGGGCAGGTTGGCGAGAAAGGCGATGTCGAAGGACCCGGCGTGGGTGGCCCCGTCGGCGCCGACCAGGCCCGCCCGGTCGATGGCGAACCGCACCGGCAGGCGCTGGATGGCGACGTCGTGCACCACCTGGTCGTAACCGCGCTGCAGGAAGGTCGAATACATCGTGCAAAACGGCTTCATGCCCCCCGCGGCCAACCCGGCGCAGAAGGTCACCCCGTGCTGTTCGGCGATGCCCACGTCAAAACAGCGCGACGGATAGCGTTCGGCAAACAGGTTCAGGCCCGTGCCATCCGGCATCGCGGCCGTGACGGCGCAGATCTTGTCGTCACTTTCCGCCTCGCGCAGCAGGCTTTGCGCGAAGACGGACGTGTAGCTTGGCGCATTCGACGGAGTCTTTTTCTGTTCGCCTGTGATCACATCGAACTTGGCGGTGGCATGCCCCTTGTCGCGGGCGCCTTCGGCGGGGGCGTAGCCCTTGCCCTTCTTTGTGATCACATGCAGCAGGACGGGCCCCGTGGCCCGCGACCGGATGGTGCGCAGGACGGGCAGCAGTTGCGACATGTCATGCCCGTCGATGGGGCCAAGGTAGGAAAAGCCCAGTTCCTCGAACATCGTACCGCCCACGGCCATGCCCTTCAGCATCTCCTTGGCGCGCTTGGCGCCTTCGCGGAACGGTTCGGGCAGCATCGACACCGCGGCCTTGGCGGCGGACTTGAGATCCTGGAACGGGGCTTCGGCATACAGCCGCGAGAGGTAGTTGGACAGGGCGCCGGTGGGCGGCGCAATGGACATCTTGTTGTCGTTGAGGATGACGATCATCCGCTTGCCCAGGTGGCCCGCGTTGTTCATCGCCTCGAACGCCATGCCCGCGCTCATCGATCCGTCGCCGATCACGGCGATGGCGTCGCCGATGCCTTCGGGGATCTTGCCGCCCAGGTCGCGGGCCACGGCAAAGCCCAGACCGGCGGAAATCGACGTCGACGAATGGGCCGCGCCGAACGGGTCATAGGGGCTTTCGGACCGCTTGGTGAAGCCCGACAGCCCGTCCTTCTGGCGCAGCGTGCGGATGCGGTCGCGGCGGCCGGTCAGGATCTTGTGCGGATAGGATTGGTGCGACACGTCCCAGATCAGCTTGTCGCGCGGCGTATCGAACACCGCGTGCAGCGCCACGGTCAGTTCCACCACGCCCAGGCCCGCGCCCAGGTGGCCGCCGGTCTCGGACACGGCGGAAATGGTCTCGGCCCGCAGTTCATGGGCGATCTGCGTCAGCTCCGCATCGTTGAAGCGCTTCAGATCGGCGGGGATGTGGACCTGGTCCAGCAGCGGGGTCTTGGGTCGGTCGGACATGGGCGCCTCCCTTCGGCGCGGCGTTCAGCTTTCGCGGGCAATAACGAAGCGGGCCGTTTCCCGCAAGGTATCCGCCCGGGATCCATAGGGGGCCAGCGCGTCGCAGGCTTCTTCCACCAGAGACTTGGCGCGCTTGCGCGCGGCGTCCAGTCCCAGGAGAGAAACGAAGGTGGCCTTGCCGGCATCGGCGTCTTTCTGCAGGCGCTTGCCGGTCTTTTCCACGTCGCCCTCGACATCGAGGATATCGTCATGGATCTGAAAGGCCAATCCCAGTGCGTCGGCATAAAGGCGCATGCGTGCCGGGCTTTCCCCGGCCAGGCGCGGCCCGGACATGGCGGCCCAGGCGATCAGCTCGCCGGTCTTGCCCGATTGCAGCGCGGTGATTTCGTCCAGGCTCAGCGGCTTGTCGGCGGATTCGGCGGCGATATCCAGCGCCTGGCCCAGCACCATGCCATGGGCCCCGGCGGCGCGGGCCAGCGTCAGGGCCAGGTCGGCGCGAATCTCTGGCTTGCCCACGTCGGGGCGCGTTGTCAGCTCGAACGCCAGCGCCTGCAGCGCATCGCCGGCCAGGATCGCGGTGGCCTCGTCCCATTTCACATGCACCGTGGGCTGGCCCCGGCGCAGGTCGTCGTCGTCCATGGCGGGCAGATCGTCGTGCACCAGCGAATAGGCGTGCATCGCCTCGATGGCGCTGGCGGGCCAAATCGCGCGGAATTGCGGGACATCATGCAGCCGCGCGCCTTCCAGTACCAGGAACCCGCGCAGCCGCTTGCCGCCGTTGGTCGCCCACCGCATGGCCCGGGTCACCGGCAGGTCGTCGAATTCGGACAGCACCACGTCGAACTTGGCCGCGATGGCGCGGGCGTCGGCCTCCAGCCGTTCGGAAAACATGATCAGAGACCGTCGACCGGCTTCAGCCCCGTCGGGTTGCCGTCGGCGTCGGTGGTAATGGCGGCCACCTTTTCCTCGGCGCTTTTCAGCAGGGTCTCGCAGCGTTTCTTCAGAAGCGCGCCGCGTTCGTACAATGCGATCGACGCCTCCAGCGCCACGTCGCCGCCTTCCAGCTGGCGGACCACGGCGTCCAGTTCCTTCATCGCTTGTTCAAAGCTCATCTCGTCGACAGGTGTCTCGGTCATCCTGCGGCCTTCATCAGTTCTTCCACATGTGCCTTGGCCGAGGCGGCCAGCGCCTGCAGGTCGTAGCCGCCTTCAAGGCATGACACAATCCGCCCGTCGCAAACATCGGCGGCAATCGCGCACAGCTCGGCGGTCAGCCAGCGGAAATCCTCCGTTTCCCACATCAGGTTGGCCAGCGGATCGGCGGCATGGGCATCGAACCCGGCCGAGATCAGGATCAGCTCGGGGCGGAACGACCGCAGCCGGGCAAAGGCCTGGCCGGTGTAGGCGGCGCGCATCTCGGCCCCGCCGGTATTGGGGGCCAGCGGCAGGTTCAGGACGTTGCCGTATGCGCCGGTTTCATTGGCCCGGCCGGTGCCCGGGAACAGCGGGATCTGCTGGGAACTGATGAACAGCGTGCGGGATTCGGCCCACAGCAGGTCCTGCGTGCCGTTGCCGTGGTGGACGTCGAAATCCACGACGGCCACCTTCGACAGCCCGTGATGGTCCAGCGCGTGTTTCGCGGCGATGGCGACGCTGCCGAAGATGCAGAACCCCATGGCGGTGCGGGTTTCCGCGTGATGGCCGGGCGGGCGCACGGCGGCAAAGGCGTTGGGCGCCTCGCCGCCCAGCACCATGTCGACGCCGCGCAGGGCCGCGCCCACCGCGCGATAGGCGGCGTCCAGCGAACCGGGCGACAGGAAGGTATCGCCGTCGACCTGGACGATCCCGTCCTCGGGCAGCGCATCCTTCAGGTCGGCGATGTAATCGGCCGGGTGGCAGCGCAGGATATCGTCATCGGCGGCCAAGGGCGCGGTGACGCGGTTCAGATCCAGCGGGTCCAGCGCGTGCAGCACATGTTCCAGCCGCACCACCCGTTCGGGGTGACCCTGGGGCGTGACATGGCGCAGGCCGTCGGCATGGGTGATCAGGGCTGTTTTCATGCCATCACGCTAGCAACTGGTATCCCACGGGGCAACCGTCGCGAAAGTGTGATGCGTGGGGCGCCAGACGCGCGCCAAACGCAGTTCAGGCGCGGTTCAGTCGGGCGCCAGCATGTAGCCCGCGCCGCGCACCGTCTGCAGGTAACGCGGCTGTTTCGGATCGCTTTCGATCTTGCGGCGCAGTCGCGTGATCTGGACGTCGACGGCGCGTTCCTGGGCCTGGCCCCTGTCGCGGCCCAGGTCCTCGACCAGGCGGGTGCGGCTGACCGGCTCGCCCGGGCAGGACGAGAAGATCCGCATCAGCTGGCTTTCCGTGGCGGTCAGGCGCACGGGTTGGTCGCCCTGCCACATCTCGCCCTTTTCGATGTCGTAACGGATCGGGCCCAGGTGCAGGATCTTGCGCGTCGCCACCTCGGTCGGGGCCTCGGGCATGCGCCGCAGGATGGCGTTGATCCGCAGCAGAAGTTCCTTTGGTTCGAAGGGCTTGGACAGGTAATCATCCGCGCCGGCCTCAAGCCCCTGGATCCGGTGTTCGGTGTCGCCCTTGGCCGTCAGCAACAGGATCGGCGTCATCATCGTTTCGCGCAGGGCGGCTGTCAGGGTGATCCCGTCCTCGCCCGGCATCATCACGTCCATCACGATCATGTCGAAGTCGAGCCCCGACAGGATCCGCCGCGCATGCGCCGCGTCGCGGGCGGCGGTCACGAGGAATCCGTGACGCATCAGGAACTTCTTCAGAAGATCCCGGATCCGTTCGTCATCGTCGACGATCAGCAGGTGGGCGTCGAGCTCGGTCATGAAACCTCGGAAATAAACCCTGTCGCGGACTTGGTTCGGCCTGTCAGTTGGCCTTGTCCTTCAGACGCTTATAGGCGCGCCGCATATCCGCGTCCATCATGGCTTCCAGTACCTTGCGAAAGCCGGCGACGGCTTCGGGCCCGGCTTCGCGAAAGGCCGCCCGCATCCGCGCCCGCTGGGCATCGGACAGCTGCTGTTCCAGTCCCTCGCCGGACTCGGTCAGGTACAGGTGGCGTTCGCGCTTGTCCCGCGCGCCCACCCGGCTTTCGACCAGCCCGTCTTCGATCAGGGTCCGCAGCACCCGGTTCAGCGACTGCTTGGTCACGCCCAGGATCCGCAGCAGGTTGTTCACCGTGGTGCCCGGCGCGCGGTTGATGAAGTGGATCGCGCGGTGATGCGCCCGGCCATAGGACAGTTCCGCCAGGATCCGGTCCGGATCCGCGGTGAAACCGCGATAGGCGAAGAACATCGCCTCGATTCCCTGACGCAACTGTTCGTCGGTCAGGAAAAGCAAAAGTTCGCCGCTGGTGCCCTGCGGCACCCGTACATCTCCCATAACGTTCCCTCACGCCTGTCGTTTAGGCGTTATACGTCAGCCTTGTTGACATTCCAAGAGTGAAGAGGTAACGAATCGCGTCTTCAGCGCAATATTATGTCCGTTACGGACCTGAAGGGCGCAACTTTCGAAAAGCATGAGGGGAGTAAATCTCATGGCAGGATATGACGATCGCGACGGTTTCATCTGGATGGATGGCAAATTGGTGGAATGGCGGGCCGCGAATGTACACATTCTGACCCATGGCCTCCACTATGCCTCATCCGTCTTCGAGGGCGAGCGGTGCTATAGCGGCAAGATCTTCCGGGGCCGGGACCATTCGGAACGGCTGCGCAAGTCGGCGCAGATGCTGGATTTCGAAATCCCCTATACCGTCGACGAGATCGAGGCGGCCAAATACGCCATGCTGGAGGCCAACGGCTGGACCGATGCCTATGTCCGTGCGGTCGCATGGCGCGGCGCGGGCGAGGACATGGGCGTTTCGGCGGCGCGCAACCCGGTTCGCCTGGCCGTCGCCGGCTGGGAATGGGGCAACTACTATGGCGACGCCAAGATGAAGGGCGCCAAGCTCGACATCTCCAAGTGGAAACGCCCGTCGCCCGAGACGATCCCGGTGCACGCCAAGGCGGCCGGTCTTTACATGATCTGCACCATGTCCAAGCACGCGGCCGAGGCCAAGGGCTGTTCGGACGCGCTGTTCATGGATTACCGCGGCTACGTGGCCGAGGCGACGGGCGCGAACATCTTCTTCGTCAAGGATGGCGAGGTTCACACCCCGGACGCGGATTGCTTCCTGAACGGCCTGACCCGCCAGACGGTCATCGGCATGCTGAAGGATCGCCAGATCAAGGTGCATGAACGCCATATCGAGCCGGGCGAGATGGAAAGCTTTGAACAATGCTGGCTGACCGGCACCGCAGCCGAGGTCACCCCCGTCGGCCAGATCGGCGACTACAATTTCGAGGTCGGCGCCCTGACCCGCGATATCTCGCAAAGCTACGAGAAGCTGGTGCGCGCCTGATCCGGGCATAAGGCGGGGTTCACCCCGCCGCGCCGAACCGGCTCACTGGAACAGAAACGGGCGCGGAGATTTCTCCGCGCCCGTTTTCATGTCTGGTCAGGGCTATCAGGCGACCGTGGTGGTCACTTCGATGTTGCCCTTGGTCGCATGGGTATAGGGGCAGATCTTGTGTCCGGCATCGGCGATCTTCTTGCCGTCTTCCGCGTCGATCCCGGGCAGGACCACCTTCAGGTCGACCTTCAGGCCGAACCCGCCATCCGGGCGCGGGCCCACGCCGACGGTGGCTTCGACGGTCGCGTCGGCGGGCACCTTGGGCAGGGATTTGTCCTGCGAGGCGCCGAACTTGATGGCGCTCAGGTAGCAGGCCGCATAGCCGGCGGCGAACAGCTGTTCGGGGTTGTTGCCGTCGCCGCTGCCGCCCATTTCCTTTGGCTGGGCCAGCTTGACGTCCAGGTCGCCCGAGGCAGTGCGGGCCTTGCCGTCGCGGCCGCCGGTTGCAGTGACAGTGGTGGTGTAGGCCGGTGTGATGGACATGGGGAACTCCGTTTATTTAAATCGTACACGATTTGATCGTGTGCGATGCATATAGTGTCCCGATCCGACGGTTCAACCCATTGAGATTGTATCGCGCACGATTTATATCTGCCTCATGTCCGATACCCCCCTCGATACACGCGACATGATCTGTTTCGCCCTCTACTCGGCGAGCCACGCCATGACCCGCATCTACCGTCCCCTGCTGGCGGACCTGGGCCTGACCTATCCGCAGCTTCTGGTGCTGGTGGCGCTGTGGGCCGAGGATGGCCGCCGTGTGTCCGACCTGGGCGACGACCTGGCGCTGGAATCCAACACGCTGACCCCGCTGCTGCGGCGGATGGAACAGGCCGGGCTGGTCACCAAGACCCGCGACGCCGAAGACGAACGCGTGGTCCGGATCTCGCTGACCGCCAAGGGGCGGGACATGCGGGCCGAAGCGGACCGGATCGCCGCCTGCGTCTTCGACGCGACCGGCTTGTCCCAGGGCGACCTGGTATCGCTGCGCGACCAGGTCTTCGCGCTCAGGGACAATCTGCGCGCCGCGTCCTGACCGCGCAGGGCGGGGATTACCCCGCCCCCCGGTTCGCCCCGGCCGGCCCCTTGCGCAACCATCCGTGCACAAAGGCCAGCTTGTCCCGCACGCCGTCGGTCAGCACAAAGGGATAGATGTCGCCCAGCCCGATCGACCGGTTGATGTGGTTCACGCCCATCGCGTAATCCGCGCCCAGCGTGATCACGGTTTCCGCGTCTTCCTCGGCATAGGGGTCATACCCGGCCGGTGCGTCCGGCATCGTCCAGCCGGCGGCGATGGCGCAATCTATGATGTCCACCAGGTGCTGCAGGTGGGCCACCGTCTCGGCCCAGTCCTCGTGCGGGTGCGATGCGGCATAGGGCGTGATGTGATCCGCCTGCCAGCCGTCGGGCGGACCCTGGTTGTAATGGCGGTCCAGCGCGGCGCCGTAATCTTCTCGTTCATCGCCCATCAATGCGCGGAACGCTTCGGTAAAGCCGTCGTGATCACAAAGCCGGACGAACAGGAAATGCGCCAGTTCGTGGCGGATATGGCCGATCATGGTCCGCAGCTTCTCGCCCAGATCCTCGCGCCGTTCCATCCGTTCCAGCGCGTCGGCCTCTGTCACGTTGATTGTGATCACACCGTCGCCATGGGCCATGATCACGTCGCTGGGTCCCTGAGTCGTGACCTCGGACAGCAGCTTGAATTCGGGCAGGCGTCCCGGATCCTGCGGCCCGAACCAGCCCCAGCGGGCCAGCATCGCCAGCACGCGGCGCTTGGCGGCCTCGGTCTTGGCCCAGTGCAGCAGGTTTTCGCCCGCGCGCAGTTCCGGGATCACGTAGGTCATCAGGCAGGACCAGCACAGGTCGCTTTCGGGGGCGGACCAGTTGCAGCCGATGTCCCCCCGATTGCCGCAATCGACGCCACCGCCGATGAAATTCAGCGAAACGGGGTCGAAATGCAGGGCGCTGCCGCAGTTCAGGCAGTCGGTATTGGCGAAATTCACGGGGGCGCTGCAGGTGGGGCAGGCGAAAAGGCGCATGTACGGGCTCCGAGCAAGGGCGCGGGGCCAACGCATGAAAGCGCCCCTTGTTCCTGCTTGCCCGAAGCGCGGGCTTTCGGATAGCCTTGATCGCACTGGCCCGGCCCGGGCCTCCCCCCTCCAGATCGGGGAAGCAGCCGACCTGCGGGGCAATCCACATGCACCCCGTTCCGCCCGGGTCACGCAAAAGGAGGGACTGCGCCGATCGCCCGGGTCCGGAGGGTCATGTCATGCATCTTACCGCCCCCGTCCACCGCCTGAAACGCCGCGCCCGCGACATCGCCCGCGCCGAAGGCATTGCCCTGTCCCGCGCGCTGGACCGCATCGCCGTTGCCGAAGGGTTCGCGGCCTGGAGCCACCTGGCCGCCACCTTGCCACGCCCCGCGCCGACCCTGCTGCGCCGGTTCGACCCCGGCGATCTTGTCCTGATTGCCGCGCGCCCCGGTCACGGCAAGACGCTGCTGGCGCTTGAGCTGGCTGTCGACGCGGTCCGCGCCGGGCGGCAGGCCCATGTCTTCACGCTGGATTATCACGAAGCCGAGGTGCTGGCCCGCCTGCGCAACCTGGGCGCCGATCCGGCCAGCCTTGGCGCCGGCTTTCACCTCGACACGTCGGACGACATCTGCGCCGATCACATCCTTGCCCGGCTGGGCGCCCCGGGGCCGGGGACTGTGGTGGTTGTCGATTACCTGCAGATCCTTGACCAGAAGCGCAGCCATCCGCCGCTGGACGCCCAGCTGCGCACCCTGTCGGAGGGGGCGAAACGGCTGGGGATCATCGTTCTGCTGATCTCGCAGGTGGACCGGGCCTATGTCCGCACCGGGCGGGACATGCCGGGGCTGGACGATATCCGCCTGCCGAACCCAATGGATGTCGGTCTTCTGACCAAGGCCTGTTTCCTGCAGGACGGAAAGATCCGGTTCCAGGACCTGGCGCCGTCACCGGCTTGATCCGATACGCGGCGCAATGCACAAGGGATCCTGCGCCAGACTGCGGGGTCCCTGATGCTGTCCTATCAACACGCCTATCACGCCGGCAACGCCGCCGACGTGCACAAGCACGCGCTGCTGGCGTCGGTGCTGGATTACATGACCCGCAAGGACAAGCCGCTGACCTACATGGAAACCCATGCCGGCCGCGCGCTGTACGACCTGACCGGGCCCGAGGCCGAGAAGACCGGCGAAGCCGCGCAGGGCATCGCGCGGATGGCAAAGTGGTTCGCGCCCGATCACCCCTATGCGCGGGCGCTTGCCGTGGCGAAGGCGGTGGGCGGGCCGGATACCTATCCCGGATCGCCCTGGATCGCGCGGACCCTGCTGCGCGACACCGATCACATGGTCCTGGCGGAACTGCATCCCCAGGAACAGGCGGCGTTGCACGCGGTGATGCCCGAGGTGGACGTGCGCAAGGCCGACGGGCCGCAGCTGGCCCTGTCACTGGCCCCGCCCGATCCGCGCCGGGGGCTTTGCCTGATCGACCCGTCCTATGAACTGAAGTCCGAATTCACCGAGATGCCCGCGCTGATCGCCAACCTGCACCGGAAATGGCCGGTGGGGGTGCTGATGCTGTGGTATCCGATCCTGATTTCGGGCGCGGAACGGGACATGGTGCGCGCGCTCAAGAAGATCGAGGCGCCCAAGACCCTGCTGCACGAGGTCCGTTTCCCCCCCGCGCGCCCCGGCCACGGCATGGTGGGCAGCGGGATCTTCATGGTCAACGCGCCTTTCGGACTTGAGGACGAGGCCCATCGGCTGGCGTCACGTTTCGGTGACCTGGCGGCGGGGACGCGTTAGAAAACTTTCACCGAAGTGTAACGGAAGTGAGAGCGCTCCGTCACCTTGGCCCTGTTCATACGGCTCGTTCACCTTCGCCCGCCATTCCGGGCCAGCAAGCAGGACCGACCGAGACATGACCAGATTGATCCGCCCCTCCCGCCGCGCCGTTCTGGCCGGTGGCACGGCCTTTGCCGCCAGCCTTGCCATGCCGGCGATCAGCCGCGCGTCGGCCCGCCCCGTGTTCACCCACGGTGTCCAGTCGGGCGACGTGAACACGTCTTCCGGCATGATCTGGACGCGCACCGACCGGCCCGCGCGCGTCATGATGGAAGTCTCCACCACCGAGAGCTTCTCCAACGCCCGCCAGCTGGCGCCGCTGACCGCGACGCCGGGCAGCGACTTTGCCGTCAAGCGGATGGTCGAGGGCCTGCCGTCGGACCAGGACATATTCTATCGTTTCGTGGCCGCAGACCTGAACGACATGATGGCGACGTCGGAACCCATCGTCGGCCAGTTCCGCACCGCGCCGTCATCACGCCGCGACGTGCGGTTCGTGTGGTCGGGTGACACCGTCGGCCAGGGCTGGGGCATCGACGAGACCGGCATGAAGACCTATGCCACCATGGCCCAGCACCGGCCCGATTTCTTCATCCATTCGGGCGACACCATCTATGCCGACGGCCCGATCAAGGACGAGGTGACCGACAAGGCGGGCGCGGTGATCTGGAAGAACACCGTCGTCACGCCCGAGAAATCCAAGGTCGCCGAGACGCTGGACGAATACCGGGGCCAGTGGAAATACAACATGATGGACGAGCACGTGCGCGCCATGAGCGCGGTCTGCCCGACCTTCTACCAGTGGGACGACCACGAGGTGATCAACAACTGGTCGGCGTCCAAGGACCTGACCGGCGATGACCGCTACACCGAAAAATCGGTCTTCGTGCTGGCCTCGCGCGCGGCGCAGGCGTTCCATGAACTGACGCCGATCAGCTACCAGCCGTCCGAACCGGGCCGGGTCTATCGCAAGATCGCCTATGGTCCGATGGTCGATGTCTTTTTCCTGGACCTGCGGTCCTATCGCGGCCCCAACGGCCCGGACATGGAAGACACGATCACCCCCGACAGCCAGATCCTGGGCGCCGAGCAGATCGAATGGCTCAAGCGCGAGCTGGTGAATTCGACCGCGACCTGGAAGGTCATCGCCTGCGACATGCCGATCGGGCTGGTGGTCTGGGACAACTGGGCCGAACAGGCCGGCGCCGAGGCCGTGGCCAATGGCGACAACGGCCCCGCCAAGGGCCGCGAGCTGGAATTCGCGGACCTGCTGCGGTTCATCAAGGTCGCCGGCATCAAGAACACCGTCTGGTTCACCGCCGACGTGCACTACACCGCAGCCCATTACTACAACCCGGAAAAAGCCCAGTTCCAGGATTTCGAACCGTTCTGGGAATTCGTGTCGGGCCCGCTGCATGCCGGCACCTTCGGGCCGAACGCATTGGACATGACTTTTGGGCCAGAGCTGAAGTTCATCAAGGCGCCGAGTGAAGAACAGGGCCAGAACCTGGCGCCGTCGGAAGGGCTGCAGTTCTTCGGGATCGTGGATGTCGACGGGGCGACGCAGCAGATGACCGTGCGGCTGATGGACCGCGACGATGTCGAGCTGTGGAAGATCACGCTGGACCCGGCGGTCTGATTTTATCCTCCGAATAAAATCGCCCGGTCCCTGGTGTGGGGCCGGGTCCGCAGGGGGCGTTGAACTCTGCCCGGAAAGCGCCTACCGTATATCTTATGCATATACATCGCGACAATTCGGACAAGGCTGGATCGTCCCCGGACGGGGCCGATGTGGTGTCGGTGATGATGCCTTTCGCGGACCGGGCCGCCGCCGCGGCGCAGGTGGTTCTGGACAGCGACGACCCGGAAGGTCCGCACCAGGTCAGGGTCGGGCTGCGCAAGGCGCGCACGGGGCTGAAGGTCTTTGGCCGCAAGGACGCGCGGGCGCGTGACCTTGGTAACGAGGCGCGCGACATTGCCGCCATCGTTGGCCGGCTGCGCGATCTGGATGCGGTGCGGCTGGACATCGTCGGGCCGTTCCTGTCCGCGCATGCCGATGCGTCGGGCTTTGCCGCGCTGGACCAGGCGCTGCGCGACGCGGCCATCCCGGTGCGGGCAGAGGTGCGCGCGATGATCGGGTCCGGCCGGCTGGACGCCCACCTGGCGGATCTGCGGGACTGGATCGCCACGCACAGCGGGGTTCGCGCCGAAAAGCGGGCCAACAAGGCGCTGAAGAAACGGTTTCGCAGCGCGCAGGGGTTCGGCTGGCGGTTCGCGGTGCTGGATCCCGAAAGCCGCCATGCTTTCCGCAAGGAGCTGAAGAAGCTGCGGTATACGCTGGATTGCGGCGCCTGGGCCGATGGCGGCGCGGCGCGCAAGGAATTCGTCAAGCGGCTGAAGGCGATCCAGGAAAGCCTGGGGGCGATGAACGATGCCGTGGTGGCGCATCATGTGCTGGACCGGCTGACCGTCGGGTGCGAGACGGCCGAACGGGCGGCGGCGGGCCAGATCATGGCCGCGCTGGAAGCGCGGTCCGAAACGGATATCCGCCTGACGGCCGAGCTGTGGCTGAAGGTCGAGGAAGCCGCGCCCGACTGGATGTAGGCCTTTTGCTGTAAACCTCAGGCGTCGCGCATCAGGGCGGCGAGGATCCCCGGCTCGGTCCCGAAACCGTGGCTGTCCATGTGGTCCGCCGCGCGCAGCCGGACGTCGTCGGCCTTGTTCTGGCTCAGCTTCCAGGTTCCGTCCACCTCGTCGATCCGCATTCGGGCCGGCACGATCATCCGCATCATCTTTTCCAGCGCCTCGGGGTCCATCTTGGCCGTGGTCCAGGCGGGTTTCGGGGCCAGGCGGGCCTCGTAAAACGCCGATTGGCGGTCAAGCAGGTCGCGCAGATCCCCGGCCGGGCGCAGGTCGATCACGCCGGTCAGGTGCACGGCGACGTAGTTCCAGGTGGGGACCTGGTCGGCGATCCCGTACCAGTCGGGCGAGACATAGGAGTCGGGGCCCGAAACGGCGAGGCGCGCGGGCAGGGGGCCCTTGGTCAGCGCCCGGGCGATGGGGTTCGACCGGACAAGGTGCATGTCCGCCGTCGCGCCGTCTTCGGACAGCAGAAAGGGGATGTGGCTGAGGAACGGCGCGGTGTCGGGCAGGGCGACGGACAGGATCCCGAAGGCCCGGTCACGGGCCCAGGCGATGTTCTTTTCGGTGTCGGCGGTGTGATAGACGGGATTGGGATGCATGGCGGACCTCGGGCCTCTGATCTCAGGCGGATGCCCTGAGATAGTCGTGCAGGGCAGGCGGCGGATTGTCCAGCAGCGGGTGCGTCGGCTGCGGCGGGGCGGCCTGGCCATCGGCCACGACAATCGTGTCCTGGGCGATGCGGCGGGCATCCTGCGGGTCGTGGGTGATCATCAACAGCGTGGCGTGCTGTGCGCGGGCCAGGTCGGCGACAAGGTCCAGCATTTCCGCCTTCAGCGCGGGGCCAAGGGCGGCAAAGGGTTCATCCAGCAGGATCAGCGGCCGGTGCTGGACAAGGATCCGGGCAAGCGCGGCGCGGCTTTGCTGGCCGCCGGACAGGGTGCCGGGCTTGCGGGCGCCCAGCCCGTGCAGGCCGACGCGGTCCAGCGCTGTGTCGACCTTGGTCCGAGTCTCGGGCGCAAGCTTGCCGGTGGGCGACAGGCCAAGCGCGACGTTCCTTTCGATGCTGAGATGTGGGAACAGGTTGCCGTCCTGGAACAGCATCGCGATGGGGCGCTTGCCCGGCACCAGCGGGGTCAGGTCCTGATCGTCCCAAAGGACGCGGCCCGTAGCCGGGGGCAAAAAACCGGCGATGGTGTTCAGCAGCGTGGACTTGCCGGCGCCCGACGGGCCGATGAGGGCGGTAAGGCGGCCCGGGGCGACGGCAAGGTCCGCTGTCAGGCGGAAATCGTCGGAAGCGCATGTCAGGTGGTCAAGTCTCAGCACGGGCGCGGCCTTTGTGATCACAAATCCAGAAGGCCCCGAAGGCCAGCAGCATCAGCAGCAGCGCGGCGCCCGATGCGGCCTGCATCCGGTAGGCCCCCATCAGGCGGTAGATCTGCAGCGGCAGGGTGGCGGCGTCGTTGTTGGCGAAAAGCGCGATGACGCCCAGATCGCCAAGCGACAGCGCCATGCCAAGGCCGGCGGCAAAGCCCAGTTGCGGGGCAAGCCGGGGCAGCAGGACGAGGCGCAGGAAGGGGCCGCGCCCCATGTCCAGATGCGCGCCCAACCGGCCGTGATCCTGCACGATGGTGCGGGCGGCGGGGACAAGGATGCGCATCGCGAAGGGCAGGGCCATGACCGCATTGACCCCGGCGGTGACCGGCAAGGCAAGAGCTGCGGGATCGGCCAGTGGATAAAGCACGATGAACAACCCGGTGCCAAGCGCCAGCGGCGACACGGCGAGGCCCAGCAGACCTGCGAGGTCGATCCAGCGGTGACGGCCAAGCGACAGCGCGGCGGTCATCGGGATGGCCAGCGCCGAAAGCACCGCGAGGCTGAGCAGAGCGACCTTGAGCGAGGTCGCCACCGCGCGCCAGACGGAGGCGGGCAGCGACAGCATCCCGGGCAGGCCATTCACCGCGACGGCGGCCATGGGGACGACCAGGAACAGGGCGGCGAACATGATGCAGGCCGTGTCGGTCAGACGCAGGCCCGGCGCGTCGGCGTCCCAGCGGTCGACAATGCGGTCCAGCCCGGCGCCAAAGCTTTCGCCGGTCGCCAGCCGCAGGGCGATCAGCGCGGCGGAAAGGGTCAGGGCGATCTGGATGCAGGCCAGGAACGCGGCGCGGCCAAGGTCGAAGTCGAACTGGAACGCCTGGTAGATGGCGAGTTCGACGGTGGTGGCGCGCGGGCCGCCGCCAAGGGTGAGGGCGACGGCAAAGCTGGTCAGGCAGATGCCGAAGACGACGGCGAAAGCTCCGGGGGCGATGCGGGCCAGCATCGGCCATTCCAGCAGGCGGCGGATGTCGCCGGGGCCAAGGTTCAGCTGCGCGGCAAGGCGGAAGCGTTCGGCGGGGATTTCGGCCCAGCCCTGCAGGATCAGGCGGGTGGCCAGCGGCAGGTTGAAGAACACATGCGCCAGGACGACGCCGTGAAAGCCGTAGATCTGGATCGGCGGCAACCCGAAAGCGCCCAGGGCCCCGTTTACCCAGCCCGATCGCCCGAACACGGCGAGCAGGCCCAGGATGGCGACGATCACCGGCAGGAGGAACGGCGCGCCCAGCAAGGTCACCAGCAGCCCGCGCCCCGGGAAACGCCGGCGGGCCAGCGCCCGGGCGACGGGGATGGCAAGCACAAGGCTCAAGCCCGCCGAGACCAGCGCCTGAAGGATCGTGAACCGGACGGCGGACCAGTCGGCGGGCCCGGGAGAGACGGCGCCGCCGGCCCTCCAGAACACGGCTGCCAGTGACCCCAGGATCGTGACGGCGACCAGCGTCGCCGCAACGATCCCCGCGCCCGGTCTTACTGGCTGAGCGCGGTCAGCCATTCGTCGAGTGCTTGCTTGCGCATCGCGGGCACGTCTTCGGGCGCGACCAGCAGCGCCTTTTTCGGCACCATCAGCGTATCGAACCCGTCGGGCAGGCCATCGGCGGGCGTGACGGCCGGGTACATCCAGTTGGTCGTGGGGATCGCCGACTGAAAGCCGTCGGTGACCATGAATTCCAGGAACTTCTCGGCCAGCTCTGGCTGATCCGACGACGCCAGGCGGCCCGCGACTTCGACCTGCAGGTAATGGCCTTCGTCGAATTCGGCGGTTGTCTTGGTGTCGTCGTCTTCGGCGATCAGGTGATAGGCGGGCGAGGTGGTGTAGGACAGCACCGCGTCGGCCTCGCCTTCCAGGAACAGGCCATAGGCCTCGGACCAGCCCTTTGTCACGGTGACGATATTGTCCTTCAGGCCCTCCCAGATCGCCGGGGCTTCGTCGCCATAGGCATCCTTGACCCACATCAGCAGGCCAAGGCCCGGGGTGGAGGACCGGGGATCCTGGATCACGATCTTCAGGTCGCTGTCGGCCAGTGCCCTGAAACTTGCCGGCGCTTCGGTCGTGCGGTTCAGGACGAAGGCGAAATAACCCCAGTCGTAGGGCACGAAATCCGGATCGTCCCAGGTGATCGGCAGGTCGTAGTCGGCGGAAACGCGGTGCGGCGCGAACAGCCCGGTGTCCCGCGCGGCGGCGACAAGGTTGCTGTCGAGTCCAAGGACAACGTCGGCGTCCGACCGTTTCCCTTCCAGCCTGACGCGCGCCAGCAGGGCCGCGCCGTCGCCCACGCCGACCAGCTTCAGGTCGCAGCCGCAGGTCTTTTCGAATTCCGCCTCGATCACGGGGCCGGGACCCCATTCGGACACGAAGCTGTCATAGGTGTAGACGGTCAACTGCGGCGTGTCGGCGAAAGCCGCCGTGCCGATCAGAAGTCCCGCTGCAATGGAAAGGTGTGACACGTACGTCATTTGGCATCCTCCGATTGCGGCGACAGGGCAAGGGTGGAGATGACCAAAACCTTCCCTCCGCCGGTGCTAGCCGGTTCAGGTTCAACGGGTTCGCGATTGCATCTCAGCCCTTGCGGGCACCCCGAGGTGAGGAACTTGGTAAATGCTTGGACCAGCCTTGGCAAGCGCGGCGGATCGGGGCGATTATTCGGTGAACGCGTAGACCGGCTTGCCCTTGTCGACCACGTGCACCGTGAGGATCACGACTTCGCCGTCACCGGCGGCCGTCAGCCCGCCATGCACCTGACCGCGCGGGAAATACAGGTAACCGCCGTCCTCGAAGGCGACGGTCCTGCCGTCCTTCGTGGTCATCGGGCCGCCCTTGACGATGTAGACATGTTCGTCGCCGGGATGGGTGTGCATCTTCAGGTAGGCGCCGGGCATCATGTGCAATTCGGTCACGATGGTTTCGGAAGTGGCCGTGGTTTCGGTGCGGCCCAGTTCGGTACGGGGCATCTGATCTTCGGCGGAAAGGGCGCTGGCGGCAACGGCGAAGGCGACGGCAAGGGCGATACGGGGCATGGGGTGACTCGTGTTTCGGTTGAACCTGCGGGGCAGACTATCCTATTTCGGCGTCATTTCCGACAGAGACGCTTTACCCCGCTGACCGCCCTGCGGTAGACCGCGCCGACCACAAGGAGCCGGCCCCATGTCGATGAACACCTTCGGACATCTCTTCCGCGTGACCACCTGGGGCGAAAGCCACGGGCCGGCGCTGGGGGCGACCGTGGATGGCTGCCCGCCGGGGGTGGCGGTGGACGAGGCGATGCTGCAGCACTGGCTGGACAAGCGGAAGCCGGGGCAGAACAAGTTCACCACCCAGCGGCGCGAGGCGGACGAGGTCAGGATCCTGTCGGGGGTGTTCGAGGGCAGGACCACGGGGACCCCTATCCAGCTGATGATCGAGAACACCGATCAGCGGTCCAAGGATTACGGCGACATCGCCGAAAAGTTCCGGCCCGGCCACGCCGACATCAGCTATTGGCAGAAATACGGCATCCGCGATTATCGCGGCGGCGGGCGGTCCTCGGCGCGGGAAACGGCGGCGCGGGTGGCGGCCGGAGGGGTCGCGCGGGCGGCGCTGAAGGCGCTGGTGCCGGGGCTGACGATCACCGGCTACATGGTGCAGATGGGGCCAAAGCACATCGACCGGTCGCGGTTCGACTGGGCCGAGATCGCGCGCAACCCGTTCTGGGTGCCCGATGCCGAGGCGGCGCAGGACTGGGCCGAGTACCTCGATGCGCTGCGCAAGGACGGCAATTCGGTCGGCGCGATGATCGAGGTGACGGTGTCGGGGGCCCCGGTGGGGCTGGGCGCGCCGATCTACGGCAAGCTGGATACCGACCTGGCGGCGGCGATGATGTCGATCAACGCCGTCAAGGGTGTCGAGATCGGCGAAGGCATGGCGGCGGCGGCGCTGACCGGGGTCGACAATGCGGACGAGATCCTGATGGGCAACGACGGGCCGATCTATACTTCGAACCATGCCGGCGGGATCCTGGGCGGGATATCCACCGGGCAGGACATCGTCGTGCGCTTCGCGGTCAAGCCGACGTCATCCATCCTGACCACCCGGCGGACGATCACAAGGTCCGGCGAACCGGCCGAGATCGTCACCAAGGGGCGGCATGACCCCTGCGTCGGCATCCGCGCCGTTCCCGTGGGCGAGGCGATGGCGGCCTGCGTGATCCTTGACCACCTGCTGCTGGACCGCGGCCAGACCGGCGGCGTGCGGGGCGTGATCGGCTGACCGGGCGTACTACTGGCCGGGCACTGGTCGGGCAAGGGTCGGGCAAGGGTCGGGCGGCAAGGTAAGATGGGTCATTGACCCATCCTACGCCCGTGGCTGATGCCGGTGCCGTAGATCCAAACCCTTGCTCTTGGGCGGATTAACCGGCACTGGTGCGCCATGAAGCCCCCTTCGACGCATTCCGCGCCCGGTCTCGCGGTTCTTCTCAAGATATCCTCGGTCGCGCTGTTCACCTCGCTCAGCGCGCTGGTCAAGGCCACTTCGGATGTCGTTCCGGCGGGGGAAGCCGTGTTCTTTCGGTCGTTCTTTGCCCTGCCGGTCATCCTGGTCTGGATCTGGCAGAAGGGCGAGCTGCGCGAGGCGCTGATTGCCAAGAACACGCTGGGCCATGTCTGGCGCGGGCTGTTCGGGACGGCGGCCATGGCCTGCAACTTTGCCGCCCTGGGCCTGCTGCCCCTGCCCGAGGTCACCGCCATCGGCTATGCCGCCCCGATCTTCACCGTCATCTTCGCCGCCCTGTTGCTGGGCGAAAAGATCCGGCTGATCCGGATCTCGGCCGTCACTTTGGGCCTTGTCGGTGTCCTGATCGTCGCCTGGCCGCGGCTCAGCCTGCCGGCATCGGAATTCACCGCCGGCGCGCAGCTGGGGGCGATGCTGGTGCTGGCCTCCTGCGTGCTGCGCGCACTGGTGCAGATCCATATCCGCACGCTGGTCAAGACCGAGCATACCGCCGCCATCGTCTTCTATTTCTCGCTGACGGCAACCTGCCTCGGCCTGATGACGCTGCCCTTCGGCTGGGTGATGCCCGACCCCACCACGCTGATGCTGCTGATCCTGACCGGCCTGATCGGCGGGGTGGCGCAAATCCTCGTGACGTCGTCCTACCGGTTCGGCGCGGCGTCGATGCTGGCGCCGTTCGACTATGCCTCGCTGATCTTCGCCATCATCATCGGCTACATCTTCTTTGCCGAACTGCCGACGTTGGTCATGCTGATCGGCGCTGCGCTGGTCATTGCCGGCAACGTGCTGGTGCTCTGGCGTGAACGGCAGCTGGGGCTTATCAATCAGAAGGCCCGCGCACAGCGGCAACGCGACTGAACAGGAGGACCCGATGACCGACGCACCCACCGATCCGGCGACCCACAAGGAACAGATGCAGAAGGTCCAGGCCGAGCACCGCGAGAAGGTGTCGAAGCTGGCCGATCCGGGCCGGGGCCTGGTGCTGGTGCATACCGGCAAGGGCAAGGGCAAGTCGTCCGCCGCCTTCGGTGTGCTGGTGCGCGCGCTTGGCTGGGGTCAGGAGGCGGCCGTCGTCCAGTTCATCAAGGGCAAGTGGATCACCGGCGAAAAACGGTTCTTCGACAAGCTGGGCATCACCTGGCACACGATGGGCGAAGGGTTCACCTGGGACACCCAGGACCGCGACCGCGACATCGCCGCTGCCCGGGCCGCCTTTGCCAAGGCGCGCGAGCTGATGGAAAGCGGCGATTACGACCTGGTGCTGCTGGACGAGGTCAACATCGCGCTGCGCTACGACTACCTGAGCGTCGACGAGGTGCTGGACGGCCTTGCCGCCCGCCACGCCCGCACCAGCGTCATCCTGACGGGGCGCGATGCGAAACCGGAGATCTGCGCGGTCGCCGACCTGGTGAGCGAGATCGAGGCGATCAAGCATCCGTTCCAGGCGGGCATAAAGGCGCAGCGCGGCATCGATTTCTGAGCCGGGGTGCAGGGCGGACAAGGCCCGGCCTGTCACGGGGCAAGGGTGCTTGCGGGGGCCGGGAAAGTCTCTAGGGTCGCGACAGCAGAGGAGTCCCCCGATGAAGCTCTACCATTCCCCCGCCTCCCCCTTTGTCCGCAAGGTCATGGTTGTGTTGCATGAAACCGGCCAGATGGACGATGTCGCCATCGAGACGGTGTCGACCACCGCGCTGGATCCGGCCGAGGCGCTGAGCGCCAAGAACCCGCTGTCGAAGATCCCGGCGCTGGAGCGCGACGACGGGCCCACGATCTACGACAGTCGCGTGATCTGCGCGTTTCTGGACGACCGCGCCGGCGGGCGGCTGTACAAGTCGGGGCCCGGCAAATGGGACCAGCTGACGCTTGAGGCGACGGCGGACGGGCTTCTGGATGCCGCCGTTCTGATGGTCTACGAAGGCCGCGTGCGGCCCGAGGAAAAGCAGTTCGACGGCTGGGTCGAAGCGCAATGGGGCAAGGCCGACCGTGCCTTGACCGCGCTGGACCAGCGCTGGATGCCGCATCTGAGCGGCCCGATCGAGATAGGCCAGATCGCCGTCGGCTGCGCGTTGGGATACCTCGACTTCCGCCACGGAGCCCGCAACTGGCGCGACGGTCGCCCGGCCCTGGCCGCCTGGTACGAGACGTTTTCGGCCCATCCGTCCATGATCGCGACCGCGCCGCCGGTCTGATCCCATGCGCGCCGCCATCCCGGCGCTGATCGTCTTCGCCGCGCTCTGGCTGTTCTCGCGCCTGGCGCCGGGCCTTGATGCCTGGGCCTTCGGGCTGGCCGGATTGACGCTGGCGGTGCCGCTGGCGCTGACCGGGATCCATGCCTCGGCCTTGCGGCGGCACCGGTTCCTGCACGTGCTGGACCGCGACGGCTGGATCTACCGGGGGCTGAGCGGGGCGGTTCTGCGGATTGCCTGGAACGCGCTTCTGGCGCTGGTCCTGGCGCTGGCGTTGCTGGTCCGGGTGATCGGGCAGGGCTGGGCGGAATGGACCGCCGTCGGGGTGACGGCGGTCAGCGTGCCCTGCGCCGCCTGGGTGTGGAAACAGGTCGCCGAACGGCAGATCGCGCCGGAGTACCGGCTGGCGGTCCGGATCCGGGCGGCGCGGATCGGGGGCAGCGCGGCGGCGCTGGCGGCTTACCTGCTGGTTCTGGGCGCGCCGATGCGCCCGCCCGAGGGTCCGTTTCATAGTGCTTTAGTCGAACAGGCGGTACTGCTCGCCACCCAGTGGCGCCTGCTCGAGGACTTTGCCCTGGGCCAGTTGGCGGTGCTGGGCGACTGGGGCCGGTTCGCCGCCCGGCTGGCGGCCGTGGCGGGCAACATCGTGCTGGCCTGGACCGCCGCCGGCATCGCCGCCGCCTTCCTTCTGACGCCCGAGGCCCGCATCCGCGCGCTAGGCCCGGTGGGGCGGACGGGTCCCGGACCGGCCGTCGTCGGGTGGAGCGCGGGGATCCTCACGATCCTTGTGGTCTTCATCTACATCCCGGGCCTGGCCGCGACCGAGGCCGCGCTGCGCGCCCTGCCGCCCGAGGACCGGCCATCCGGGATATTCGTCACCCGGGTCGAAGAGATCGGCGGCCAGTTCTTTGAGCCGGGCACCATCGCCCAGATCACCGGGCGGCGGATGGAGGTGCAGGCCGAGGTGCGCGAGCGGCTGAAGGACGAGGTCGACGCAGGCTTTGACGCGATGGCCGCCAACCTCGACGGATTCCTGGACTGGTACTATTCGCTGCCCGCCGAATATGCCCAGATCGGCCATCTGCTGACCGGGGATTTCGAAGCGTACCTGGCTGAAAAGATGGGGGAATACCTGTCGGTGGGCGATCCCTTCGGGGATCTCGACATGCTGCTGGCGCGACTTGAGGCCGCGGATGACCAGCTGCGCCCGGCCCTGTCCAAGGAGCTGCGGGCAATCGCCGCAGTCCGCCGGATCGACATCGCCCCGGGGCAGCCGGTTTCGGTGACCGGGCGGGCCGATGCGCCGGTGCTTCTGGGGCTTGACGGCGTGGGCCTGACCGGGGCGGTGGCCGAGGGGCTGAAGACGCGGCTGGCGGTGTCGGGGGGCACCGCGGGGCTGGCCGGGGCGCTGACCACGGCGGTCATGGTCAAGATGGGCGCGAAGGGCGTGACAAAGCTGGCCGCCAAGGCCGCGGTCAAGGTGGCAACGTCCAAAAGCGTGGGCGGAACGGCGGGCGCTGGGGGCGGTGCGGCGGCCGGGGCGCTGTTGGGATCGGTGGTGCCGGGGCTGGGCACGGCGGCCGGCGCGCTGATCGGCGGCGTGGTCGGCGGATTGGCCGTGGGGGTGGGGACCGATTACCTTCTGGTGAAGCTGGAAGAAGCCCTGTCGCGGGACACGCTGAAGGAGAAAATGGTTACGGCGCTTGACGCAAGCCGTGTGGAAGTGATCGGATTGATCGACACGGATCCGTACGAATAACGTCGCTTCCCGGCGACCCTGGGCAGACTGCGCGCCTATGACCGCTAGACGTAAGCAGGTTGCGGCTTTATTCAACCGTGATGAGGCACCACGCCGGATCAAGGCTTGGTGAAAGGTGGACCGCTCCGCAAGGGGCACTGAGACTTGGAGACGTAGGCCCGTGTCCCACGCAGAAGACCACGAAGGTTCCCGGAGAGACTTTCTGTATTACACCACGGCTGGTGCCGGCGCCGTGGTAGCCGGCGCGGCGATCTGGCCGCTGGTCAACCAGATGAACCCCTCCGCCGATGTTCAGGCGTTGTCGTCCATCATGGTCGATGTATCCGGTGTCGAACCCGGAACGCAAATCACGGTTAAGTGGCGGGGCAAGCCGGTCTTTATCCGCCGTCGCACCGAGGAGGAGATCGACATGGCGCGCGAAGTGCAGATGTCGGACCTGGTCGACACCGATGCCCGCAACGCCAACCTGAACCCGGGGGCCGAAGCGACCGACGTCAACCGCGCGCTTCCCGCTCCGGGCGACGAGAATTCCGAGGAATGGCTGGTGATGATGGGGGTCTGCACCCATCTCGGCTGCGTGCCGCTGGGAGACGGCGCAGGCGATTTCGGCGGGTGGTTCTGCCCCTGCCATGGTTCCCACTACGATACCGCAGGTCGTATCCGGAAGGGTCCGGCGCCTCAGAACCTTCCGGTTCCGGTCGCCGCCTTCCAGGACGAATCCACGATCAAACTCGGATAAGGGAAGCAGTTCATGTCCGGAATTCCGCACGATCATTACGAACCGAAGACCAAGGGCGAGAAGTGGGTCGAAAGCCGGCTGCCGGTCATCGGGCTGCTCTACAATACCCTCATGATCCCCACGCCGAAGAACCTGAACTGGTGGTGGATCTGGGGGATCGTCCTGGCCTTCTGCCTGGTGCTGCAGATCGCCACCGGCATCGTCCTGGTGATGCATTACACGCCGCATGTGGACCTGGCCTTTGCGTCGGTCGAACACATCATGCGCGACGTGAACGGCGGCTTCATGCTGCGATACCTGCATGCCAACGGCGCGTCGCTGTTCTTTGTCGCCGTCTATATCCACATCTTCCGCGGTCTTTTCTACGGCTCCTACAAGGCGCCCCGGGAAATCACGTGGATCGTCGGCATGCTGATCTATCTCTGCATGATGGGCACGGCCTTCATGGGCTACGTGCTGCCCTGGGGACAGATGTCGTTCTGGGGGGCCACGGTGATCACCGGGCTGTTCGGCGCGATCCCGTTCATCGGGGAATCGATCCAGACCTGGCTGCTGGGCGGACCCGCCGTGGACAACGCCACGCTGAACCGCTTCTTCTCGCTGCACTACCTGCTGCCCTTCGTCATCGCGGGCCTGGTGATCGTGCACATCTGGGCGTTCCATTCCACCGGCAACAACAACCCGACAGGCGTCGACGTGCGCAAGGGATCGAAGGACGAGGCCAAGAAGGACACGCTGCCGTTCTGGCCCTACTTCGTGATCAAGGACCTGGTGGGCCTGTCGGTCGTGCTGGTGATCTTCTTCGCCATCGTCGGCTTCATGCCCAACTACCTGGGCCACCCCGACAACTATATCGAGGCGAACCCGCTGGCGACGCCCGCGCATATCGTGCCGGAATGGTACTTCCTGCCGTTCTACGCCATCCTGCGCGCCTTCACCGCCGACGTCTGGGTGGTGCAGATCGCAAGCTTCATCACCGGCGGCATCGTCGATGCCAAGTTCTTCGGCGTGCTGGCCATGTTCGGCGCCATCGTCGTGATGGCCCTGGCGCCCTGGCTTGACACCTCGTCGGTGCGGTCGGGCCGGTATCGTCCGCAGTTCAAGTGGTGGTTCTACCTGCTGTTGATCGACTTCGTCGTGCTGATGTGGGTGGGCAGCCAGTCCCCGACCAACTTCACCAGCTGGGTGTCGCTGATCGCTTCGGCCTACTGGTTCGCCTACTTCCTGGTGGTCCTGCCGCTGCTTGGCGTGCTCGAAAAGCCGGAACCGACCCCGGCCACGATCGAGGACGACTTCAACGCGCATTACCCGACGGCTGTCGAAGCCAAGGGTGCGCCCGAGGCCACTCCGGCCGAATAAGAGACAAGGACAAGATACGATGTTCAAGACGCTTCTTATCGGTGCCGCGATGGTCCTTTCACCGCTGGCCGCAGTCGCGGCCGGCGCAGAGGGCGGGCATATCCACAATGTGCGGTTCTCGTTCGACGGGCCGTTCGGCACCTACGATCAGAACCAGCTGCAGCGCGGCCTGCAGATCTATACCGAGGTCTGTTCGTCCTGCCATGGCATGAAGTTCGTGCCGATCCGCAGCCTGTCGGACGCCGGCGGCCCCGGCATCCCCGAAGACCAGGTCCGCGCCTACGCGGCCGAACTGGCGGTGCTGGACGAGGGATCGAACATGCACCTTTATGATCCCGAGCTGGGCGAGCTGCGCCCGCTGGCCCCAAGCGATCACTTCCCGGCCAACGCCGCGGCCGGGGCGCCGGACCTGAGCCTGATGGCCAAGGCGCGCGCCGGGTTCCACGGGCCCTTCGGGCTGGGCATCAACCAGTTCTTCAAGGGCATCGGCGGGCCGGAATACATCACGGGTCTCCTTACCGGCTATACCGGCGAGGAAAAGGTCGAAGCCGGCGTGACTCTGTATGAAAACACCGCCTTCCCCAGCGGTTGGCTGCGCATGGCCCCGCCGCTTTATGGCGAGGACGTGGATTTCGCCGACGGGCATTCGAACGAATTGCACCACGAGGCCGAAGACGTCGCCGCCTTTCTGATGTGGGCCGCCGAACCCAAGCTGGCCGCCCGCAAGCAGGCCGGTTTGACGGGGGTGGTGTTCCTGATGATCCTGTCGGTGCTTCTGTACCTCACCAACAAGCGCCTGTGGGCGCCGGTGAAGGGCAAGGAAACCGCCTGACGGTCCTGCGAATTGAAATGCAAAGGGCGTGAGAGGTCATTCTCTCACGCCCTTTTCGCATCTGGCGACCGGATGGGACCCGATGGGGCCCGATGGGGCACCGGTCGCCGGGCCGCGGATCACGCGGAGCGCGGTCTGTCGGCGGGCGGTGCCTGCCGGCTCTGAAACGCCTGGCGGGTGCGTAAAGACACCCACCAGAGCGCCGTGATCAACACGTATCCGTCGGCCATGCGATGCTCTTACGTGACGGCCCGCAGGCGCGGACGGTCCGGTGTGTTCGCCTGCGAGCAGCGGTTCATGTCCGCCAGCGCGTCCCACAGGGCGTCATGCGTGATGACCTTTTCGTTCGACCAGTGCGAGATCGACCGAAGCACGCCCCCGAACAGGTGATCGCTTGGGCTCAGGCGATGCAGCATCCGATTGAGGCTTTCGAGCTTGGCGCAACACAGGTCTTCATGCGCCTTGAGCTGTTCAAACCGGGCGACGGCCAATTCGTAGTCGTTAGAAATCCCACTCATTTTAAAAATCCCAACCTTGTCCATTAAAACTGGGATCAGTTAAGCGCGGGATCGCTTCCGGGTCTGTGAAGCGCGTCACATCACCGAAAAAAACGGAAAAAATCGAAAATACTTCGAAATGGGTGAATTCAGGCCGCGATGAGCCGGCCGTCGCTATGCCCCGAGATCAGGGTCGTCAGCATGTCCCCGGCGGCGTGGGGCGCGTCAAAGACCACCTCGGCGAATTGCCGGGTGCGGCCCAGGGTCGGGCCTTCCATCAGGATGTCGTGGGCCTGCCCGACCTGCGCCGACAGGTGCTTTTCCACCTGCGCCGACCCGGCAGCGCGCAGCCGTGCGGCGCGCGCCTTGATCGCGCGCCCGTCCACCTGCGGCATCCGCGCGGCGGGCGTGCCGGGGCGCGGCGAATAGGGGAAGACATGCAGCCAGGTCAGATCGCATTCCGTCACCAGCTTCAGCGAGTTCTCGAAATGCGAGTCCGTTTCCGTCGGGAAGCCGGCGATGATGTCGGCGCCGAATGTCATGTCGGGCCGCAGGCGACGGGCCTCTTCGCAAAAGGCGATGGCGTCGTCGCGGGAATGGCGGCGCTTCATCCGCTTGAGGATCAGGTTGTCGCCATGCTGCAGCGACAGGTGCAGATGCGGCATCAGGCGCGGTTCCGACGCGATGGCCAGCATCAGGTTGTCGTCGGCCTCGATCGAATCGATGGACGAGATCCTGAGACGCGGCAGGTCCGGCACAAGCCGCAGGATCCGCATCACCAGGTCGCCCAGCCGGGGTTCGCCCGGCAGGTCGGCGCCCCAGGATGTCAGGTCGACGCCGGTCAGCACGACCTCGTTATAGCCCTTCTGGACCAGCCGCTTGATCTGGTCGACGACGACGCCCGCCGCGACCGACCGCGAATTGCCCCGCCCATAGGGGATGATGCAGAAGGTGCAGCGGTGATCGCAGCCGTTCTGAACCTGCACATAGGCCCGCGCGCGGGTGCCGAACCCGTCGATCAGGTGGCCGGCGGTTTCGGTCACCGACATGATGTCGTCGACCTGCACCTTTTCCGTCTCGCCGATGAAATCGGTGGCCATGCCGCGCCATGTGTCTGGCGCCATCTTTTCGGCATTGCCGATGACGGCGTCGACCTCGGCCATCGCGGCAAAGGTTTCCGGTTCGGTCTGGGCCGCGCAGCCGGTCACGATCAGCCGCGCATCGGGGTTTTCCCGGCGCAGGCGGCGGATCTCCTGCCGGGCCTTGCGCACGGCTTCGGACGTCACGGCGCAGGTGTTGATCACCACGGCATTGCCGACGCCCGCCTCTTCGGCCAGCGCCTTCATCGCTTCGGTTTCATAGGCGTTCAGCCGGCAGCCCAGCGTGGTGAATTTCGGCACGCTCATAGCGCCCCCAGGAAGGCCGGGGTCAGCACCCCGTCGAACACATGCGCGGTGGCGCCCGTCATCCAGACGCCATCGTCGCGCCAGTCCACGACCAGGGTGCCGCCGTCCAGCACGATGTCCACCTTGCGCCCGGTGAGCGCTCTGCGCGCCGCTGCGACGGCCGTGGCGCAGGAGGACGAACCCGAGGCCAGGGTGATCCCGGTGCCGCGTTCCCACACGCGCATGCGGATGCGGTCGGGCCCGATGATCTGGGCGACCTGCACATTGGTGCGTTGCGGATACAGCGGGTGGTGTTCGTGGGGCGGGCCGAAGGTGGCCAGGTCCACGGCTTCGGCATCGTCCACGAAAAAGGTGCAATGCGGGTTGCCCATGCCGGTGGCGACCGGATCGCCGTCGATGGGCAGGTGCAGTGTGTCCATCTCGCGCGCCAGCGGGATCTCGTCCCACGCCAGCTGCGGGGCGCCCATGTTGACAGAGGTCAGGCCGTTCCCCGCATCCTCGGCCAGCAGAACGCCGCGATCGGTGGTCAGGCGCAGCGACGCCTTGCCGGTCTCGTCCATGATATGGCGGGCGATGCAGCGGGTGGCGTTGCCGCAGGCCGCCGACAGGGACCCGTCGGCGTTGTAGAACGTCAGGTGCGCATCGGCATTGCCGCCGCCCGAGATCACCGCCAGCTGGTCGAACCCGACGCCGCGATGCCGGTCGGCCAGGGCCTCGGCCAGGGCAGGGGTCATGACCACATCGCGCGCACGTCCATCCACGACAACGAAATCGTTGCCGAGCCCGTGCATCTTCATGAAGGTCCAACTGCCGGTGTCACGCATTGCGCGCATATAGCGATCCTTGGTCCCGCAATCCAGCCCTGCAATCTGGCCCCTCAATCCAGCCCTGCCAGTCGGGTCAAAGCGGCTGCATCTTCAGCCCCGCCTCGGTCCCCGCCCGGTCGTAATATTCGCCGGGCCGGTCAAAGACCTGGCAGGCGCCGGTTTCCTCGATGAAGTTGAACGCGTGGCAGGTGGCTTCGCCCAGGCATTGGCGGGCGCAATCCTCGAAGCTGGAGCCCTGGAAGTAGAACGCCGGCCGGTCGAAGAACCCCTTGCCGGCGCGGCGCAGAATCACCGGCTTGGTGCGCGCCGGCAGTATCCCGTCGATCTGCGCGCCGGACACGTAGACATCGGACTTGGGCTGCTGCGACAGGGTGTGGGCCGACCGCGAGATATCCTTGAGGAAGCAGATCCCGTTCCAGCGGTCGAAGGTCGCGCCGTCGCACCCGGCGGTGTCCTGGCAGATCGACATGCATTCGGTCCCGGTCGACGCCCGTTCCCGGCCCAGGTCGCCCCCTGCCAGGTCCATCCCGTCGAATCGGGCGAATCCCGGGGCCGGGGGCGGCAGGGCGGGTCCGCCTTCGGCGCGGGCCGCGGCGGCGCGCGGTCCGGCGGGCAGCGTGTCGAGCCGCGCGTGGAACGGATAGGCCAGCAGCGGCGGCACGTCATAGGCGCCGACCAGCCGCGTGGCGGCCTGCCAGCTGTCGGGGTCAAAGGTCGTCACGTCGCGGTCCTGCCCGCCGTAGTCGCGGAATTCCACCGCGATGCCGGTGATCCCCAGCGCCGCGTTCTCGCCTTCGTAGGCGGCGACGTCGGATTTGCGGATCGTCACGTAACATTCCCGCTGCCAGTATTTCGACCCGGCCCAGTAGGGACCGGCATAGCCCTGGACCACGGCGCCGCCTTCGGTTTCCCGCAGGGCGGCGCGAACCGGCTTGGTCCGGGCGTGGCGCAGGTTGGCGATGCTGTGCGCGGTGCTCAGGAAATTCGAATCGAGCGTGCCGGCGGTGCCGTCGTGCAGCCGGTAGCGCAGGTACACCGCGTCGCAGATGTTGACGATGTTGGCCGTCGTAAAGGCTTCGGGCGCGGCGACGCCCATGACGGGGATGTTCGACATGTAGGCATCGCCCACCGTGTCGATCACGTAAGGATCCGCGCCGCGATGGCGCAGGATCTGCAGGTACAGGTGATCCTCGATCAGCCGGTCGCCCTGTTCCTCGGCCACCTTGATGGAAAACAGCCCTTCGGCCACGTCCAGTGTCCGGTCCACCGACCGCGCCGCCCCGGAAAAGCCCAGCCGCGCGCCGGCCCAGATCTCGCGCTGGGGGAATCGCAGCAGGCCGTCGCCTTCGACGGTGGATCCGCCCAGGAAGATCAGCGCGCAGGCGCCGCTGCAGATCTGCCCGGGCAGCACGCGTGTGCGGATGTAGCGGCTGCGCACATGCTGCAGGATCGCCAGCCCTTCGGTCAGGTCGCCGCCCCGGCTGTCCAGGCACAGAGTCACCCCGGTGGCCGACGGCGGGACCTGGCCAAAGGCCTCGAGGTCCCCCGCTTCGACGGCGCCGGAGAATCGCCAGTCACAGAATTTCGTATCGCTTTCGTCCAGAGTTCCGGCCATGGCGGCGCCAGCCAACCACGACATCAGAACGGCCAGACCCCACATGCGCTGCAGGTTGTGCCGCATCCTTGCCCCACTGCTCGTATTTTTCGTTTTACTTACCGTGGCGTGAAACTGGGAAAAAGTCCACAATCAGGCTCTTGACGCCGTCTGACCACACCAGTAGGAACCCCCCCACAGTGGGCCGTTAGCTCAGTTGGTAGAGCAACTGACTTTTAATCAGTGGGTCGCAGGTTCGAATCCTGCACGGCTCACCACTGAACATCAGTTTTCCTTTCCTTTAAGGGACTTGGTGTCGATATTGGCGAACCAATCAGGAAGGTTCGCCAGATTTTGTTCTCCATTCGGACGTGCGAGCAGCTTCTCGAAAGCTGAATCAGCCAATCCTTCGCGTTCTGCCGCAGCCGTGTAGTGCTGCACAAGCGCCAGGGTCTTGTGGCCCGTCACCGACGCGATCTGGTTCGTGGTCGCTCCTGCCTCTGCGAGTCGCCGCGCACAGGCCTTCCGCAGGCCGTGAGAGGAGCAGGCGGGCAAATCCGCCTCCCGGGTCCAGCGCTGCATGAGATTGCCCAGTCCGGCCGCTGTACGCGCCGTACCGCGCTTCGTGGAGATGTAGGGCCGGTCGGTCGGCAGCTTGGCGAGGACCGCTGCCAGGTCCGGATGTACGGGAATCGAGATCAGACGCCCGTTGGTCTTCTTCGTTTTTTGGCGACGGTACTGAAACCGCCCATCCTTGATGTTCCAGGGGCCAAGCTGCACCGCATCCACGCGGGCCGCCCCGGTGTAGGCCATCAGCGTCATCACCCTGTGCGCCTCAGTGCCCTCAGGATGCGTCTGGATGAATTTTGCGATCTCCGCCTCGGACCAGGTGTGAAAGCCCTCCGTGGCGACCTTGTAGGGCTTCGTGGCGCGTGCCGGGTTGTCGGTCCGCCATTCCAGCGCGATCGCGTAGTCCAGAAGCTGGATGAGCCTCTTGCGCAGGTTGTTGGCCGCTGAAGGCGTGTCCGCCTTGGCAGCCAGAAGGTCCTGCACATGACGGAGCTGCATCAGGTGCACGGGCTTGTCGCCGTGCTGCTGGCGAAAGCTCTCGACCACACCGCGGTAAACGCGCTGCGTCGATGCCTCGAGCGCCAGGAAGTCCTGCGACCGGTACCATTTCGAGACGAGCAGACCGACACTGCCGGGTTTCGCACGACCCGCGCCGATGCCGCCGCGCGTCCGGTGTCCTTCCAGCGCGGCCTCGTATCGCCGGATGAAATCCTCTGAGCCGTAATCCGATCCAAGCTCGGCCGAGAAGCCGCCCTTGCGAAAGCGCCAGCGGAGCTTGCCGTGGCGGTCGAAATAGGACGTCGCGCCGGGATACTGGCGGCTCCGTTTCAGGCCTGATCCCACGGGTTGTCCTCCTCCTGCGCCTTCGGCGTGGCCGTGTAGATGACGACCGTGCCATCACGGCTGATCTCTGAACGCCCGATGGGGATGCCGGCATCCCGATACGCCTTCAGGTATCGGGTCAGCTCGGATTGCGTGATGCGTGCCTTCTCTGCCGCCATCTTCGCCTCCTCAGGCTCTCTGGTCAGCCTGGGACCGCCCCGGCATCAGCAGTGCCTCGATCTGCTCCGGAGACAGGAGCATCAGGTTGCCAAGCTGGTAGTAGTTGCCGGTCTCACGCGCCCTCGTGCGGATGAGGCGCGGCGACACCCGCACACCGTGCTCGAGCAACTGCTTCGCCCAGTTCTCCGGGGTTTTCCCTTCCATCAAGAGTTCCGACATCGGTGCCTCCGGTTTCAAACGCTGTCGGGCTGATGCTACCAGCCAAATGCACGGCTTCACAGGCTTTCTTTTTTCGAGCACAATTGCCGGAACGATTGTTCCTATCCTGCGAGGCCGTGACAATGGCGTTCAAATTCAGCCCGGTCGACCCGGACGAGTATACCCGTGGTTTCGAGGAAGAGGAGGAAGCCCGAAGCCAGGAGGAGGCCCTGGCGGCCGCGCTCGCGGTGGAGCCCCACGCCAACCTCGAACGCTTCAGGAAGAAGCGCGGCTTCACCAAGACCGAGATGGCGGAGATGATGGATATCACGCCACGGAGCTACTACGCCTATGAAAGCGGGAAGCGATCGATCCCGACCGAGGCGCTCGTCCGCCTCAACATGTACACCGGGGTTGATCTGAACGAGATCCTGACGGGCCGCCCGTCAAGCGAGGGGTACGAGCGGGTCGTTTCCACGACGATCTGGATGCTTCGCGTTCTCCTGACCGACTACAAGGGGATACCCCTTTCTAGGCAGGAGAAGATCATCAATGAAACGATCGGCTATGCGCAGGAGCGCGGGCTCACGATCGACAAGCGTCTGGTCGATGACATGGTTGCGAGCGAGATGGTGTACAAGTTCCATCCGGAGAACATCCCCGCGCCGCCTGACGCCGAGGCATACGGGGAAGATCAGTACGAGCAATACAAGCGGGATGAGGAGGCTTGGCAGAAGCACGTCGATGAGGGGTTGGAAGGGCGCTCGTGGCCGCGGTGAGTTCTAGAAGACACGCTTGTAGGGCGGCCTCGCCGATGAGGTGGACTTGCACGGCTTCAAACGCACCTTGTTCCTGGTATGGCCTACGCTCACTGTCAGCCGTATGCGGTCACTCAAGCGAGCCGCAGAATGACGGCACGTACCACTCGAAGGGCGGGGAGCCGACATTCGCTGCGCAGTTCACGAGCGGCGGCGGCGCGCAGGAATCGGACATTGCAATGCCAGGTTTGCCCGACACCTCAGAAGGGACGGGGCATCCGAAACCTTCACACATGAGCGATAACATCGCGGCAACTGCAGACCGCGGACCGATCTGGTCGAGAAACACATCTCGGCTCGCCAATAAGCGGTAATGAGTCTAACTTCAGTTTCGTCGATTGTATCTCTGCTTCTCGGCGCTAGCTAATACGCGGCGCTTTTCCGCCTCGAATGAGGCAGAAAGTTTTTCCCCGAAGCTTTCGCCGTTGGGAATGTTGAGATCAAAGATCTCTATCTCTCGCTGCTCCTCTTTCTGGAGGTATTTCAAAAATGCTTCAGCTCTTTTCAGTCGAACATGAACTCTTTCCGTTCGCTTTCTTTCGGAAAAGAGCCTATACTCTTCGTTCGCCAAACCTGTTACGCTGTTGCACGCCTCTTCATCAAAATAATTGACATCGATGCAGACGAGATCAAGATATGTGAAAGTGAATGCCAGGTCCGAAAGCATGTAGATTCCGTAGTTTGTCACCCTGACACGATCTACGCTCTCATCAAAGTAATCAAGCCTATTGTTCGCTTCGACAAATCCATGTCGCAAGAGAATGTCCAAGCTGAGATTAAAGTCAGAGACCATTCTGAATTTTTCGGAGAAGTATGAGCGAAGCTCGGCCATCGCGACAAACTCAGTGGATCCGGCTCCGATATTCTTTGACAGGCGGCGCAGTATTCTAAGACTTGTAAAGTGTGAGGACAGACGGCTATCTCTCGCCTGGAATATGTTCGGAATGTCGCTCAGTTGTTCATCATAGAAGTACCTTGTCGGTACCATGACGGGCTTGATTACTTGATGTATTTGGAAGACCCAACGCCCAGCATCTAGCATTTCCTGAACATTGGTGTAGCCAGACAGAAGGAAAGATCGGAACAGATCAAGAGTGAGGCGGATATCACCATGACCGCAAGCTGTAAGGAAATTGTTTAGTGGAGAGTTTGCGTTTCTAATGCCTTCCGCCACAATGCTGAGATAGGTGCAGCAATCTGTAATCAAGGCGGGGTCAGTGATATAAGTTAATTCACCTCTACGGTCAGGGTTTCTCAAAATTTCGATAGTGTACTCGAGGCGTTTGAGAAAGACTGTTGAAGGCTTTGGAGAGCTTAGATGGAATCCTGAGTTCTGGAATGCGTCAAGAACGCCGTGAATCTTTGAGTTATGAAAGCGCTCCTCACGCATCGAAATGATGGTCACGCACGAAAGGCTGCGAGCTATTTCTTGCGCGGTGGTAAAGCAGAAATCTTGAATCTCCCCACCGTACTGGTCCGTGTTGTCTATAACGACAATCACACCCTTTCCACCTGCGGTACACCTTAGTGAAAGACGCTTCGCGCAATATTCATGGTCACGCCTCCATTCCGATACCAGGCCATTTAGGCGATCGTTGTACCGCTCACCCGCCTTAGGTAGACCTGACAATTCCTGCTTTGAGGCGATCGAAAAGCGGTCCTGAAAAAGTTCCTTGAGAAGTATATCGCGAGAGGAGTTTAGAATATTTTCAGTATCTAAGTCTGCAACCAAACGACGCCATATCTCAGAATAAACCTTACTCTTGTCCTCTGGCACATCCAAAAGGTCGACAACAGCCGCAACCGAGTTGTCTTTCAGCCATTTCGGTGGGGTGTGCCGAAGAAGGCGACGGATAAACGTCGATTTCCCTGCGCCTTTGCCGCCAAACAGGATTAAAACCTCTCCGCCCCTTGAATTCTTAATATTCTTTGTGAGTCGACCTCCAATTGCTCCACCTTTGCCCGTGTCTTCTAGTTGCTCAACGCCGTATCCTTCAAAGTATGGCGTGAGAGAATCCTTGATGATTGATCGCATGCCGGCCAAGACTTGTGTAAAGCCACGATCTGCCACATAGCATCGATCCATCAGCTCTATTTGATCATCATTGATGACGCCGAAATTTTTGTTGGCAATAGGACGCAATGCTGTCGCAAGTCGATTGGATGTAATGGGATGCGAGTGTGCCGCAATTCTATCCTTGGCGATGTACACTTGCCGGTCTTTGGGTGGTGCGCTCGCTAGGTTCGCCGAGAGAGACGAGTGTTCAGTTATTGCGATGTACGAGAATGTATTTTTCGCTTTGATCTCATCATCAATGAAAAACTCTGGCCCACGGACAACAAGGGCTTTTAGTTGATCCCATCGCTTACCCTTCTCGAAGCACTTAAAGCAAATCCATTCACTGCCGTTTGTTACAGCTCCATACTCGCAGCCTGTATCCATGCAGTACTCACGAACTTGCTTCATTGCAGATGAAATCGACTCATTCGTGAGAAGTGTTTTGATTGGCATATAGCAGTGTGTTTCCCCTGACTTATGAGGGAACGGCAGCGTAAAATTCTTGTCGGCTTTCTTGGCCTCTACAAAGAAAAGAAAGTCGCCGTTTGGCTTGGTAAGGACATAATCTGAAAAGCCAGGGGCAATGTACTCCTCAACCTTCGTCAGGGCTCGGGGCCAGGCAAGGATGCCATGTAAGATTGTGTCAATAATCTCGTGGCGCGTCTGAGCTTCATTGGCATCGGACTTAGCAAGTCTCTTGTATATTTCTCTAAGATTTTCTTCCATTATCCCACCGATGCGTTCGCGCAAGTAAGCTTTCTTTAGGTCTTCGAGGAGATACTCGAGATCGCTGTGAACTTCACAAATCAAGCCGATCGCAGTAGGATGTGCAACCAAAAGCGCTACTGTGATCGGCTATCATATGATCTGTGGAGCGTAATCCACATCGAGCGATGCGCTGGCCGGGTGAACGAGAGCATCAAAGGAGGGAGCAACATCGTCGCGTTCGATGCCGCTGTAGCAGTGCTCTGCCCATGGCGCAGAGAGCGCTGGGAAACTATCCTCTCACTGCCCTGCGCCGTGGATGAAGGAGTGGAGTGGGCTGCCTCCGGCCATCCGCTTCACCTGGAACGAACGTCAGCTACGGGCCGGGAAGTGCCCCGCGCACCTGGCGCACCTGCGAGAGGAACCTGCCGCGCCGCCGCATGACCGCTTCGAGCCCTTTACAGGCATTCAGGAACCGCCGAGTTCGCGTTGATGCTCGCTCGCCCAGAGGCATAACTCCTCGAAAGGTTGCCGAAGCGAATACCCAAGTGGCGTGATCGCATATTCAACGCCCGGAGGCACCGTCGGCAGCACTTTGCGACTGATGAAGCCGTCGCGCTCCAGTCGTTTCAATGCATCTGCGAGCGACTTATGCGTGATGCCTTCCAGGCGTCGTTTGATCTCATTGAAGCGCACGGGTTCCGCGCAAAGCACGATCAGGATCAATATTGTCCATTTGTCAGCAATTTTGTCGAGAACTGGCCTGATCCGGGGCACATCTTCTAGCGCGAGACTGGCACGCGCTGCGAGGTCGGTATCATCGGTCATATCTAGGCTATCCGAGGTGCGTTCTTGTGGCAAGATATACGTCGTATATCTAAAAGGGGTCAATCAGAAAGGACCTCAAGATGACCGACACGACGATGAAAGCACTGGCGGCAATGGGCTACGGCCGCCCGGAAGAGCTGGTGATGATCGAACGCGCTATCCCGTCGGCGGGTCGCGGGCAGATCCAGGTGCGGATCAAGGCGGCGACGGTCAACCCCACCGACCTGCGCGTCATCACAGGCGGATACAAGGCCATGGGTCCGGTGAGTTTTCCTTATGTCCTGGGGAACGATTTCGCAGGCACTGTCACCCAGGTTGGTGAGGACGTAAGTGGCTATGAGGTTGGAGACGAAGTCTTCGGTCAGGCGCTTCCGCGAGATCTGCGGGCGGCGACCTCCCCCACCAAACCCTCTGTCAGCACAGGCTCCCTGGCGGAATATGCGGTCTTCGAGGCTGACACTCCCCTTCTTGCGCACCGCCCCGATACGGTTCCGGTCGAAACAGCAGCAGCCCTGGCGATCTCGGGGATGACCGCCCGCGCTCTCATGAAGATCGCTCAGATGCGCGCCGGAACGTCCGCCTTGATCATAGGGGCGACCGGTGGGTCCGGCACTTCGTTGGTATCGTTGCTGGCAAGCCAAGGCATCCGCGTGACCGCAACCGCGGGATCACCTGAAAAGGCGGAGATGTTGCTGCGCCTGGGGGCTGATGCCACGGTTGGTCATGATCCTGCCGACTATCCCAAGGATATGGATGCTGTCTTCAACATGGCACTTTTCCAAGACCGTATCTGCCACGCGGCTGCAAGTCTCAGAACTGGGGGCAAGCTTCTCTCGATCATGTACCCTCCTGCTACCGCGGCTGATCTTGGGCGTGACGACGTGGAGTATCATTTCATGCTGGATATGGACGGCGTGTATGGAGGCATGCCGGATGTCGCGGAGGCTGCCAGCAAGGGCGAGCTAACCGTGGAAATAGGCAAGGTTTTCCTGTTCGATCAGGCGGTCGATGCCGTTGTGGCCTATGCCAGGGAAAAGCTGCCAGGGAAGGTCGTCGTTAAGTTCTGACGTGCAGGCCGAGGGTAACAAAGTCCGCTTCGTCCCGCACTGCCGACCTTGAATCGTTTGAAATGCTGCGGCGAGGCCCGAACGGCCGCTTTGGTGAAGCCGCGCCGCGGCGCCCACCAGGACAGCGAATGTCCGCAGAGGGCCGAAAGCGCCGGCCAAACCTGGCAGCCCTCTTCCAGGTGCCACGCCCGTTACCTGCGCAACTTGGCCATTCATGCGATGTGCAGCCGATGGTCGGCGGTCCACCCTTCACTGCCTCAAACCAATATAGGTGCGTCACCCCACGCCAAACAGCGACTGCAATCCTGCTGGAAGGGGTTCGGTCAAATCCAGTTGGACAGTGATTGGGGCTTCGCCCTCCCAGCCTGCGAACGTTACCGGGCCGGCATAGCGAAACGGTGCGGCACGGCCATCACGGAGTTTGGAGTTTCGGACGAATAGGTGGATCGTCCAGCCTGGCTCGTCCCCTGAGATGATGCGTCCTCGTGAGCTTTCACGGCGGGTGCTGGTCTGGGTTTGCCAGATGAAGCGCGTCGGAGTGGTGAAGGCATCGGCATAGTGGTCTCCGACAGACATGCTGCGTTTGTCCATGGTGACCAGCAGGACCATGACCTTGGCCTTTGGGATGACAACGATTCCGGAGTTCCAGGACCCCGTGTTGAACCTCTCTCCAAACAGAGGAGGGATGCGATCGCGGGGATATTCGTCCCAGATCTTTGCCGTCTCTGGGCCGCGGATGTATGGTTTTTGGTCCTCGGCAGCCTCCGCGAGGGGACTGGCTTCGTCCTGACCGTAAGTCGTGGCGCGGGTCTGCAGGTAGCGCAGGAGGCGCCAGTCGACGATCTCGGATGCGAGTTCCGCCAGTGCTGGATCAGGGGCGTTGCCAAAGGTGGTCTCAAACGTGCCGGGACCGAGCTGGAACCACTCCTTCTCGGACAAGTACTTCAGCGGATTCTGTGTCAGCAGGGCCCGCAGCGCAGCGGGGTCTTTGGGATCGACGCTGAGGTCTGCCTTGATCTCCGGATTGCGACGCGCGAGGCGCGCGACACGGTCAGCCAGATCGGAAATGGCGATGCGTCCCGGAAAGGCTCCGGCCTCGATCATGCCGCGCAGGACCAACATCTTGTAGCTGCGGGTCATGCGGGTGGTTTCGATCTCATCGAGCAACCCTTTTTTCGCGGTCCACGCCGCGTGGCCGGCGGCGGAAAGATCGCCCATGTCGTTGACGAAGCCGAGCCACCCTTCGTGGCCGGTGCGGCCTGGGTTGAAGCCGGCGTGTTGAACCTCAGACGCGGTGGGGCGGACGCCGTGGCGATCGCGGAAGTCGCGATAGAAGGCTGTCAGCTCTTCGCCATCACGGGGTTGGCGTATCAGGGATTTCAGGATGTCGAGTGCTTCGAGGTCGTAGGTGACTTCGCAGCCGGCTGGAAAGGAAATTTCATGCCGGGCGAAGCGCTCCAGGGCGATCCGCAGCGCGCCTTCGCCCGCGCCGATGCGCAGTAGGGTACGGGCTTTGGTCAGGAAGATCCTGTGGTTGCCGATGTAATCAATCACAGCAAGGTGGGACTTCTCGGCGGACCGTCGCAACCCGCGGCCAAGCTGCTGCAGCCAGATCACTGGGCTTTCGGTGGGGCGCAGCATCAAGACCGTGTCAATGGATGGCACATCCACGCCTTCATTGAACATGTCGACTGCGTAGACGATGTCGAGGTCGCCCTCTTCAAGGGCCTTCAAGGCGCTGGCGCGTGGGGCAGAGGTTTCTCCGGAATGCACGGCCACGGCGCGTAGTCCGCGGGCTCTTGAAAACTCGGCCATGAAGTCGGCATGACGACGCGAGACGCAGAAGCCGATGGCTTTCTTGCCGCCCCGCTGTGCGAGCTGGTCGAGCGCGTTTTCAGCACGGGCTTGCGTGGCGACAGCCTCAGTCAGTGCCGCCTCATCAAACCGTCCGCTGCGCCAGGGGATTTGCGCGTATTCGACAGGGTCAGGGACGCCGAAGTACTTGAACGGCGACAACAATTCTCTGTCGATGCCCGACCAAAGGTCGCATTCGTAGACGAGGTTTTCTTCGCAAAGGCCAAGAAGGTCACCGCCATCGGAGCGGTCAGGCGTTGCCGTCAGGCCTAGCAGGAAGTCAGGTGTGAAATGGTCGATAATCCGCCGATAGGTCGCAGCGGCCGCGTGGTGGAATTCGTCGACGACGATGTAGTCGAAGGCATCCGTCGAGAAGCGGTTCAGATGTTCGGCGCGGGAGAGCGTCTGGATCGAGGCGAAGAGCACGTCGGCGTCGAAGTCCTTCTCACCTCCGCCGAACCTTCCAAGCCGGGCCTTGGGGCGGACTGCACGAAACGCCTCCATGGCTTGCGTCAGGATCTCTTCACGATGCGCGACGAAGAGAACGCGCGCGGCAGGCTGGCTGTCAAAGGCGGCGAGGAAAGTCTTGCCGAGGCCGGTTGCCAACACGACCAGACCAGCGCGGTATCCTTTGGCGCGCGTCGCGGCCAGGGCAGCGAGAGCCTCCAGTTGGATGGCGTGCGGTTTGGGGGCGTCTTCGGGCGGCTCCTCCGGCACGCCGGAAGTCATCGGCGTTGGGGCGATCCGTCGCGTTTCGTAGCTGTCGATCCACTCGGGCGAAAGGCTCGTCACGTCGGGCCGGGCAAGAAGATCTTCGAATGCCGCGCGGGCAGTGGTCAGCGGCAGGGCGTCCGACTTGTCGAAGTGGCGGAGGTTCCATTCGACGCCATCGGTCAGAGCCGAGCGTGACAAGTTCGACGAGCCGACGATCAGCGCTCCAGAGCCGTCGGCAAAGGAGAACATCCAGGCCTTGGGATGAAACGGTATGCGCGCCGCGCGGAAGATGTAGAGATGCCGGTCGTGGTCGAGATCCTGCATGAGGCGCAGCGCAGTCGGCTCGGTGACATCCAGGTAATCGCCGGTGAGTAGCCGCAACCGCCCGCCGCGGTCGAGCAGGTCACGCAGGTGGGGAAGGACGAGGCGCGCGCCGGAGGTCATCAGGAAGGACACGGCGAGATCGACACTTTTCGCCTGGTCGATCAGGGGGCGGAGGTGGGCATGGAGCGCGTCGTCTCCGCCTGAAATAAGCGGTCGGTCGTGCGGGGCGCCGGGGATTGGACCTGTCGCGGATGCCGGGGCTTCGAGGCGAAAATGAAAATGCGGCCCAGACTCGATAAGGGCGACCGAGGCGGTGATGCCGTCGGTCTCGAGCTGGGTCTGAGCCGGGGTGATCCGCGCCATCAGGGCCGATTGCTCGGCCCCGTCGAGGTCGCGCCACCGTCTCGCGTGTCGCCGCGGAGCGAGGATCAGGCCGGCCCCGTGGCGGATCAGAATGACCTGGGCGTCGCATTCGACCACCTTGTCCATGGCCGGGCTACAGCATGGACAGGGTGCGTTGTCTGCGGAAGGTAATTCAGCGGGCAAGTGTCAGGTTTTTCTCAGCAAGGCATTGAGCCAAATGTCTTCTTTTCTATCAGGGCGGCGATCTTCGGATCGCCAGGTTTCAACCTGCCGCAGAGAAGGGAGTTCGTCCAGGAGGGCCGAGAGAGTTTCTTCGGTCATGTCGGTGAAATGGCGGCCGTCTTTTCGGCGGTTACCGGTGCCGAATTTGAATGAGGCATAGAGGATGCCGCCGCGGACAATGTGATCCGCGAGTCGCTGGAAGACGGCGGGTAGATCAGCGCGGGCAACATGTAGGAGCGACGCACAGGCCCAGATGCCATCAAACGACTGCTCCCATTGGAATTCCTGGAAGTTGAGGTGTCGGACCGGGATGCCGCTGAAAAGAGTGGCTGCCTGAACCATCGCCTGGGAGGCGTCGAAGGCTTCGACCTCATGGCCTGCAAAGCGGAACGCACGGGCATCGCGTCCGGAACCGGTGCCTGCGTCGAGAATGCGGCATTGGCCTCCGGGCATCTGAGGCAGTTGCGCCAAAAACCGGGCGCGCAGGTCCGACATGTCGACCGATTGGGTGGCGGCAATGAAGTTCTGCGCATTTGCTTCGTAATAGTCGGCCATTCCTTCATTCCGGTCGACGCGAACGAGCGAACTGTCGGAAGTGCGGCTTGCCCTGTCAATCCCGGCCCGCACTGCTTTGCCTGCCTCATCAGCGAGGAGCCCAAGGAGACTGCGACAGACCGTCAAATCGTGTGGCCGAAGTCACTTGCTTGAGAAGGACCCGTTACCGAAGTCCTGACCCTTCTGTAGCTTGGGTCGTTTCCCAATTACTTCGATGCAAGCGCTTAGGATGACAATCCGAGTTCCTTGAGTACGGCATTGAGAAACTGTCCGTCATCCAACCCTGCTAGCTCCGTGCTGCGACCAAACGTTTCCAGAGCCCAGATCGTCAGGAGCTTCCGCATGACGGCTGTGGGTGCGTCCATTCCGTGTGTGGCCAGGTCGAGCAGGAGGAGCTGATAGGCCTGGTCGAGGCTTCTCGTGGGCCCGGCACCGCCGCGGGATCGCGAGCTGATGTGCGGTGATATTGTGGGCTTGAGCAGCTTGTAGACGGCGTCATTCGCTTCCGCGGTCCATGCTTCGCCCCGCTCTGACACGTCGGCGCAGATCGCGATATTTGAGCTACTCCCCATCTATTGGACAGGATCTGGCGTAAATTAAGCTACTCGTTGCACCTGCTGATCGGGTTGGTTGATATCATTTCTCTGCCAGTAGACCAGCGCCGGAGGCTGGCCGCCCAGGGCTGAATGCGGGCGCTGGTTGTTGTAGAAGCTCATCCATTTCCGGATGGCCGCTTTCGTCTCCGATCCGGTCTCCCAGGCATGCAGGTAGACGCACTCGTATTTCAGGGTGCGCCACAGCCTCTCGATGAAGATGTTGTCGAGGAACCGGCCTTTCCCATCCATCGATATGCGCACGCTGGACCGGCGGAGCCGATCCGTCCAGGCAAAGGAGGTGAACTGGGATCCCTGATCTGTATTCATTATCTCTGGCGGGCCGAACTTGTGGATGGCCTCGTTCAGCGCCTCGACACAGAAGTCGGCCTCCAGCGTGTTCGAGATCCGCCAGGACAGGACCTTGCGGGTGTGCCAGTCCATGATCGCCACGAGGTATAGGAACCCGCGCCGCATGGGCAGGTAGGTGATATCCGAGCACCAGACCTGGTTCGGGCGTTCCACCCGCAGACCTCTGAGCAGGTAGGGATAGGTCTTGTGGCCCTTCGTCGGCCTGCTCGTGTTGGGCTTCTCGTAAATCGGCATTAGCCCCATCAGGCGCATCAGTCGCCGGATGCGCTTCTCGTTCACAAGGTGTCCGTCGTTACGCAGATGCCAGGTCATCTGCCGAACGCCGAAGAACGGCGTCTCCAGGAACTGCTCGTCGATCCGCCGCATCAGGCCGAGGTTCCGCTCAGACTCGCCCTTGGGCGTGTAGTAGAAAGACGAGCGCGCGATCGACAGCAGCTTGCACTGCTGGCCGATCGACAGGTCCGGGTGGTCCGGCTCGATCATGCCGCGCCTCACTTCCCGCCCCAGGGCTTCAGCTTTCGTTCCAAAAAAGAGTTGGCCACCGCCAGCTCCCCGATCTTGGCGTGGAGCTCCTTCACCTGCTCCTCGTCAATCTCGGGCTTCTTGCGGCCCCCGCGCTCGAACACACCGGAGGCGCCTTCGAGCAGGGCTCGCTTCCATTGATGGATCATCGTCGGATGCACCCCGAACCGGCTTGCCAGCTCGGCGGCCGTCTCCTCGCCTTTCAGGGCTTCCAGCGCGACCTTCGCCTTGAACTCAGGCGCGTGCTGCTTCCGTTTCGACATCTCTGATCTCCTTCTCGTCGAAGATCAGCAGACTGCAAATCGTAGCTTATGTCAGTGTCCGAATTTCGGGGGGTAGCTCAATTGGCGATTTCGGTGGCGCTCAGCCAAGTTCCGAAAAGGTACTTGCCACCTACCTCTGACATAAGCGTCTCTCCAGGTTCGCACGTCTTCCACACAGGTAGAACAGGGGGCGCCTCTAGTCTGAGACGGCGTTTCCCATGATCTTTCGAATGTTTCCCGACACAGCTGACTCCCGCTAGATGAAGAGGCCTGTGACCGGGCCAAGAGGCTCAGTCGGCCCATCGATCCGAGCCGTATTCGTCTCAGGCAATTCAGTTGCCACTGGTCGTCCGCCGGACACGACTTCGTCGCGCCAAGCCTCCCGATGTCGTGTGAGCAGATCCTGTGCGGCATCAAGAGCTTCTCTCCGCTTTGCCTGCGGATCGGGTGACGCAACCGGCACCGCCCTCAGCCGACCAAGGCGATACCAGCGAGACATTGTCCGCAACCAGCCTGCCTCAAGGTCGAAATCGTACTGGAAGCTCAGCACAGGAGACGTCGTCACCCATGGGTCTGAAATCTCGGGGTTGCCGCTCACGTCGCCGTCGGCCCGGATTGCATCACCGTCACGCCAGACAAGGAACCAGTTGTCGATCATCGGGGCGCCATCGAGGTTACCTGAGCTAGGCCCGGCCTCGGCCTGCTCGATAGCGGACAACAAATCCTCACAGCTCATGTATCGCATTCTTCAGGCCTCCTTGTCCGATGGCAGCCAGTCGTGCCCTTGGATAGTGCATCGCGACATGATCGAGGCACCGATCGAGATTGATCCCGTCCGTGCCGAGTTGATTAAAAGGGCCAAAACGGTGGTCCCCAGAGCGCCAGGGATATGAAGGCGCCGCCCGGCAGGACGCTTCCCAGCAGTATGCCCAGACCAAGGCGCTTATGTCTCCGCAGAAGGAGGCCGCTCTCCTCGCCCAGGATGGCGAGGTCTGCCTCGAGCTTCGCTTGCCGCTTTTCCGCCGCAACAACCCTTCGGCCGGTAACCTGCATGACGCCCCCGATCCGATTTGCCTCAGCCGCCACCTCCTTGCGGAAGGCCGTCATCTGCTGCTCGAGCTCAGCCTGCATCTCTGCCAGCTCTGCCTCCGTCTTCCGGATCGTGTCGCTTCGTCTGGCCCGAAGCTCTCCGATCCGGGCGTCCAGCTCTCGGGTCATGGTTTGATCTCCTTCTCTGACTGCTGTTGCGGATCGCGCCCGTCCGGGGGCTGATCCTCCACCAGGTCGCTCAATTCAGCCTCGGCCGCAGCCGGCTTCAGGTGGCGCTTGATCAGCTCCCAGCACCGGGAGACGATCTGAAGGATGCGATCCAGGGAGCTCGCGACATCCAGCTCTCCGACCCGACGCTTCAGGCGTTCATCGTGGATGGTCCAGCCTTCCCCCGTTGGCGCCGGCACGACTTCACCTGTCAGCACGCCGATCATCAACTTGCGGGCCAGCTCGAAGCCCTCGCGCACCCCGTCCCGGCGGAAGGCATCGGCCTGGGAGTGGACCTCTTCCATCTTGCGCTCGGCGTCGATCCGCAGCTGCCGCGCCTTGCGCTTGGTGTCGAGGAGGTAGGCGTCGGCCACCGCGGTATCTTCCTCGGCCTTCTTCCGGGCACGTTTTTCCAACCTTCCTGCCTCCGCCTCCGCAGTGGCCAGCCTGGCCACTGCCGCCTCCCGATCGCGACGGGCCGCCTCGAGCAGCGCGTCGATTTCGGTCGATGCGCTCTGCCGCTTTGCCTCTGCCTCGGCGTCCAAGAGGGCGGCGTGCTCCAGCTGCTCCGCCAGTCGGGCGGTGATCTCCTCCTCCGTGGCCGAGAGTTCTTCCTCGTGGATGGCCAGCGCCCAGACACGATCCTCCATTTCCCTCAGCAGCAGCGCATCCTGCTCCGCAGCCGCCTTGCGCGCGCGCCACTCCGCCCGGGACAGCCTTTCCCGCTTCGGACCCAGCCGGGTCAGGGCGGCGGCGATGCCGACCTCGCGGTGGTACTCGTCCTGAAGCTCCCGCGCCTGGGCCTTGTAGGCCTTGTTCCCGAGCTTCACCGCGGCCTTTGCGTCATGTCCGGCCTCCCGGGCAGCGGCTTCCGCCTCGGTCTTCGCGGCCCAGGCGGGGTTCAGGTCGCGGGCGGAACAGGTGGGATCATCCGTCGGCAGGACAAAGGCGTGCAGATGCGGATGCTCTTCGTCGAGGTGCTCGACCACGCCCATCAGCTTGTCGCCGAACATCCGCCGGAAAAGGGCGAGGTTGTATTCGACCCAGGTTTCGTATTTCCGCCGGGCCTCCGCGTCCGCCTCGACCTGGCTGGACAGGAGCGGATGCGAGGCCACGCAGGTCAGCAGCGTGTGACGATCCTTGCGGATGCCGCGCTCCTTGGTCGAGCCATCGGCCAGCGTCACGGAAATCCGCCCGGCCTCCACCATCGCATCATGACGCTCCTTGATCCGCGCCGGGTGCAGACCCGCGACGACGCGCGGCGGGCGAGGGGCGGGGACGTGGGTGGAAAACCGGGGGACACGAGCCGCTTCGGCCAGGACCTGCTCGACCGATTGGCCGGCGGGGTTGGCCTTGCGCGAAAAGCTCTGGAGGTGGAAGAACTGGGGGCCGCTCATGCTGCGACCTCCGTTCCCTGGGAAACGCAATATGGACCGACTACTGTGTTGGCAAGCAACACGTCGGGCAAGGCGCTGCGCCCCTGCACCCAGCCAGGCGGCTGTGCCGCCGATCCGTTCCGGATCGAAGCCGCCCATGGCGGTTGCAAAAGCCCTTCTCCGCCAGCCATGGTGGTGGCGCGTCGGCAGGCTTTTGCGGGGTATCCCGGGAGCGCGGACCGCCCTGGGGCGGGGTCCGTTTGCCAGCGGAGAGCCGGGATCGTACCGGGTCTGGTCATCGCAGGAACCCCGCTACCTGAGCCTCTTCCAGCGTGATCAGCCCGCCCTGCACCGCCTGGAAAACCCTGTCCTCCGGCAGGTGCCGATACATCCAGTCCTTCCGCTCGCGGATCGCGTCGGCGGCGTCGCTGAGCTGCCTCTCGGCGATCTCTTGCGGCCTGTGCGCCTCGGCCCGGGCCGCCTCGACGAAGGGCCGCCATTTCCCCAGCCTGAACCAGTTGTCCAAGAAGCTGACCTTTGATCGGGTGTGCCCGGCCGAAGGCAGGGCGTAGGCCTTCACCGCCGTCAGCAGTTCGGCCGCCGTCACCTCGGATAGCGCATCCCGGGCCAGCCTGAGCGAGGTCGGCCGGTCTCGCCTTGCTGTTTTCTCAGATCGCATGGCGGTTCCCCCTTACGGCTGGGGCAAAAGCCTGCCCAAGACGCGATGCGCGCTGCATCTGACGCGGTACAAAGGACGCGATGAGTGGCGCAGACGGCGCGGCGGATGTGCCGTCCTGCGCCTGACGGATGACATCCCGCAGAACGCGCAACTGCGCCTGCCATTCCGCACTGCCCACTGGAGCCGGTGTCCGGGCCGGAAGCCAGAAGCCGAGGTGATGCTCGTGCGGTGACAGGGGCAGGCTGCGCTCCAGCGTCGTCATCCCTTCCTGGGCCAGCCGCGCGTCCCAGTCCCGGACAAAGCAGATGCCCCTTGGAACGAAGACCAGGTCCGGCCGCGTTCCGCCGGATTGCCCTTCATCAGGCAAATCCGGCGCGGACGCGCGCCCTTGTTCTTTTCTAAGTTCTTGTTCTCTGTTCGGGGGGCGATCCTGTCCCCCTTTGCCGGACAGGTCTGTCCCGCTTTGCGGACAGGATTGTCCCCCTTTCGCGCGGCTAAGCGGGACAATCTTGTCCCCCTCCCGGCGACGCTCGGTGGCCCGCCGCATGGCCGCCTCCGTCGGTCGGTAGCGCGAGGATTTCCCCTTGTTGGTCCCGCGCTCCACGGTCATGTAACCCGCCGCCTCGACCTTGTTCAGCGCCCGTTTGACCGACTTGGCGTGCTTGCCGATGGCCGCGCCGATGGTCTCGAAAGACGGGCGGCTCTCGCCGGTCTCGTGGTCTGCATGCGCCAGTGCGAGGTAAAGGGCCACGCGCAAGGCATTGTCGTCCAGGTCGTGGTCGGTGACCATCTCCAGCAGGTATTGCAGCTTGATCTTGCAGAAGGGCAGAACCTCAGACATTGGCCCCTCCCGCGATTGCGATCTCGGGCGCGATCTGGTATCCAGTCCGAGCAAACTTTTCGATTTGGCCGTTGACGCGGGTGCCAGCCCAGTCAGCGGCCTTTCGGTTTCTTGGCCCGCTGAAACGGTTCGCCAGAGGCCCGAAAAGCCCAATCAAATCAAGGGGCGAAGTTTTCCGGTTCGCCAGCGTAACCCCTTGATTTTCAACAATGCGCAGACTCCTGCACGGCTCACCACTGACTTCTGAATATGACATGATGATGACTGACCTCGCCGCTCCGGCGATGGTCTTCGGATGCGGCGGATCCGGCCGCTGGCGGCTGTCCTGCGCGCAGGATCCGGTACCTTTCGTGTCAGCGCGTCACATGCGCCGCAAAATGAACCTGCCGGCCACCCTGACCGTCGCAAAGACCGCCCTCGGGACCGTCCCCGAGTCGGAACACGCTGGCATTGGTCGGGTGCTGCGGATAAACGTCCAACATGACGGAAAATCCTGACGCAATCCTCTCGCTCCTGCCCGCCCGCCTCAAGGAGGCGCGGCGCGCGCAAGGGCTGTCGCTGGACGCCGTGGCCAAGCTGTCGGGCGTGTCCCGCAGCATGGTCAGCCAGATCGAGCGCGGCGAATCCTCGCCCACCATCGCCACGTTGTGGAACCTCACGCGGGCGCTTCAGGTGGATTTCGCGGGGCTTCTGCAGCGGGGCGCCGGCGCCGCGATCCAGGTGCTGCGCCGGTCCGACGTGCCGACGATCGAAAATCGCGGCACCGGCTGCCGGATCCGCATCCTTTCCCCGCCCGAAGACGCCGGCCGGCACGAGGTCTATGAACTGGCGTTCACCCCCGGCGGCGTGCTGGACAGCCAGCCGCACGGGGCGGGCACGCGCGAATACCTGACGGTCTTCGAAGGCACCGTGACGGTCACCAGCGGTGACGCGACCGAGGTGCTTTCGCCCGGGGACACCGCGCGTTATGCCGCCGACGTGCCCCACCGGATCGAGGCCGGCCAGGCCGCGCGGGCGTTCCTGGTGGTAAAGGGCGAATAGCAGGATAGCAGACAAAAATCCGCAATGGCGGAAATCCGTGATTGCGGAATATCCTCCGCCAAGGTAGATTCGCGGGCGTATCCAGGAGGAATCGCCCATGTCCGCTGCATTCATCGACCACATCCGACAGACGCTTGACGGTATCGAGGCCGATGGGCTGATGAAGCATGAGCGGCTCATCACATCGCCGCAGGGGCCCGAGATTTCGGTGTCGGGCCATGAGGTTATCAACCTGTGCGCCAACAACTACCTTGGCCTGGCCGACCATCCCGATCTGATCGGAGCGGCGCGCGACGTGATGACGGAAAAGGGCTTTGGCATGGCCTCGGTCCGGTTCATCTGCGGCACGCAGGACATCCACCGGGACCTTGAACAACGGCTGGCCGGCTTCCTCGGCAAGGACGACGCCATCCTGTTCGCCGCCTGTTTCGACGCCAACGGCGGTCTGTTCGAACCGCTGCTGGGCCCCGAGGACGCCATCGTGTCCGACAGCCTGAACCACGCGTCCATCATCGACGGCGTGCGGCTGTGCAAGGCGAAACGCTACCGCTACCTGAACAACGACATGGCGGATCTGGAGGCTTGGCTGAAACACGCCCGGGCCGAAGGCGTGCGCCACATCATGATCGCCACCGACGGCGTCTTTTCGATGGATGGCTACCTGGCGAACCTGCCGGAAATCACCCGTCTGGCAAAGGCTTACGACGCCGTGGTCATGGTCGACGATTGCCATGCCACCGGTTTCATGGGGCCGCGCGGGGCAGGGACGCCGGACCATTTCGGCGTCGATGTCGATATCCTGACCGGCACGCTGGGCAAGGCCCTTGGCGGCGCGCTTGGCGGTTACATCGCCGGCCCGCAACCGGTGATCGACCTGCTGCGCCAACGCGCGCGGCCCTACCTCTTTTCCAACTCCCTGCCGCCCGCCATCGTCGCCGCCGGGATCGAGGCGCTGCGGCTGGTCGAAGGCGGGGCGGATGCCCGCGCGCGCCTGTTCGCCAACACCGCCCACTGGCGCGCGGGTCTGGCCGACCTGGGTTTCGACCTGCTGCCCGGCGAACACCCGATCGTGCCCGTCATGCTGGGCGAAGCGCGGCTGGCCCAGGACATGGCGGCGCGGCTTTTCGACCGGGGCGTCTATGTCTCGGGCTTCTTCTACCCTGTCGTGCCCATGGGGCAGGCCCGCATCCGCACCCAGATGAACGCCGCGCTGACCACCGATCAGCTTGACCGCGCACTGGCCGCCTTCGCCCGGGTCGGCCGCGACCTGGGGGTGATAAAATGACGCGCAACACCATGAAGGCGCTTGAGAAATCAAAGCCGCAGGAAGGCCTTTGGATGGTGCGGGCCCCGGTGCCCGAAATCGGCCCGGATGACGTTCTGATCCGCATCAACAAGACCGGCATCTGCGGCACCGACATCCATATCTGGAACTGGGACGCCTGGGCGTCGGCCACCGTCCCCGTCCCGTTGATCACCGGCCACGAATTCGCGGGCGAGATCGTGGAAACGGGGCGCAACGTGACCGGGCTGGCGATCGGCACGCGGTGTTCCGGCGAAGGTCACGTGGTGGGCGTGGACAGCCGTCAGGCACGGTCGGGCAAGTTTCACCTGGATCCCGGCACGCGCGGCATCGGCGTAAACGTGCAGGGTGCATTCGCCGAATACCTGCGCCTGCCGGCCTTCAACGTGGTGCCTCTGCCGGACGACATCCCGGACGAGATCGGCGCGATCCTGGATCCTTTGGGCAACGCCGTGCACACCGCGCTCAGCTTCGATCTGCTGGGCGAGGACGTGCTGATCACCGGCGCCGGCCCCATCGGCATCATGGCCGCCGCCGTCTGCCGCCACGCCGGGGCGCGCCACGTTGTGATCACAGACCTCAACGCCGCCCGCCTGAAACTGGCCGCCGAGGTGGTGCCGACGGCGCGCACGGTGAACGTCGCACAGGAGAACCTGCGCGATGTGATCACGGAATTGGGCATGAAACAGGGCTTCGACGTGGGGCTTGAGATGTCCGGCAGCCAGGCGGCGCTGGACCAGATGGTCGAGGCGTTGGTGATGGGCGGCAAGATCGCGCTTCTGGGCATTCCGCCGGGAAAATCGCCGGTCGACTGGTCGCGGATCGTGTTCAAGGCGATCACCATCAAGGGCGTCTATGGCCGCGAGATGTTCGAGACCTGGTACAAGATGATCGCCATGTTGCAGAACGGGCTGGATGTGTCCCGTGTGATCACGCACCGCTTCGACGTGGCGGATTTCGCGGATGGCTTCGCGGCGATGAAGTCGGGGCAGGCGGGCAAGGTGATCCTGACCTGGCGCTAGGCCCGGCCGCAGCGATGCCGCGGCCGGCCATGTTCAGCCGCGCCAGGTCGGCCCGGCGGGATCATCGGTGGCAAAGATGCGGTACAGGCTGGCCTCGCCGGTCATCGAAGGCGCCAGCGCATGCGCCTCGCCCGGGTTGATCAGCGCGGTGTCGCCGGGGTTCAGCACCGTCTCGCCGCCGTCCCAGGCCAGCCGCCAATGGCCGCGCACCGGCATCAGCACGGTGTGGGTCTCGCGGGTGTCAGCCGTATCGGGGATCGACCCACGGGTCAGGAATTCCACCTCGAACCCGGGCTTGTCGCGCAAAAGCGCATCCGCGCCGATCACCTTGGCGGGTTTCTTCCCGGCCAGCGCCATCAGGTCCAGGTAGCGGGCGACATGGGCGGGCACCACGTCCTCGACCGGGGTCTCGGGGAAGGCCTTCAGTTCCTCTTCGGTCAGCAGCGGCATGGGCTTCACGCCTTCGGGCAGGCATTCGCCCTTGCGGGTGTCATACAGCCGCCCCGTTTCCGCCAGAACCAGCCCGTGGGCCTTCGCATCCTCGATCACCTGCGGCGCCCAGGTCACGCCGCCGCCGGCATCGTCACCGCCCAGGATCGCCATGATCATCCCGTAATCGGTGCCGACGTTCTCGAATCCGCGGAAGATCCCGGTGGGAATGTTGAAGATATCGCCTTCCTCGGCAATGAATTCGCCTGCCGTGCCATACCGCCCCCAGAAAAACCGCCAGCGGCCCTTCAGCACAAAGAACACCTCGGCCGTGGTATGGTTGTGCAGCGAATTGCGGCAGCGCGGCGGCTGCCCGGCGGCGCCGATGTTGAATCCCGGCGTTTCGGTGATGTGCACATGCTGATCGGCGCTTTCGGACACGCCGCCGCCGATGATGGTAAAGTTTTCCTTCTGGTCGGACCCCGGCGTATGGGCGTCGATAAAGGCGGTGCGGCACGGTTTCAGGTCGCCGTACCGGACGATACGGGATTCGATGGTGGTCATGATGTGGGTCCTGTGAATGCGAAAGGTCAGACGATGGCTTTCGCGCCGCGTCCCGGCGGGCGCAGGTTCAGCCGCCGCGCGCGCAGGCTGGCGCGATGGGCGTGATAACGCCGCATCGCCGCCGTGTCCGTCAGGCGCATGCCGGGGGAACCTGACATTCAGGCCCCCTGCAGCAGGATCTGTTTCCAGATCGCGATTTCATCGTACAGCGCCCATTCCCGCCGCAGCCCCCGGGGCCCGAATTCGGCATGGCACATGCCCATCACATGCACCCGCGCGCCGGCGGGCCGCCCGAAGGTGCCCCAGCCGTCATGGGTGCCGTCCAGCGACCAGCGGATCGCGGCGCGCGGCGGCATCAGGCCGCCTTCCATCCCGATCCGGTGGTGGATCCGGAACGTGGCGGACGGAAACGACGACCGCAGGCCCAGCCAGAAGGCGGAGACATCTTCGCGCCCCAGAACCTCCGCGCCACCGGGATAAAACCCCATCACCGCCCGGTCGTAATCGTTCAGGATATGCTTGAAATCGGCCTCCATGATGCGCCGCAGGCTGTCGGCATACCGTTCCCCCCAGGCGTTGTCGTTGCCGCGCCCGGTGTAGGGCCCCGGCACGTCCATCTCCGGCACGAAGGGCCGCGCGGCGGTTTCCGGCCCGCCTTCGGATTCGATCAGGGCGGCGGTGTAGGCGCGCGGGTCCATGCCCAGCTGACGCACGATGCCGCCGTAATCCCGCACCAGCCATTCGTCGTCGATCGCGTTGTTCCGCGCCGCGCAATCGGCGATCACGTTGATGCGAAACCTGCGCCCCGTCGCAGCCCCGAACTGCCCGTCGCGCGCATGGGTCCCGGTGGACACGATCCGGTGCGACGACAGGAACCCGGTGTCCTCGTCGCCCGACCAGATCACGTCGTCGGCGTAAAGCTGGCGGTCGGGGAATTCGTGGCAGGTGGCCATGGTCGCGGCAATCACGCCCCGGTTGCCCAGCCCCACGCCCATCGGCGTGCGCACCGGGATATCCGGCGCGTAGTAGCGGTTGAGCGTCTCGATCCCGCGATCTTCCCAGATCTCCTGGGTGATCTGGACGATGTAATCGGGAAAGTCGGTGAACTTCGGATCGAAGCCCTTCATTTCTTGAATCCTTCAGGTTTTCGCGCCGATCCCCGGATCATCAACGATCCCGGGATCTGCAGGTTCTTGGCGGCCCCGTCGCCTTCGATCCGGGCCATCAGGGCATCGACGGTGGCGTCCACCATGCGGTTCACCGGCTGGCGGATCGTGGTCAGGTCATAGGCCGGCCAACCGGCCAGCGGCACGTCGTCATAGCCCACGACCGACACGTCGCCGGGCACCGACAGGCCCAGTTCGAACCGCAGCACGTCCATCACGGCAAAAGCCATGTAATCGTTGCCGACAAACACCGCGTCGGGCCGGGTGGCGGCGGTGAACATCTCGCGCGCCAGTTCGGATGCGCGGTCGCGGTTGTGCATCCCGTCGGCCATGGCGACCGGTTCCAGCCCGTGACCGGCCAGCCCGTCCAGGAACCCGGCCATCCGGTCGCGGCCCGTGCTGGCGCCCTGCCAGCCGGTGATGAAGGCGATCCGGTCGTGTCCCGCGTTGGCCAGGAAATTCGCCACCAGCCGCCCGCCCGCGTGATTGTCGGATGTGACAGAGCTGAGCCGCGCGTCGTCCTGGCTGCGGTTGAACATCACCACCGGGATGCCGGCGGCATCGCAGCGCGTGGTCAGGTCGTTGGTCATGGCGACCGACGCGGTGATGATCCCGTCGACCTGGTAATCCATCAGGCTTTGCAGCATCGGTTCCACGCTTTCGGTGGCATTGCCGGCCAGGAAAACCAGCACCTGATACCCCTTGTCCTGCAGGGCGCGGCTGAACAGTTCCAGCGCCACGGGGTAGAACTGGTTGTCCAGGTCGGCCACGATCAGCCCGACGATGCGGCTGCGCCCGGTGATCATCGCGCGCGCCAGCGTGTTGGGCCGATAGCCCAGCGTCGCCGCCGCCTGCATCACCCGTTCGCGCGTCGCCTTCGACGCCGATCCGCCGGGCGTGAACACCCGGCTGACCGCCGACTGGCTGACACCGGCCATCCGCGCCACGTCCAGCGAAGTGACCTTTTCGCGCGTCATTCGGCGGTCCACCCGCCGTCGACCATCTGCGCGCTGCCCGTCACCAGGGCCGAGGCGTCGGTCGCCAGGTAGACCACCGCACCCATGATGTCCTCGACTTCGCCGACACGGCCCAGCTTGATCTTGTCCTCGATCCAGGCGCGGCGTTCGGGGTTCTGCAGCGTCTGTTCGGCCAAGGGCGTGCGGATGAAGGTCGGGCACAGCGTGTTGATGCGGATGCCAAGGCGACCCCATTCGATGGCCATGGCCTTCACCATGCCTTCCAGCGCGTGTTTCGACGCGCAATAGACCGCCCGGTCAATCCCGCCCACATGGCCCATCTGGCTTGAGATATGGATGATCGACCCGGGTTTTCCGGCCGCCTTCATCGCCTCGGCCGTGCGCGCCGACAGGAAATAGGCGGCGCGCAGGTTCACCGACATCACCGCGTCGAAATCCGCGATGGTCGTGTCGAACGCCGCGCTGTGCCGCGCCATCCCGGCGGAATTCACCACCACGTCAAAGGCCGCGCGGTCGGCCAGCGCCGCCTTCAGCGCGTCCAGATCGGTGATGTCCAGCTGCAGGGCTTCGGCGGAATGGCCCTCGGCCTTCAGCGCCTCGACCGTCTCGGCCAGCTTCCCGGCCCCCCGCGCGACACAGACCACATGCGCCCCCGCCTGGGCCAATGCCGCTGCACAGGCCAGACCGATGCCGGACGATGCCCCGGTGACCAGCGCCGTCTTGCCGTCAAGCCGGAAGGAAGGGGTTTTGGGCAGGGTCTGGGGTAGGCCGGTCATGCTGTTTCTCCGTAGGACAGGGGGGCCATGCTGCGGGCCTTGTTGAAGTCGCGCAGGCGGGCAAACACGTCGACGCCCAGCTGCGCGTAGATGTCCAGAAGGTCGACCAGCACCCAGTTCTCGCGGATCAGATCACCTTCCAGTCGCCAGAAATCGAGGCTGCGCAGGGTGACCTTGCGCCCCGACGGCGCGATGCCCAGCCATCCGTCGTGGCTGAGGGTCTGGGCCATGTTCGGCCAGCCGGTGACGGCCACGTAATCGCCATCGCCGAAGAAATGCGCGGCGATCTCGTCGGGGTATTGCCCCCGGTCGGGCATGGCGTTCAGGAACGGCGTCTGGTGCCAGTTGCGGAACCCCGCGATCCCCCGCCCGGTGCCGATGCCCGCCGGTCCGTACCAGTTCATCTTGGGATGCCAGAAGCGCGGCATCTCCATCACCTCGGGACCCCCCTGCGACGGAAACCGCGTCAGATGGTCCAGCATGTCCAGCACGATCCGGCAGCTTTCGCCGGACCGGTCCGCATCATGTGGCCCCGGCACGATCCCGTCCTGCGTGGCGGGCGCGGGCACCTGCCATTCGCGCCCCAGGCTCGGCGCCATCGGCCAGGCGCGCGCCTGCATCATCACCTCTGGGATATCCCAGATCGCCTGCACCTCGACGACCTTGCCGTCTTCGACCCGGTAGAATTCGTGAAACCGCATCGCCACCTGGTGGCCCGTCGGCGGGATATCCAGCCACGGCGCCAGGAAGACGCCGGTGTAATAGCCGCCACAGCCGACCCAATCGGCGCCGTGTTCATCCGTCCCGGCAATGACGATGTAATCCCGCCGTTCCAGGTCCGGCCAGGCGGTGAACAACCCGCGATAGGCCCCGTCGTAAAACCCCGCGCCGGTCATGTCCCCCAGCGGATGGCACAGCCGCACCAGCGCATCCGGCGCCATCACGGCGTCCAGCGCCGCCCGCACGCCGGGTTCGGAAAAGTCGTACATCGCGGCGCGCAGCGGGCGGATCAGGGATTTGTGGGCGTCGTGCCGGTTCATTGTCCAGGTCTCTTCACTCAGGGGGGGGCCGGCGCCCCGCAGGGCACCGGCAGGGATCATTCCGCCGCGTCGCGCACACCGGCCGCCGCGCCATAGGGCACGTTGCCACCGCCATAGCGGCGCACCCGGATGTTGCATTGCTCGGCATGGCCGACGAACCCTTCCAGCAGGCACAGCCGCGACCCGTATTCGCCGATCATCACGGCGGCCTCGTCGGTCAGAACCTTCTGGTAGGAATGGGTTTTCAGGAACTTGCCCACCCACAGCCCGCCGGTATAGCGCCCGGCCTTCTTCGTGGGCAGCGTGTGGTTCGTGCCGATCACCTTGTCGCCGTTGGCCACGTTGGTGCGCGGCCCCAGGAACAGCGCGCCGTAACAGGTCATGTTCTCAAGGAACCAGTCGTCGCGGTCGGTCATCACCTGCACATGCTCGCTGGCGATGTCATCGGCGGTGGCCAGCATCTCGTCGTAGGTGTCGCACAGGATCACCTCGCCGTACTCCTCCCAGCTGACCCGCGCGGTTCCGGCCGTCGGCAGGATCGCCAGCAGCCGGTCGATGTCGGCCATCGTCCCCTCTGCCAGGGCCCGCGAATTGGTGATCAGCACGCAGGGCGAATTGTACCCGTGTTCCGCCTGCCCCAGCAGGTCGGTCGCGCACAGTTCCGGATCGGCGGCGGTGTCGTCGGCGATCACCATCGTCTCGGTCGGCCCGGCGAACAGGTCGATCCCGACCTGCCCGAACAATTGCCGCTTGGCCTCGGCGACAAAGGCATTGCCCGGCCCCACCAGCATGTGCACCGGCTCGATCGTTTCGGTCCCCAGCGCCATGGCGCCCACCGCCTGGATCCCGCCCAGCACGTGGATCTCGTCCGCGCCACCCAGGTGCATCGCCGCGATCACGCCGGGGTTGGGCTTGCCCTGGAACGGCGGGGTGCAGGCGACGATGCGCGGCACGCCGGCCACCTTGGCCGTCGCCACCGACATGTGCGCCGACGCGACCATCGGGAACTTGCCGCCCGGCACGTAGCAACCCACCGACTGCACGGGGATGTTCTTGTGCCCCAGGATCACGCCGGGCAGGGTTTCCACCTCGATATCCGTCATCGACGCCCGCTGCGCCTGCGCGAACTTCACCACCTGCGCCTGGGCGAACCGGATGTCCTCCAGCTCCTGCTCGGTCAGCTGGGCGATCAGCGCGTCGATCTCCTCCTGGCTCAGCCGGAAGGACGCCGGTGCATAGCCGTCGAACTTCTCGCTCAGCTCTCGCACGGCGGCATCGCCGCGCTCGCGGATGTCCTTCAGCGTCGCTTCGACCACCGCGCGCGTCTTCTGGTCGTCCTCGGCCCGGTCGGCCTGCGACTTGCCGCGCTTGAGATATTCGATAGCCATGTCTGTTCTCCTCCTGTCCGGCCTTGCGAATTCGGTCGCGCCGGTCGTGTCATGAATGTCGGTTCACCGCCCGGCCGCAACCGCAGATCACCGCGTCTTCAGGTCAGCCGTTCGCCGCTGGCGTGGTCGAACAGGTGGCAATGGCCCACCGGAACCGTCGCGGTGAACGGATCGCCGATGCCCGCGCGGAATTCCTTGGGCGTCTTCACCGACACCAGCGCGCCGCCCGCCTTGATCGTGACCATCGTGGAATCGCCCAGCAGCTCGATCGAATAGACCGGCGCGCTGATCTGGCCCGTCTGGGCCGCCTCCGCGTCCTCGGCCCGAAAGCCCAGCGTGACGGGGCCGGTGACAGCGTCCGAAAACCCAGCGATCTCGACATTCCTGCCCCGGAAAACCCCGCCCTGCAGTTCGCCCTCCATCAGGTTCATCGCCGGGCTGCCGATGAAGCTGGCCACGAAAGTGTTCGCCGGGCGGTCGTAGATCTCGGTCGGGGCGCCGATCTGCTGCACGATGCCCTTGTTCATCACCACCACCCGGTCGGCCAGCGTCATCGCCTCGATCTGGTCGTGGGTCACGTAGACGGTCGTCACCTTCAACTCGTGGCTCAGGTTCTTGATCTGCGCCCGGGTCGACACGCGCAGCTTGGCGTCCAGGTTCGACAGCGGTTCGTCCATCAGGAAGACATTGGGCTGGCGCACGATGGCGCGGGCCAGGGCCACGCGCTGGCGCTGACCACCCGACAGTTCGGCGGGGCGGCGATGCAGGAACTCCGTCAGCTCGACCATCTCGGCGGCGCGGCGCACGGCGGCGTCATGCCCGGCGGTGTCGGTGCGGCGCACCTTCAGCGGAAAGCGGATGTTCTCGTAGACGTTCATGTTCGGGTACAGGGCATAGCTCTGGAACACCATCGCCACGTCGCGATCCTTGGGGTCCAGGTCGTTCACCCGCTGTCCGTCGATCATGATATCCCCGCCCGACGCGTCCTCAAGCCCGGCGATCATGCGCATCGTCGTCGTCTTGCCGCAGCCCGACGGCCCCAGCAGCACCAGGAATTCGCGGTCGGCAATCGTCAGGTCCAGTGCGCTGACACCAACAAAGTCGCCCCAGCGCTTGGAAATGTTCTTCAACTGCACTTCGGCCATGGATCGACTCGCTTTTCTGCATTCGAATGCAAGAACGATATTCCCTGTTTATCTTGCAAAACAAGATCAAAATTTGAGCGTGAAAAAAACATGACAAAATTCTTGCAAACGTACCCAAAAAATCTTCCAGTACGGAAATTGCAAGGAATCAGCGCCGCACCCCCGGTCCCTGTGGCCCCGAACGGCGCACCCGCATGCCCGACATGGAGGTACGAACCCAAATGAACATCCTGAGCAAAACCGCTCTGGCGACTGTGCTGGCCACGCTTGGCGCGGGCGCTGCTTCGGCCGGCTGCGGCATCGACGCCGGCTCGGTCCGGATCCTCGGCAACGATTTCGGCGCGATCCATTCGGTCGCCGACCGGGCCGCCGACTGTGCCGGCGACGGCGTGACCGTCGAAGCCAACCTGAGCGCCGAACACCGCGACATCCAGGTCGCCGCCCTGACCGCCGATCCGGCGCAATACACGGTGGCGATGGTGGCCAACAGTTCCATCGTGCCGCTGCTGAACACCGACCTGGTGCGCCCGCTGGACGACCTGGTCGCCGAATACGGCCAGTCGCTGAACCCGCGCCAGCTGATCAAGGTCGGCGGCAAGACGGTCGCCGTGGCCTTCATGGCCAACGCCCAGCACCTGTTCTACCGCAAGGACCTGCTGGACCAGGCCGGCATCGCCGTGCCCACGACGTACGAAGACGTCATCGCCGCAGGCAAGGCCCTGCAGGACGCCGGGATCATGGCGCATCCCTATGCCGCCAACACGCAGGTCGGCTGGAACCTGGGCGAGGAATTCGTGAACATGTACCTGGGCTACGGCGGCCAGTTCTTTGAACCCGGCAGCGCCGCGCCGGCCATCAACAACGACAAGGGCGTCGCCGCTCTGGAAACGCTCAAGTCCCTGACCGACCTGTCCAATCCCGACTTCCTGACCTTCGATTCCAACGCCACCCAGGCGCTGTGGGATTCCGGCAACCTGGCGCTGGCCACGCTCTGGGGGTCGCGCGGGGCAGGGATCCTGGACGCCGAAGGCGCCGCGCCCGATGTGGTGGAAAACACCGTCCTTTCGGGCGCGCCCACGGTCGGCGGCGGCGACATCGCGGCGACGACGCTGTGGTGGGACGGGTTCGTGATCGCGAAAAACGTGTCGGACGAAGACGCCAGGGCCAGCTTCATCGCCATGGTCCACGCCATCGCCCCCGATCTTCTGAAGGATCACAACGACGAGGCCGTCTGGCTGATCGACGGCTACCAGCCGACGCCGGCCGCCGCGGGCACCGCCGAAAGCGCGCAATCTGGCGCGAAACCCTACCCGATGGTCCCCTACATGGGCCTGCTGCATTCCGCGCTGGGCAACGAGATCGCGGATTACCTGCAAGGCAAGGAGACCGCCGAACAGGCCCTGGCCGATGCCGAAGCGTCCTACATCACCGCCGCGAAGGAACAGGGCTTCCTGAACTGAACTGAACTGAACCGCCCCCGCTCCGGGCGCGCGTCCCGCGCCCGGATCCACCCCCGGCCCGAAGGACAGCCGATGCCCCACCGCACCTTCTTCTGGTTCATCCTGCCGTCGCTGGCCGCGATGCTCCTGTTCATCGCCGCGCCCATCGCCTCGGTGATCGTGCAATCGTTCCACATCCAGCACGAACAGGTGGTCACCACGGTCGAAACCTGCGGCCCCTTCGGCTGTACCCAGGAAACCGTCGTCGACGCCGAGGCCACCGCGAAACTTCGCGCCGAAAGCCCCATGGGCCGGTTCAACGGCTTCGGCAACTACATCGACCGCGGCCACCTCGCGGTGAGCGAGGTCAAAGACGCCTGGACCCAATCCTCGGGCCTCACCGATTTCATCGCGCGCATCATGAACCTGCCGTTCTACAAGGCGCTGATCTTTACGCTGGTCTACACCTTCGTCGTCACGCCCCTGGTCATTGCCCTCGGCCTCGCCATCGCGCTTGGCGTCAACACCCTGCCAAAGATGCTCAAGGGCCCCACGATCTTCGTCTCGCTCCTGCCGATGATCGTCACGCCGCTGGTCGGCTCCCTCATCCTGTTCTGGATGATCGACGCACAGGGCGTCATCGGCAAGACGCTCCAGGTCCTCACCGGCGATCCCAACCTCTCTCTCAAGGCCTCCACGCCGCTGACCTGGATCACGCTGCTGACCTACGGCATCTGGCATTCGACCCCCTTCGCCTTCATCGTCTATTACGCGGGGTTGCAAACCGTCCCCTCCGAAACGCTCGAAGCCGCGATGATCGACGGCGCCAACCGCTGGGAACGCATCCGCTACGTGGTCGTCCCCCACCTCGCGCCGCTGACGGTCTTCATCATGCTGATCCAGTTCATGGACAATTTCCGCGTCTTCGAACCCATCGTCGGCTTCTCGGCCGGGGCCAACGCAAGCTCGCTGTCCTACAGCATCTATTCCGACCTGCGCGGCGACGTCGCCCGCTTCAACTCGGCCGCCACAACCTCGGTGCTTACCATCCTGGGCGTCGCCATCCTGCTCACGCCGGTCCTCATCCGCACCTGGCACGATTTCAACCGCAAGAGGGCCTGACACATGAGCCTTGCCGCCCATCGCCAATCCCCGATGCTGCGCACGATCTCCCTCGTCCTCGTGGCCGCCTGGATCGTCATCGCCGCCTTCCCGTTCCTGTGGACCCTCTGGGGCTCCTTCAAGGTCGAAGCCGACTTCTTCTCCAAGGCCGATTGGCGCAACGCGCTCTGGGGCACGCGCACGATTGCCGAAACCGGATCCCCCTTCACGCTTCAGGGCTACATCGGCGCCTGGGTGCAGGAGGAATTCTGGCGTTCCGCGCTCAACACCTTCATCGTCGTGATCTTCACGGTGGCCATATCGCTGGTGATGGGCACGCTCGGGGGCTACGCGCTGGCGCGGTCGGGCAACCGCTATGCCTTCTGGCTGCTGATGCTGGCGCTGGTGTTCCGGGCGATGCCGCATATCACGCTGGTCTCGGGCTATTTGCTGCCCTTCTTCGAATGGAACCTCTGGGGGCACCTGCCCACGGCGATCATCGTGCTGGTGGCGATCAACCAGCCCTTCACGCTGTGGATGCTGCATTCCTTTTTCCTCAACATCCCCAAGGACCTGGATGAAAGCGCCATGGTCGATGGCTGCACCCGGTTCCAGGCGTTCCGCCACGTGATCATGCCGGTGATGTGGCCCGGCGTCGTCACCACGGGGCTGTTTTCCTTCCTGCTGGCCTACAACGATTTCACCGTCACCGCCCTGCTGCTGTCGCAGGACAACCAGACCATGGTGCCCAAGATCGCCAGCTTCCTCGGCTCCACCTTCGAGGCCGGCAACGTGATGTTCGCCGTCGCCGCCGTGGTCAGCGCCACCGCCCCTCTGTTCGCCCTGATCCTGGTCTTCCAGCGCCAGATCGTATCGGGCCTGACCGCCGGCGCCGTGAAAGGATAAACCATTGACCTACCAATCCGAAAAGGCGCTGGTGCGCGCCCATTACGACGCGCTTGCCGGGGCTACGCCTGCGAATGTGGCCGCCATCCTTGCCGAACGCACCGCCGCGAACTGGCACTGGCGCGGCATGCACCCGTTCCACGAACAGCACGGCGCGGCCGACGTGGCGGCGACCTTCTGGGCGCCGTTCCTGACCGCCATGTCCCGCGTGCAGCGGCGTCAGGACATCTTCATCGCCGGCCATAACGAGATCGACGGCTTTCAATCCGTCTGGACCATCTCGATGGGGCACCTGATGGGGCTGTTCGATGCGCCCTTCCTGGGCATCCCGCCGACACGGCGCATCGCCATGCTGCGCTATGTCGAATTCAACAAGGTGGAAAACGGCAAGATCACGGAAACCGCGCTGTTCTGCGACCTGATCCACCTGATGCACCAGGCGGGCCTGCGCCCGCTGCCGCCGCAGACCGGCGCGCATCTGGTCCAGCCGGGGCCGATGACCCATGACGGGCTGCTGTTTGACGATGCCGACCCGGCGCAGGGGCGCGACACGCTGGCCCTGATCAACCGCATGATCGGCGACATCAACGCGCGCGAAAAGCCGATGACGCCCCAAGAGGAACTGGCCCAAAGCTGGCATGACGACATGATCTGGTGGGGCCCCGACGGGATCGGCGCAACATATACGATCGACCGGTATATCGAACAGCATCAGCGCCCCTTCCGCACCCAGATCCGCGACCGCACGTTCAACGGCCATCTTTGCCGCCTGGCCGAAGGCAATTTCGGCGGCTTCTTCGGCTGGGCCAACCTGACGCTGACCAATTCGGGCGGCTACATGGGGCTGCCCGCAGGCCCGGCACCCGCCGACATGCGCGTCGTCGACATGTACCGCCGCGACGGCGACAAGCTGGCCGAGAACTGGATCTTCATCGACATCCTGCACTTCCTGAACATGCAGGGCCTGGACGTGCTGGGCCGCATGCAGACGGTGTCGGGCATGGCCCCTTCGGTGATCTGACCATGCGTGTGAATGCCGATTTCAAGGCCCGACTGGTGGCGCGCGCGCCCCTGCTGGGCGTCTTCGTCAAGACCCCCGACCCGATGCTGATCGAGGTTCTGGGCCAAAGCGGCGTGGATGTCCTGGTGCTTGACGCCGAACACGCGCCGTTCGACCGCCGGGCGGTGGATACGGCGATGATCGCGGGCCGCGCCACCGGCTGCCCGCTGGTGATCCGCGTGCCCAACGGCGCGCCCGAAACGCTGCTGGGCTTTCTGGATGCCGGTGCCGCCGGGATCATGGTGCCACATGTGTGTTGCGCCGATCAGGCGGCGGCGCTGGTGAAATCCATGCACTACGGCCCCGGCGGCCGGGGGTTCGCCGGCACCACCCGCGCGGCGGACTACGCGCGGCGCAGCCTTCAGGACCACTTCGCGATGACCTCCGACGAGGTCTCGCTGATCTGCCAGATCGAGGATCCCGCCGGCTACGACAACCGCGAAGCCATCGCCGGCGTGGATGGGGTGGACGCGCTGTTCGTGGGCCGCGCGGACCTGTCGGTGTCCTACGGATTGCGCGATTTCTTCGCGCCCCAAACCGCCGCGCGCTGCCGCGACGTGCTGGGCGTATCGGGGGCGGCCACAGGGCTGTACGCGGCGCCGGGCGAAGATCTGACCGGCTGGCGGGCGGCGGGCGCGAGCCTGTTCGTCGTGGGATCGGACCACACGCTGCTGACCAGCGGCGTCGCGCGCCTGAAGGCCGGTTTCCCGGCGTGACCGGCCTGCGTAGGATGGGTCAATGACCCATCTTACACCCACGGCAAAACCTTAACGCCCGGTTAATCCGCCTCTGTAACCCATTGATTTCATTTGGGGCGAAAATGTCCCACGCGTGGGACACCCGTTCACGCCACCATCGCCACCGGGTCGTAGCTGGCTTTGTCCAGCGCCTCCAGCGGCGCCTCCACCCGATAGGCCAGCCCCGACACGACTTGCCTGGCAAAGAACACCAGCTTGCCGTCCACCAGTTCGGGCGTCCGGATCGCCTCCAGGTCCGGCACGCCGAAATCGCTCAGCCGGAACACCTCCTGCTGCCAGGGCTGCGCCGGATCCTCCTCCGCCAGCCGCGCCCGGTAGGCCCGGGCAAACGCCGCCGGATCCATGATCGGCTCAAAGTCGACTCCCTGCGCGAAATTGTTCACATGCCGCGCCAGCTCGCCCGCCGCGCCGGGCTCCAGAAGCGCCGGAACGGCCGTGACCAGCGCGCGGATCGAGCCATGGACAATGTCGCCTTCATACGCGGCGGCAGAGCCGTCCATCTCCTGCCCGGGGACGATATCGATGAGGTCCGTCATCAGAAATCTCCGTTTGCTTTGGTATAGCATTCCCACGGGCTGGCCGTGAACTTGGTGGCGCCCGAAACGGCCTCCAATGTGCCCGGGGGCTCTTTCTTGATGCCGAACACCGGCAGACCCGTCACCGGATCGGGGAAGACGGCCAACAGGGTCTTCTGGTCCGCATCGCCCCAATTGGTATCGGCCACCACGAAGCTGCGCACGTCAAGCGCGTTGAGCAGCTTGTTGTGTATCGCAGACCAGTCGCTCGCGTATTCCTGTTGCTCAGTCTGCTGCTTCTGCTTCTTCGACATCGCCGGTCCCCCGTTCGCCTGCGCCTCTTCGTCCTTCATCTGGGCCTTGCGCTGGTGAACCACGGCAAAGGCCGTGGCGCAGTGCTTCTGGAAAACGCTCGGGGTCATCGCTTGCTGGGGCATGCCATCGCGCAGCGCGTTCTCCAACGCCTGTTTCAGCGCCGGATCGGTCACGCCCTTCAGCTTGTCGGCCACAAGGGCCTCGTAGCACCCGGCCAGGCGTTCGGCGGGAACCGGTGTCCGGGCCAGCTCGGCGGCCTTGTCGATCACCTCGGTGGTGATCTTGGCGCCGATCTGGCCGGGGCCGTCCCTGGTCAGGGCCTGCATGTCCGGATGGAAGGGCAGAATGTTGTAGGCATGCTTTGCGGACGCATTCGACCCGTTCAGCATCCGGTCGGGATCCGGGTCCCCCGGCAGCTTCACGGAGGCCCGCGCAATCGAATGAAGAACGTTGACCGCGCGCTGCGCCGATCCCTTCTTGTTCACCGCCTGCTTGCCCACGACATCCTTTAGGGCGACCGACCCGTACAACACCTTGTACGTGTCGGTCAGACTGCCACCGCTGGCCAGGTTCCACGGGTCCCTGCCGTCCATCTGCAGAGCCTTGGCAAAGCCTTTCTTGTCCAGCTGGTCGATCAGGTCCTGTTCCAGCCCCGCCAGGCCGGAATTCGGATCCGCGGCGACCTCGCGGATGACGCGTGTGATCAGGGCCTTGTATTCGGCTTCGTCCGCGATCGTCAGGCCGGTGTCCTTGTTCTTCAGAACATAGCGTCCCTTGCTCGAACGGCCGTCCGCCGCGACCGGGATCACCGCTTCGGGTTCGTAGGACAGTTCCACGGCAGCCCAGATTTCATTGGCCAGGCGCTTTTCGACGCTCTTGCGGATGCCCGAAGCCGCGCCCTTGCTGATCAGCTTCCCGATCTCGCCGACGGATCTGGCCAGGACCCTGTTCTTGTGGGATCTGTTCTGCTGGACGCCCGAGGTGGCCACCGTCGCCTCGAGGCTGCGGATCAGCGGGTTGTCGTCGGCGGGCAGGTTCACGATGGCCGGAACCGGTGGCAGGCCGCCTTCGGGCTTGAAGACCCCGTTCTGAGCCAGGTCGCGGAAGGCCTTCATCGTCTTCAGCGGGTCTTCCTGGCGCATCTTGATGATCGGCGCGGTCGAGAAGCACGAGCCGATCTTGCCCTGCCGGATCGGCGTCATCATCGCGTTCATGATGCTGAGCCGGGTGTCCGTGGCATCCACAAGCGCCGCGTCCTGGCCGCAATCCCGCGACACCAGGCCCAGCCCGGCGCCCGGGTTCGGCACGGTGACATTCTGCAGCAGCGCCTCGGCCTCGGGGGTGTTTTCAAGCCAGTCGAAGGTCTCCAGCATGTGATTGATCAGCAGCGCATTGCTGGGGTCCTGCGCGGCGGGGTGGAACATCAGGTCCAACATGGCCTGACGACCGGCGGCGATGTCCAGCGTGCCATCGTCCCGCACAAGCCGGTCCGTCACGTGCTTGACCCGATCCTGGGTGACCTGTTCCGCGGTCTTGCCGGTCGCGTCAAGGTTGCCCCGATCGTCCCAGTGCCGATCATAGAATATGTAGTCCTGAAACTCGGCCAGGTATTCGGCGGGGATCTTGCCGCTCAGCTTGATCAGGGATGTTGCGTAGGCGATGGCGTCTTCGGTGGTCATTTGCCGTGTCGCGAGGGTCGCCTCGAAACTGGTATTGAAACTGTCGCAACACAGGTCCGCGAAGGCCAGAACCGCCTCGGGCGATTTCGAATGCGAGGCGGCGTCAAGGGCCTCGCTGGCAAGGGGGGCGTTCTTGTCGAACAGGTCCAGGGCGCCGTTCACGACCCCGCGCGGAAGTTTCCTTGGCGCGTCGCCTGACAACGGACCGGCCGTCACGGCCCGGATCAACAGCCGCTTGTCACGTATCGCGAGCGCCTGATCAACCGCCGCGTCGTAATCTGCCTGCGCCTGGTTCAGCGCCTGGGCCAGCGTCGCGTCGCCCAGGTTTGCATTCGCCGCGGTCCGCACTATCTGCAGGTTTTCGAAGGCGGTCAGGAGCCTGGCCTCGGACGCCAGTTTGTCGTCGAACGTGGCGGCGCTGCGGGCGCCGGCATCGGCCTCCAGCGTCTGAAGCTTGTCGTTCACCTTGGTCAGGGCCCTCTGGTCAAGCTTGCCCAGGGCGATCAGCGCCGTCTGCTGTTCCGGGGTGACGTTGCGCCCCTGGATCTGGGCCTGCAGGGTCGCCGTGCTGTCGCCGTCAAGAGCCCGGTCCAGCGCCGTCAGGCGTTGGCGCATGTTGTCGATCTCATTGTACTGGGCGTGGATGTCCCCCGGGTCATTTGTGGCCAGGGCTGTCTGGAAGTCGGCCAGGTAGGCCTCAAGCTGGAGACCCGCAAGATCGCGGACCCCGTGTCTGGGATGTGCATGCAGGGCGGCGATACGTGCGTGCAGCAACGGCAGCACGGCGTCCAGTTCGGCCGTCGCGGCCTCCAGGGCTGCGCGTTCCAGAGCCTCGTCGGCCAGCCTGTCGCGGATGGCCTCGACGTTGGCCAGGGCGGTCTGTGCGGCAATGACCTCGGCAGGGGTTGGATATTCGTCTTGCAGGGCGGCCGTCATGTCGGTTTGAGCCTGGGTCAGCACGGCCTGGTCGGCCGGTGTCGCGCCGGCCGGCAGGGCGGGCATGGTCGCCAGGATCCCGCGCAGCTTGTCCGCAGTTGCCTTGAGGTTCGTCACGGCGGTCAGGATGTCGCCCGCCAGCAGCACGGCCTGTTCAAGCTCGGCCAGCGCGGCCGCGAAATCCTGCGCGCCTTCAAGGTTTGTCATCTGGGTGACGTGGTGAGCGAGTTGACCCACGTCCGGGTCAGCAGCCGGGGCCAGGCCCGCGAATTGCGCGGTGATCGCCTCGAACTGGGCCTTTCGCTCGCGGTACTTGCGTTCCGCTTCCCGCGCCGCCGCCTGTGCCCTGGCGGCAAGAACCGCGGCGGAGGGTCTGAAGCCCAAATACTTTTCCAGAAATCCCACCTGGATGTCGGTCGCCGGCATGAACACGCTCCATTCCAATCGATCGGCGCGGTCAAGGACCCGAAAATATGGGTCACCCGGATCGTCCCGTCGTTGAATGGAGACTCGCCGGACATGCGCCTGCCCGATCATTATGGGAACCGACCGTTGTAACGACCGTGGTATTGGCCGAAAAAAGTCCCGCGTTCGAAGGATTCTTCTGTCCGGTGCCTGCTGCACAGGCAGATGGTTGCGTATTTTTCAGCGCGCAATCGGGGTTCGCCGCCCCATAACGGCACGTGTGTCGGCGCATTGTCACGGAAATTCCCGCTGAGTGCGGCGCAATTTCAACGTTTTGACGGAAAAAGGCGCCACAGGTGTGACAATCGCATGACCTGTGTATTGCGGGGTGATACACTTATAAGTTGAAATGCTGTGGATGCGGAATGCGTCAGAGGGGCTGCTATGGATGTTGTGACACCTGTGATCACAAACTGGACCCCGGGAATGGAGGCCTGGGTCGAAGCTGTCGATGTCCTGACAGGCGAGGTCGAGGTACTGCTGAGGACCAACCTGCCGATCCAGGCGCCGTGCTGGTCGCCGGACGGGCAGTTCCTGATCGTCAACGCGGCGGGACGGATGTACCGCATCTGGCTTAATGACGGACGCAGGCGGCTTGAGGAGGTCTTTGTCAACCGGCTGCACAGCACCAACAACGATCACGGGATGTCCCCGGACGGGCGGCGCCTGGCGGTGACGGACATGACGGAATACGGCCGGTCGGCGATCTACGTTCTGCGCCTTGATACGCTGGAACCCGAGATGATCGTGCCCGAAACGCCGTCATGGTTCCATGGCTGGGCGCCGGACAGCCGGTCGATCGTCTATTCCTGCGTGCGCGAAGGGCTCTGGACCATTGCGCGGCGCGACCTGGGCGGGATGCCGGAACAGATCGTGATTCAGGCCGAACCGGGCAGCGGGCATCATTACGACGCGCCGGAATTCTCGCCCGATGGGCAATGGATCTGGTTCAACTCGGACCGCGGGCAGGGGATGTCGCTGTGGCGGGTGCGCCCCGACGGTCGGGATGCCCAGCGGATGACCTGTTCGGACGGGCAGGACTGGTTCCCCCATCCGTCCCCCGACGGGCGCCACGTCTGTTACCTGACCTATCCGCGCCGCACCCGGGGCCACCCCTTCGGGCGCGAGGTCGAATTGCGGGTGATCCCCGCGGACGGCGGCGCGCCGCGGGTGATGCGCTGTGCCTTCGGCGGGCAGGGATCGCTGAACGCGCCGTGCTGGGCGCCGGACGGTCGGCGTTTCGTCTATGCGCGCTATTGCGGGGCAGGCGGCGCGGACGATGGCCCAAAGCTGCGCCATGAAACCCGCCGGCTGCCGCTGCCCAGGCTGCGGATGCCCACAAGGCTGAGCGTCATCGGCCGCTGAGCGGTCAGATATCGTTGTCGGCCAGGAAATCCCGGATCGCGGCGATGCAGGTCTGCCAGGCCGGTTCATAATCGACCAGCACGTGGTTGCGGCTGTCCAGCGGCACGAATTCCGCGTTCGGAATGCCCGACGCCACGGCGCGCCCCTCGGCCAGTGGAATGCGCTGGTCCTCTTGTGAATGCAGCACGATCGTCGGCGCCCGGACCTGGGCCAGCTTGTCGCGCACGTCGATGGTGCCAAACGCCTCCTGGAAGCGGGCGGCGTTTTCGGCCGAGGTCGTCAGCCTCTGGAAATCGTCGAACCAAGCCAGTTCGCCGGGTTCGGCATCGGGCATGAAGGTCTGGGAAAAGATGTGCCGGTACGCGGGGTTGTCGGTGCCCCAGCCGACCCGCGTCAGGGTCTGCACGGCCTCGCGGCGGGCCTTTTCCTCGGGGCTGGCGTGGTGCATCCAGCCCGCGGCATAGCTGCCAAGCAGGATCAGGCCGGACACCCGTTCGGGGTGGCGCACGGCATATTCGATCGACACCGCCGCCCCCTGCGAGATCCCCAGCAGCGGAAACCGCTCAAGCCCCAGCTTGTCGGCCACCAGCTCCAGGTCCTCGACAAAGGCGTCGAAGCCCAGGTCTTTCACGTTCCAGTCCGACAGGCCGCAGCCCCGTTCGTCGTAGCGGATGAAGGTCCGCCCGCGCGCCATCTCGGCAAAGGACTTGCCCCAGATCGGGCTGGTCCAGTCGAATTCCAGGTGCGTCAGCCAGTTCGCCGCCTTCAGCAGCGGCCGCCCCGTGCCCACCCGCGCATAGGCGATCTTTGCCCCGTCAGGCGCCTCGCAGAAGCCGATCCGCTGGCTGCGCAGCCCCGTCTGTGCCCCGATTTCGGCCCCGATTTCCGCCCCTGTTTCCGCCCCGGTGTCGCGCGGCGGCGCGGGGGGCCGGACGGGCGCGGCCGAAGCGCCCTCGGGATCGACATCGGACCACAGACGGCGCCACTTGTCGGTTTCGATCGCGGGCAGGTCCGGGTGCAGGGCCAGCGCGCGCAGGATCTGGACCTGGGCGGTGCGCGCATCTGCGCGTTCGGAATAAAGCCAGGTGTCGAACCCGTCGTCCCCGGCGCCGTCCAGCCCGTCGCACAGCACCGCGTCCATCTGCCGGGCCATCGTCTTGAGCGTCGCAACCGGCAGCCCCTGGGGGTCATCGCGCAGCTGCGCCCGGATCTCGCGCATGTCGACGTTGACGCTGTCAAGGTCCAGCGTCACCCGTTCCCGGTCGGCCAGGATGCGCGGCCGGTCGGGCGAATCCAGCACCTTGCGCAGCTTGCTCAGCGACCAGCGCAGCGCGGCCTTGGGGTCGTCGGGCAGGTCCCAGAACAATTCGCACAGCCGTTCACGCCGGTGCGGGCGTTCGGTGGCGATCAGAAAAGCCAGCAATGCGCGGGACTTGCGCGAAGCGGGCAGCGGGACTTCCTGCCCGTCACGCCACACGCGCAACTCGCCCAGAAGCGAGACCTGGATGTTCTGGATGGTGTCACTGGTCAATTCTTGCGTCTCCACACCCCTTGACGGAGCACCGACAGATATAGGGTATCTGACGAAATTAAACGGTTCGATATTCGAAATACCACTGGCATTACAACGCTCGCCACCACGCCGCCGAACCATATGCCAGGTCAGAGAGGGGTCGGACCTGTTCGGCCGGTCCCTTTCGGCAGTACGTCAATGCTGCCCCGCGAGACGGGGCGCCACAAGACGTTCGTCGGTTCCGCCGGCCAAAACACACCGCCGCTGCCCGTTTTGGGGCGGGCCAGCCCTGGCCCCGGCACGTTTGAAAAAGACATTGACCCGGAGTTTCATTCCATGACGACCTATAACCTGATTGCGGCCTTCATCGGCCTTGCACCTGCCTATCGCACCCGACGGCCCGGCCCGCTCGGGCGCCTTGTCCGGCATATTCGCCACATGCGCCAGTACGATTACCTTAGCCAGCAGCCCAATCGCATTCTGGACGACGTCGGTGTGACCCGCGCCGATATCGACGCGCGGCGCGGTGGTTTCTGGCGCTGAATCCTGTCCGGGTGACATCGATCATGGCGCATCTGATCCACCCCGTCCGCGGCAGCATCGCTGCCGCGGCCCGAAGAAGTGGAACGTGCGTGGCCCGATCTTCAGGCCGCGCGATCCAGGTAGGCCATGCCCATCTTGTAGAAATCGTCCATGTACTGGCCGAAATGGATGGGCGGATAGGCGGCTTCGGTCCCCGGTTCCACCAACTGGGGGATCGGGGCGATGATCGCTTCGTAATCGGGATTGGCGAAATAGGGCATCGAATAGCGCGCCGTCGTCGCCCGGTTCACCACCCGGTGCATCGTCGACACGAACCGCCCGTTGGTCCAGCGCATCATCATGTCGCCGATGTTGATCACGTAGGTGCCCCGGATCGGCGGCGCCGCCACCCATTCGTGTTCCAGGTGCCCGACCTCAAGGCCCCCGGTGTCATCCTGCATCAGGATCGTGAAGGCCCCGGTGTCGCGGTGTTCGCCCGCGCCGATCTTGACCTCTTCGGGACGGGCGGCGGGCGGATAATACAGCAGGCTCTGCTGAATCAGCGGACGGCGATAATACGGCTCAAAGAACTCCTCCGGCAGGTCCAGCCCCAGCGCGAAGGCCCGGCGCAGCACGTTCGACAGCACCTCCATCTCGGCCATGTAGGTCTGCACCGTCTCGTTGAAGCCGGGCAGGTGGTCGACCCATCGGTTGGGCAGGTGCATCGGCTTGCCCAGCAGCACGTCGGGATCGTTTTTCGCAAGGTCCAGCATCAGCCGGAAGGTCTGGATCGACCCGCCCACCGCACCGCCTTCGCCTTCCAGCTTGGACGGCACATAGCCGCGCCAATGGTCCCGGGTCGCCGCGCTTTCCATCCGCTTTTCAAACGGTTGGTCAAAGAACGCCTTGTTGGCCCCGAAGGCGTCGTCGATCAGCGCCTGGCTGATCCCGTGACCGCAGATGTAAAAGAACCCGACGTGGCGGCAGGCCTCGGCGATCTTGCGCGCCACCTTCTGGCGCGCCGCCAGCCCGCCGGTCCGGAACGGGTGCAGGTCGATCACGGGGATCTCGGTCAGGTCGATGCCGCGCGCCTGGGTGTAGGCGGCGGGAATGTCGGGGTCGGTCATCGTGTGCCTCCCGGGGCTTGGTGTACGAGTGTTTCAAGAAGGATGCGCAGGGCGGCCGACTGGTCCGCCAGCGACATCGAAGGCAGGGCGCGCGGCGTCATCGGCGCCAGGTCTCCGCCGGGCGGGGCATCGTCCAGGAACCGCACCACCTGTTCCGGCAGGTAGGGCAGGTGGAAGAACCCGGCGGGGCCGGACAGCCCTTCGGCCTCCATCGCGCCAAGCGCGCAGTACAGCGTGGCGTTGCACAGATGCGTGCCCGCGAAATGCGACACCCGGGCGGGATAGCCGCCATCCCGCATCGCCCGCACCAGCGCCCCGGCATTCCAGGTGGCCAGCCGCCCATCGGGACCGCCCGGTTCGATCGCCCGTCCATCGGTGGGCCGGTCGCCGTAATTGTCCGCCACGCCGAAATCCAGCCGGTTGATCGACGAGGTCTCGCAGCGCAGCACCGGTTCGCCCGGCGCCAGACCCAGCGCCACGAAGGCCACCGGCCGGTGCTGCGCGATCAGCCGCCGGATGTTGCCCGCCACCTTCGCCAACTGCACCTCGGTCGCCACGGCCACCACCTGGTGATCGCCCACCTGCATGCAGTCGACCTGGCCCAGCAGCTTTTGCGAAGGGCTGTCGGGCAGGCCGGCAAACGGCTTGGACCCGGTCACAAGAAGAGTACCCATCAGCAGTCGCCCTCCGTTCGCGGCCCAATCCCGATCCCAATCCCGATCCCGGTCCCGAGTTCGATTCGCATCGTCATGTTCAGATCCCTCCCTCTTTCCATCCCGCAGCGTCCATCGGTCCATCGTCCGCCCGCCGCGCCAATTCGCGCTTTGCGCAACATCTGTGCAGTTGCGGCCGGTTTGGGCGAAATGATCGACAAAGCTTGGATTATCGAAAATCCTGCGCCCCGCCCCGAGTCCCGTGCTTTGTCTGTCGCCGATCCGATGCTTGGCTCTGATCGACCGGGCGCTTGCCGTCCGCCGCCGGTGCACCCGGCGTCCCTGCCGCAGACGTTCCGAAAAGGCCAAGCCATGACCAAGCTTCACTCCTCCCCGCGCCTGTCTCGCCGCCACCTGCTGAAATCCGCCGCCGGCGCCACGGGCGTGATGCTGCTGCCCATGGGCCTGCCCGGACGGGCGATGGCCGAAGGCATGGACAAGGTCACCCATCAGTTGGGCTGGATCAAATCCATTCAGTTCGGCGGCCATTTCGCCGGCATCGAACAGGGCTATTTCGCCGACGAGGGCATCGAGGCCGAATTCCTGTCGGGCGGTCCCAACAGCATCGGGTCCGACGTGGCCGTGGCCTCGGGGCAGGCGACGACATCGGACACCGACGTGCAGGGCGTGATCCGCGCCAACATCCGCGACGTTCCGGTCATCGCCTTCGGGGCCATCATGCAGAAGGCGCCCGGCGCGGTGATGTCGCTGGCTTCCAACCCGATCAAGGGGCTTCAGGATTTCCCCGGCAAGACCATCGCGCTGCCCGACGGTGTCCGCCCGCAGATGTCCGGCCTGCTCGAGGCGGCAGGGATCGACCCGTCCTCGGTCACCTACGTGCCCGTCGGCACCGATCCGGGCATCCTGGCCGCCGGTCAGGTCGATGGCTATTACGGCTGGGCCACCAACCAGGGCGTGATGCTGCAGACCCGCGGCGTGGATATCGAAGTCGCCTACATGAACGACCTTGGCGTGCCGGGCTATGCCGGCGTTCTGATCGCCTCAAAGGAACAGGTCGAAACCGATCCCGACCTGCTGATCCGCTGGCTTCGGGCCGAGATCAAGGGCTGGCAATGGCACCTGGATCACCCCGACGAGATGGCGCAACTGATGGTCGACAAATACGGCCAGCGCGGCCTGGACCTGACCGCGCAGACCGCCGAATCCCGGATGATGAAGGATTTCGTGCCGGTTGGAGATGCCGCCGAAAACGGCCTTCTCTGGATCAACCCCAACGTCTTCGAAGAAGGCATCGCCTCCATCGTCGCCGCAGGTGAGATCGACGACGGCGCGATCACCGTGGATGACGTGATGACCCAGGATCTGATCAGGCAGGCACACGAGTCGCTTTCCTGATGTCCCTCACGCCTGTCACCCTGGCCCACGACGCCCTGATCCGCGGCGGCGGTCATGGCGGTCCGGGCCGGGTGAGTTTTTCCGAAACGGTGCTGTCGGTTGATCCCGGCGGCACCGGCGACACCGGCCGCCTGATCCTGCCCGCGCTGTGCAATGCCCACGATCACGGGCGCGGCATGCGCACCGTGGCCTTCGGCGCGGGCGATGACACGCTGGAACTCTGGATCTCGAAACTGGGACAAGAGCCCAAAACTGATCCCTACCTGCGCGCCGCCGTCGCCTTTGGGCGCATGGCCCTGTCGGGCATCGGCGTGCTGAACCATTGCCACAACACCGCCGACCCAAAGGCGCTGCTGGACGAAGCCCGCGCCGTGGCCCGCGCCGCGCAGGACGTCGGCATCCGCGTCGCATTCGCCGTGCCGATCATGGGCCGCAACCCGATCACCTACGGCGACCCGTCCGCCTTTCTCGACTCCCTGCCGCCCGACCTTGCCGCGGCCCAGGCCGCCCGCGCGGATCGCGTTCGCCCCTGGGATCAGCAGCTTGACGACGCCGAGGCGATCTTTGACCTCGCTTCGCCCTGGTTCCTGCCGCAATACGGGCCGGTCGGCCCGCAATGGGTGGACGACGACGTGCTGGCGGACATCGCCGAACGGTCGGACCGGCTGGACCGCCGCGTGCACATGCACCTGTATGAAACGCAGGCCCAACGCGACTGGGCCGATCACGCCTATCCCGGCGGGCTGGTGCGCCATCTGGATACGCTGGGCCTGTTGTCCTCCCGCCTGACTGTCGCTCACGGAGTCTGGCTAAGCCCCGAGGATTGCACGCTTTTGGCGGCGCGCGGCGCCATGGTATCGGTCAACACCTCGTCAAACCTGCGCCTGCGGTCCGGCATTGCCCCGGTGAAGACCTTCCTCGAAACGGGCGTCGGCTGGGGCCTGGGCCTTGACGGCATGGCCTTTGACGATGACGAGGACGCGCTGCGCGAACTCCGCCTGCTCTGGCAGCTTCACCGTGGTTTCGGGCTGGACGATGTCATGGATCCCGACCGCCTCTGGCAGGCGGTCCTGTCGGACGGCCGCCGCGCCATCCTGGGCCCCGACGCAGGCGGCGAAATCACCCCGGGCGCGCCCGCCGACCTCATGGTGGTGAACACCTCTCGGATGATGCACGACGTCATGCCTGGGCGCGCGGACGTGCGCGACATCTTCCTGACCCGGGCCGCCAAGGCCGACGTCGAAGCGCTGTACGTCGCCGGCCGCCCGGTGGTCGAAAACCACCGCCTCACCGGCCTTGACCTGCCCGCCGCCGAAGCGGCGCTTCTGGCCGAGGCCCGGGCCAACCTTACCGACATCGACACTGATGCCACGGCCCGGATCGAGGCCGCGCAACGACACTATTACGGCAGCGGCTGCCACTGCACGGGGCCGCGCGAAAGGCAGAAGGCATGACCGGAATTGTCCTCTCAAAAGTGAGCAAGACCTTCAATATTGGGACACGCACGATCACCGCGCTGGATGGCATCGACGAACACCTTGCCGCGGGCTCCTTTACCGCGCTGATCGGTCCGTCCGGATGTGGGAAATCCACCCTTCTTCGCCTTATCGCCGACGTGATGCCGCCGTCGTCGGGCACCATCCGCATCGGCGACAGCGCACCGGACGTCGCCCGCAAGCGGCACGAGATCGGTTTCGTCTTCCAGGACCCGACCCTGCTGCCCTGGCGCAGTGTTCTGGACAACATCCGCCTGCCGATCGAGGTCGCCGGCCAGCCCGCCGCCCGCGCGCCGGAGGAGCTGGTCGAGTTGGTTGGCCTCAAGGGGTTCGAAAACGCGCGCCCGTCGCAGCTGTCAGGCGGCATGCAGCAGCGCGTGGCCATCGCGCGGGCGCTGGCGCTGGATCCCAAGGTGCTGCTGATGGACGAACCCTTTGGCGCGCTGGATGAAATCACGCGCCAGAAGATGAACATCGAACTGCTGCGCATCTGGGCCGACACCGGCACCACCGCGATCCTTGTTACCCATTCGATCAGCGAAGCGGTCTTCATGGCCGACCGGGTGCTGGTCCTGTCGGCGCATCCGGGCCGCGTGGCGGACCGCATCGACATCGACCTGCCCCGCCCCCGCGCGTTGGAGCTGATGCAGGATCCCGCCTTCAACGCCTTGGAAAACGCCGTCCGCGCCGCGCTGTTCAGCGGGGAAAGGTCCGCCGCATGACCCCCGCGCTGCGCACTGCCCTGCCGCCCGTGCTGGTGCTGGTGGCGGTCGCGCTGCTGACGGAGGCCGCGAAGGCCGCCAACCTTCTGCCCATCACGATCCCGGCGCCCAGCCAGGTGATCGCCGTCATCCCGCAGCAATTCGCGGATCTTGTTTACCACGGCAGCGGCACGTTGCTGTCGGCGGTGCTGGGGTATCTTTGCGCCGGGGTCGTCGCCGGGGCTCTGGCGTCCATCGCCCTGCGCTTCCACATCACCGAACGCCCGATCGTCAGCTTCGGGCTGCTGGTCGACTGCTTTCCGCTGATCGCGCTGGCGCCGATATTCGTCATCTGGCTGGGGCAGGGGGTGCTGTTGCACGTGGTCCTGGCCGGCATCGCGTCGTTCTTCCCGCTGCTGCTGGGCACGGTCAAAGGCTTCAAGGCGACCGACGAAAACACCCGCCAGCTGTTCCACGTCATGGCGGCGTCGCCGCGGCAACGCCTGCGCCTGCTGTCGGTCCCCGCCGCGCTGCCCTACATCTTCCAGGCCATGAAGATCGCCGCCCCGCTGGCCATCCTTGGCGCGCTGATCGCCGAATGGATCGGGGCGGAACGGGGCCTGGGCGCGATGATGATCTATGCGCTGTTTTCCTTCAACGTGCCGCTGGTCTGGCTGACGATCCTGACGGTCTGCGCCCTGTCGGCGCTGGCTTACGGGTTGATCGCCTTCGCCGAATCGCGTGTGATCACATGGGACGCCGATGGGGTGACGGACGGGGGCGCAGATGGCTGAGACGATGTCGGACGCGCCACGGGCAACGCGGCCCGGCCTGTCACCGGCGATGCGCCACGCGCTGATCGGTGCGGCCAGGATTGCCCTGGGCGTCGCGACCGTCGTGATCGTGTGGCAGGCGATCATCACGCTTTACGCCGTGCCCGCCTTCATCGCCCCCACGCCGGGCGCCGTGGTCGTCGCTTTTGTGTCCCATATATGGGACATTATCCCTGCCATTGCCTGGACCCTGCGATCCGTCCTTCTGGGCATGGGGATCGCGCTGGTCCTGGCGGTGATCCTGGCGGGCATTTTCACCCTGTCGCCGCTGGTATCGCGGGCCTTGCTGCCGCTGATCATCATGCTGCGCACCGCGCCCGTCCTGGCCATCGCGCCCATCCTCATCCTGATCTTCGGCCGGGGTCTGGCGACGTCGATCGCGGTGGTCGTGCTGGTGTCGTTCTTCCCGATCATGGTGAACGCGGCCAAGGGGTTCGGATCGACCCCGCCCAACGCGCTGGAACTGATGCGCGTCGCCGGGGCGACCTGGATGCAGACCTTCCTCAAGGTGCGCCTGCCTTACGCGCTGTCCTATCTTTTCACCGGTATCCGCCTTGCTTCGGCCGGGGCGGTGCTGTCGGCGATGCTGGCCGAATGGCTGTCGGGCGCGCCGGGGATCGGCACGCTGATCCTGCAGGCGTCGTCCTTTCGCGACCTGCCGCTGATGTGGGCGGGGGTGGTGACCTCGGTGATCTCGGCGGTCGCCTTCTTTGCGCTGACCACCTGGGCGGAACGGAGAATGGCACGATGATGGCCCTTGGCGGACAGACGATATTCATCACTGGCGCGGCCAAGGGCATGGGCCGGTCGATCACCAAGGAACTGGCCGGCGCCGGCGCCGATATCGTACTGGCCGGCCGCGACACCGCCACCTGCGAAGAGGTCGCGCGCGAGGTGCGGGTGATGGGGGGCAGGGCGGCGGTGGTCTTTTGCGACGTGACCGACGAAGGGTCCGTCGCGACCGCCGTGACCGAAGCGCAGCAGGCGATGGCGGGGGCCGGTCACTGGGGGCTGGTGAACATCGCGGGGGGCACCGGGCCTTCGGGGAAAACGCTGTGGGACCATACGCTTGGCGAATTCGAGGACGTCTATGCCGTCAACGTCACCGGCCCGTTCCTGACGATGAAGCACTTGCTTCCGGTGATGATCGCGCAGCGCAAGGGCGCGGTGGTCAACATCGGCGGGACCTTCGGGTTCAAGGGCGTGCGCCGGGCCGCCGCCTATGGGTCGACGAAATGGGCGCTGCGCGGTCTGACCAAGTCCGCGGCGCTTGAGGCGGGGGAATATGGCGTGCGGGTCAACATGGTGTCGCCCGGGGGCGTCGACGGGCCGCGCCTGTTCCGGCAACTGGGGGAAGAGGCGCAGCGGGACGGGATCAGCGCCGAAGCCGCCTATGACCGGTTCCGCGCCACGACCGCGTTGGGACAGATGAGCACGGACACCGATGTCGCGCTGGCGGTGGCATACCTGATGGGGCCGGGCGGGCGCAACATCACCGGGCAGGACCTGTTGATCGACGGAGGCACGATCCTCTGACATGACCCAATAATGAGACATTGTCTTATTTCAGAGAATTCGTTCCAACGCCTCGCCGACGGCTTCGCCGGTCAGCTGGACATGGGCGTCCAGGATCTCGCGGGCTTTCCAGCCTTCGCGGGCCATCGCGGCTTCGAGCATGGCGTCATGCTGGGCGGCCAAAACCTCCTGCACCTGCGCGGCGGGCATGGCAAAGCGGCGGTAGCGGTCGAACTGGTCCGACAGCAGCGAGATGAAGCGCACCGTCCAGGGCGATCCGCAGGCGTTGATCAGCCGGGCGTGGAAGGCGCGGTGATAATCCTCCCACTGGGCGGCCTTGCCGGCGGGCGCCAGCGGCCGCACCAGCTGCGATGGCGGCCCAAGCCGTTTCAGCCGGCGATGGGCCAGCAGCAGTTCTTCCTCCCAGGTTTCCGACCCGTTCAGGATAGACGCCTCGGCGGCGGGCGGTTCCAGCCGCCGCCGCATCGCCACCACGTCGAACCATTCCGACCGGCTCAGCTGTGGCACGCGGAAGCCGCGGTTGCTTTCCTGCAGCACCAGGTGTTCGGAGCTCAGGCGAAACAGCGCCTCGCGCAGGGGGCTGGCGCCGATGTCGTACCGCTTGCGCAGGTCGGCAAAGCGCAGGTTGGTGCCGGGGGCGAAGATGCCCAGCAGGATGTCGCGCCGGATCACCGCATAGGCATGGTCGCTGGCCAGCAATGCGCCGCCCGCCTCCATCCCCGTTTTCGGGATCTCCGCCTCGTCCTGCGCCACGCGATTACCCAAATCATTGCCGTTCCATCCGGTTTCCCCTCAAAAAGGGCGAAATGCAAGGTTCGGCCGACCCGGGACGCGCCTCACCGCCAAGCGCGGCGGCGGACGCCCGGAATTAGACAGGAAAGACCCATGACCGCATCGACCCTTATCACCGGCGCCACGATCGTGAACGCCGACGGCCGCCAGGTCGCCGACATCCTGATCCGCGACGGGATCATCGCCGCCATCGGCGAAGCCGGCAGCCTGAGCGGCGACGAGGTGATCGCCGCCGACGGGTTGCATGCGCTGCCCGGTGTGATCGACGTTCACGTGCATTTCCGCGACCCCGGCATGACCCACAAGGAGGATTGGCTGACCGGCAGCCAGGCCGCGGCCCTTGGCGGCGTGACGACGGTGTTCGACATGCCCAACACCGTGCCGCCGGTCGATACGGTGGATCACTTCCGCCAGAAGGCGGATCAGGCACAGGCGAAGTGCATCGTCGATTACGGGATCTACGGGCTGCTGGGGGAACATAACCTGGACCAGCTGGGCCCCCTGGCCGAAGCGGGCGTGATCGGGTTCAAGCTGTTCCTGGGCAACACCACGGGCGATCTGCCGTGCCCGTCCGATGGCGCCGTGCTGGAAGGGTTCGAGATCCTGGCGAAACTGGGCCTGCGCTGTTCGATCCATGCGGAAAACTCGCCGATCCTGTTCTGGCGGCAGAACCGGATGAAGGCGGCGGGGCGTGTCGACGCTTACGCGCACCTGGCGGCGCGGACGGACGTGGTGGCTGTCGAGGCGCTGTCGCGGTCCGGTGTCCTGGCCGAATGGACCGGCGCGCGGATCCATATCGTGCATGAAAGCTGCGCCGCCTCGATCCCCTACATCCGGTGGTTCAAGTCGCGCGGCGTCGACATCACCGTCGAGACGCTGCCGCAATACCTGTACCTGTCGGCCGAACAGATGCTGGAACCGGGCGGGCATATCCTGCGGATGAACCCGCCGATCCGGCAGAAGGCGCACCAGGAACCGATCTGGGCGGCGCTGCTGGGCGGGACGATCGACATGGTGTCCACCGACCACGCGCCGCACGGGGTGGACGAAAAGGACGGTGACACGATCTGGGACATGGCTTGCGGGTTTCCGGGGGTCCAGACGTCGTTGCCATTGATGCTGCACGCCGTGTCCGAAGGGCGGATGGCGCTGGAAGACGTGGTCCGGGTGATGAGCGTCGCGCCGGCAAAGGCCTTTGGGCTGTATGGGCGCAAGGGGGTGATAAGGGTCGGGGCCGAGGCGGATATCGCCTTGGTGGATCCGGAAAAACCCCATGTGATCACAAAAGAAGGGCTGGCCTCGCGGGGCAAGCTGACGCCCTATGACGGGTGGAAGGTGAATGGCACCGTGGTGCGGACGATGGTGCGCGGGCAGACCGTTGCGCTGGATGGCGAAGCGGTGGGCGGGGCGGGGTGCGGGCGCATGGTGCGGCCCCAGATGCCGGTGCCCGCGCCGCGCAATACCGCGACCACGACCGAGGCGATCCTTGAACCCGGGGCGCGCCCATGGTGATCCGCGTCGGGCTGATCGGCTGCGGGGCCATCGGCGCCTGGCATGCGCGGATCCTGTCCGAAACGGCGCAGGCGGACCTGGTCGCGGTTTGTGATCACAATGCGGAACGGGCGGAGGCGCATGCCTGGGGCGCGCAGGTTTTCACCGATGAAGATGCGTTTTTCGCGACGCCAATGGAGGCCGTCGTCATTGCCACGCCCGAGGCCGCGCATCTGGATCAGGTGAAAGCGGCCGCCGAAAAGGGCCTGCATGTGCTGGTGGAAAAGCCGGTGGCGACGTCGGTGGCACAGGTCGCGGCGATGCAGGAGGTCGTGAAATCCGCCGGGATCATCGCCATGGCCGCCCATGTCGAGCGGTTCGAGCCGGGGTCGGTCGGGTTGGTGGATGCGGTCGAACAGGGCATTGCGGGGCAGGTGTCGACCATCATGGCGCGGCGGCAATTTTCGCCCGGGGGTGTCGAGCGGTTCGCGGGCACGTCTTCCACACTGAGGATCCTGGCGATCCACGATTTCGACCTTGTGCGCTGGGTCCATCCCGCGCCGATCGAGGCGGTGCACGCGGTGGCGGGACGGGGTGCGATCCATGCGCGCTGCGGAATGGATGACCACGTGGCGACCACGATCCGCTTTGCCGACGGCGCCATGGCGATGGTGGAAAGCGGCTGGACCCTGCCGCCGTCCTATGCCGATTTCAACAGCCCCGAGGGCTGGCAGGGGGCCGGGAACAACCGGCTGGAGGTCTTTGGCGCCGAGGGGTTCGTGTCCAACGATATGGGGCTGAGGATGCAGCCGCTGGTCGCCTTTGCCGGGGCGGAAGGGTTCCGCGCGGCGGGGATCCGGCATCAGCCGGTGGTGCATGGCCGGGTGCGCGGGGCGCTGAGGGCCGAGGTGGAGCATTTCCTGGCCTGCTGCGACACCGGCACGACGCCCGCCGTGACACTGCGGGACGCGCGCCGCGCCGTTGCGCTGCTTGAGGCGGCGGAGCGGGCATTGGCGAGCGGGCAGCCGCAGGGGCCCGTGGGCTGATGCCGTACACCGGGCCGATCATCGACGCGCATCACCACCTGTGGGACGACGTGGCGGGGCAGATCCCGTGGCTGGACGGGGATGCGGCATTACGGGCCTCGGGCGTGGTGGCGGCGCATGAGGCGGTGTTGGGCGCGGGCCTTGCCGGGACCGTCTGGATCGAAGCCGTGGCCGCCGATCCGGAGGCCGAGCTGGTGCGGGCCGAGGCGGTGCGGGTGGCGCGTGAGGGGAGGCTGTGCACGGTGCTGATTGCCCATGCCGATCTGGACGCGCCGGACCTGCCCGCGCGGCTGGACCGGCTGCAGGCGATCAGCCCGGCCTTGCGGGGGATCCGCGATATCGTGGCGTATCAACCGGGCGCGCCGTCCTTTGCCCGCGCGCCGGACCTGCTGGACCGGCCCGGGTTTGCGCGGGGGCTGGCGGAACTGGCGCGGCGGGGGCTGTGCTTTGATCTGATGCTGCGGCCCCGGCAGATGGCGCGGGCGGCGGAGCTGTTGGAACAGGTGCCGGGACTGACCGTCGCGCTGGAACATTGCGGCGCGCCGCATGACCGCACGGCCGACGGGCTGCGCACCTGGGGCGAGGGGATCAGCCGGCTGGCGGCGCTGCCGGGGTGTCATGTGAAGGTGTCGGCCCTGCATTGCCTGTTCGACGTGCCGACCGACCGGGACATGGCGGGCGTCGTCGAACGGTTGCGCCGGGCCTTCGGGGCGCAACGGATGGCCTTTGGCACCGACTGGCCGGTGCACGACCGCCATTGCCCCGCGCCCGAGGCGCTGGCGCTGATGAAACGCGTGACCCGTGACTGGCCGGCGATGGCACAGCGCAGCCTGTTCCACGACACGGCGCGGCGGCTTTACCGGTTCTGACGCGACTTCGCGTGTCGCAGCTGACCATGCAGAGAGTCGCCTTCGAACGGCTTTTGCGACGCGAAGGCGGGCAGTGTCGGCCCGAACCCGGCCCCAAATCGGCCCGAACCCGGCCCGAACCCGGCCCGTACCCGGCCCGTACCCGGATCGCTCAAGACCCGCCTCAGGAGAGCCCCATGGCCCAAGACCCGCTTCTTCAGCCCTACCAGCTGAAGCACCTGACCCTGCGCAACCGGCTGATGATCACCTCGCACGAACCGTCCTATGCCGAGGACGGCATGCCCAAGGCGCGCTATCGGGCCTATCACGCGGAACGGGCGAAGGCGGGCGTGGCGATGACGATGACGGCGGGGTCGGCGTCGGTGTCGCGCGACAGCCCCCCGGCGTTCAACAACATCCTCGTCTGGAAGGACGAGGTGGTGGGCTGGATGAAGCAGCTGGTGGACGAATGCCACGACCATGGCGCGGCGGTGATGATCCAGCTGACGCACCTGGGGCGGCGGACGCGGTGGGACCAGGGCGACTGGCTGCCGGTTCTGTCGTCGACCGGGGACCGCGAACCGGCGCACCGGGCTTTCCCGAAGCTGGTCGAGGACTGGGATATCGACCGGATCGTCCGGGATTACGCCGATGCGGCGGAACGGATGAAGGCCGCCGGGCTCGACGGGATCGAGCTGGAGGCCTACGGGCATCTGATGGACCAGTTCTGGTCGCCGGCGACGAACCAGCTGGATGGCGAATACGGCGGGTCGCTGGACAACCGCATGCGGTTCACCTTCGACGTGCTGGGCGCGATCCGGGACCGGGTTGGCCCGGAATTCATCGTCGGTGTGCGCTATTCCGGCGACGAGGTGATGGCCGGGGGGCTGACCAGGGACGACGGGTTCGAGATCTCGCGCCGGCTGAAGGACAGCGGGATGGTGGATTTCCTGAACGTCACGCGCGGGCATATCGACACCGATGCCGCGCTGACCGACGTGATCCCGGTGCAGGGCATGCGCAGCGCGCCGCACCTGGATTTCGCGGGCGAATTGCGCACGGCGACCCAATTCCCGACCTTCCACGCGGCGCGGATCCAGGACGTGGCGACGGCGCGCCATGCGATTGCGGCGGGCAAGCTGGACATGGTGGGGATGACCCGCGCGCACCTTGCCGATCCGCATATCGTCGCCAAGATCCTGCGGGGCGAGGAAGACCGGATCCGGCCCTGTGTCGGCGCGAACTATTGCCTCGACCGGATCTACCAGGGGGGCATGGCGCTGTGCCTGCACAACCCGGCGACGGGGCGCGAACTGGAGGAGCCGCAGGAGATCCTGCCCGGCGATACCCGCCGCCGCGTGGTGATCGTCGGTGCCGGTCCGGCGGGCCTGGAAGCCGCGCGGGTGGCGGCGCTGCGGGGGCACGAGGTGATCGTGCACGAGGCGGCCAACGATCCCGGCGGGCAGATCCGGCTGACGGCGCAGACGCCGCGCCGGGCCGAGATGATTTCGGTCATCGACTGGCGTTACGCGGAATGCGAACGGCTGGGCGTGCAGTTCCACTTCAACAGCTATGCCGACGGTGCGACGGTGATGGGCGAGGATCCGGAGGTGGTGATCGTGGCCACCGGGGGGATGCCCCATACCGGGGTGCTGGACGGCGAGGACCTGGTCGTATCGGCCTGGGACATCATCGCGGGGGATGTGCGGCCCGGAACCAACGTGCTGATCTTCGATGACGCGGGGGATCATGCGGCGCTGCAGGCGGCCGAGACGATTGCCGCGACCGGCGCCAGGGTCGAGATGGTGACGCGCGACCGGATGGTTTCGTCCGAGGTCATGGCGATGTCGCTGACGCCGTCCTTCAGGCAGTTGCAACAGCAGGACGTGACCTTCACCGTGGGCTGGAAGGTCGATGGCGTCACGCGGGAGGGCAACGAACTGGTGGCGCGGCTGGGCAGCGATTTCGGCGCGTTCACCCGGGAACGCAGGGTCGACCAGGTGGTGGTGAACGCCGGGACCCGGCCTCTGGACGAGATCTACTTCGAATTGAAGCCGGTGTCGGTGAACCTGGGCGAGGTCGATTACGCCGCCTTCATCGACGGCCGCCCGCAGGACGTGGCGTGCAACCCCGCAGGCCGGTTTCAGCTGTTCCGGATCGGCGACGCGGTTGCGGCGCGCAACACCCACGCGGCGATCTACGATGCACTGCGGCTGGTGAAATGTATCTGACCCGTCAGCCCCTCAGCATCTCCAGCAGCGACGCCTCGATCTGGCCCGCGCAGTAACGCGGTTCGCGGTCGGCCCAGTCGCGCAGCACCCCGGCGATGGCCGGGGTCGCGGCGACGTGGTCGACGCGGGCTTCGAGCTTCGGGGCGTGTCGGGTCAGCAGGGGACGCAAGGGCGGCAGCCGGTCGATCATCGTGTGCCAGAGGGCGGTGAGGATGATGTCGGCCAGCGTCGGATCCTCGGTCTCTGCGAACAGCATCGCTTCGTGGATCTGCATCCAGCGGGGCAGGCGGTCATCGCGGAAGGTCTGCCAGCTGTCGCGGTCCCACATCATGGCGCCGTGGTAGCGGGTGATCTCGAAGAGCACGTCGTTGGCATCACACAGCAGGCGCAGTTCCAGGTCGGGATCGGATGAAAGCCCGTGGCGCCGTGCAAGATGCATCACGATGGCCGGCATCTGGGGCAGCCATCGGTCGTTGGCGTGATCGTGGAGCAGCGGCGGGGCCATGAACGGACAGGGCTGGCCGCCGACGGGCGCGGTCATGGCGGTGACGGTGCCGTCGGTCCCCGCTTCGTCCCAGATCGCACCTGCCCGGGCCAGCGTGAAGCGGATGAAATGGCCCCGGAAGGGGATCGGCCAGTAATAGAGTGTGTAATCGGGCATCGGCGGGCTCCTTCGCCTGTGACATGTGGTGCGGGCATCGCCCGGTCAACGGGGGCGCCGTCACAGGGGGCATCGAGCCCCCCGCGCCGGCCATCCGGGCCGGGGGCCGGATGAGGAAGGCGGTGACATGCTGATTTGTGCCCCTTTCCGGATCGGTGCGCCCGGTGTCCATCCCGGGCCGGGTATTTGGAGCCAGAAAGAAGCAGACCTGCGCTATTGCTGCTGCTTTGTCTTTTCAGATATCTACCGTGTGGCTTCGGTCAACGTCCCGGACGGAGGTCAGCCAGGGCTTCGAGCGTGGAGGCACCAAATATCGGAAGGCTCGATGCCCTTGCGGATTTCACGGAGCTGCCGTTCATGAATCGCGCGGCGAACGGCGGCGCGGAGCCGATGCCGCCAGATGCCGCGTGCGACATGAATGTTTGCCAAGCGCAGGGAAGCGGACGCCTTGGCCGTCTTGCCGGCAGTCGAACCGCGACCGTGCCATTTCGCCTGACACTCATATTTTGGTGTCTTTTTCCCGAGATTTGACCGTCTTCAATGCCCGATAGATCAGGTCCCGCATCCACATATGTCCGGGATCCGGGTCATTCGAGCTGTGCCAAAGAAGCGAAATCGGCAACGGCGGCACATCGAACGGTGGCAATGACGTTCTCAGGCCGAGCTGGCGGGCAAAATAGCGCGCCAATCGGCCGTGTACGGTGGCCAGAACCGGCGTCTGATGGACGATATGGGGAATGGAAAGCAGATGTTCGGTTGTCATGGCGACCGTCCGCTTCGTGTCGCGCAGGGCCAGATGCGTTCCCACGATATCGTTGCGCGCCATCTTGCCCGACAGGGCAACGTGGCGTGCCCCGAGATATTCTTCCATGCTGATCGGGCTTCCGAGGTCCAGAAGCAGCGGATTGAAGAGGCACAGGTAGTCATCCTTGTGCAGCAGCTTCCGCTTGTGGTGGAGTTGTCCCTCCGAAAACACGCCTATGGCCATGTCCAGACTGGCGGTGTCGAGGCCCAGAAGCACATCGATGTCTTCGACATTTCGCAGCACCAGCCGGATACCCGGCGCTTCGATGCCGAGGCGCCGCAGGATTTCCGGCACGATCAGAACTTCGGACGCATCCGGGAGCGCAATGGTGAAGGTCCGCTCGGCCGAGGCGGGATCGAATGCGACCGACCGGCTGACGAGCCGGTCGATGTCGGTCATGATCCGTGACAACGGATCGCCCAGCGTGCGCGCGTAGGGCGTCATGTCGAGGCCGCCGGCGGTGCGGGTGAACAGCTCGTCCCCCATGGCCTTTCGCAGTCGTGCGAGATTGTAGCTCATGGCCGACTGGCTGATCCCCAGCCGATCCGCGGCCCGCGTCACGCTGCCGGTTTCGAGCAGCGCGTGCAGGCTGTTGAGCAGGTTGAGATCCAGACCGGTCATCTGCCTCACTGATAATATAAAGAAACCCCATCTGTTGGATTGATATTATCGGGGCGGCTAGGTTGCAATCCATGAATTGCAGGAGAAAACCCATGACATCCTTCGGACGCAGAACCCTTCTTGCGGGGATCCCCGCGCTTGCCGCGGGCGCCGCGATGCTGCGCGCGCCCTCGGTGACCGCACAGACCGCCCCCGCCCACGACACCAGTTCCGTCACCTATCTGCCGGTCGCGGCGCAAAGGCAGCTGAAGGAAAACCGGCCCCTGCTGGCGGGCAAACCCTATGAGAGCTATTTCGATCCGCACCTCATGGTCCCCACCGAGGATGCCCTCGCGCTGCAGATGGGGCCGCTGGACAAGGCGGACTGCCTGACGCCGAGCGTGCGCGACCTGAACCGGCTGCTCGACCCGTCCTACAAGACCCCGAAACAGGGCTACGCGGTGCTGGATGGTTCGACCGTCTATGTCCAGAACAGCCTGTTCTTCCCCGGCGCCACCGCCGAAATGCTGCGCTGGTGGTTCACCTGGCACCCGATCGAGAAAGAGCGCTACATGCTCTGGTTCCCGCAAGCGCATATCGAGAATTCGGTGCAGGACCCCGCGCGGCTGGCCAATACCAGCCTCAGCTACGAGGATCGGCTTTACGACAACCCGAACCACGTCAAGGAGCTGGTCGGCCCGCAGGCCATGGAACTGCTGATCAGGTTCAGCGATCCGGCCAAGATCGGTTTCGATCCTGCTGCGTTCAAGCGCGCGGGCTTCACCGCGAATGCAAGCGGCATCGTCAGCCCGGCCCAGGCGCCCGATGTGGTGAATTCGCTGATGGTGCATATCGCCCGCGACATCGACGGCGGGATGGAGCTTGTCAGCCGCTATTGGATCGGCGCCCACCCCGAACTGCGCCGGTTCGACGGTGCCGAGAAGGCCGAGGCGATGCTTTCGCAGATCGGCTGGAACGACCAGGTCGCCGAGATGACCGCCTATGAACTGGCGGTGCACGACATGATCGAATTCAACCACCTGGCCGGCATTCTGCCCGCGCTGTTTTCGCAATTCGGCGAGGGGTGATCGGATGGCGCGCACAATCATGACCGGTATCCTCGCGACCCTGACGGCCCTGTCCACATCGCCTGTGTCCGCAGCGGACGCTTTCCAATGGGGGGCCGCCTCGGCGGCCTACCAGGTCGAGGGATCACCGCAGGCCGACAACAAGGGACGCTCGGTCTGGGACAACTACCTTGATCGTGACCATCTGGCGGGGCCGGGCGTCTCGGGCGCGGTGGCCATCAATTTCTATGACCGGGACCAGTATCTGAAGGACATCGCGCTGTTCAAGGAACTGGGCCTGACCAGCTACCGCTTCTCGATCTCATGGCCGCGTATCATCCCCGACGGTCTGGGTCCGGTGAACCCCGCCGGGGTCGCGCATTACCGCCAGTTCATCGATGACCTGAAGGCCGCGGGCATCAAGCCGATGCTGACCCTCTATCACTGGGACATGCCTGAGTCGCTGGAGGCGGCGGGCGGCTGGGAGAACCGCGATTCCGTGACATGGTTCAAGCGCTATGCCGAGGTGGTGTTCGAGGCCTTTCACGACCAGGTGGACCTGTTCGTGCTGGTCAACGAACCCTCGGTCGAGCGCGCGACCAAGACGCTGGCCGAAGACATCCGCGCCACCGGCAAGGGCCAGTTCAAGATCCTGCCAGATGCCGACCACATGGCCATCACCCTGAAGACCTACAACCACATCCTGCTGGCCGCCGCCGCCGCGAAGGAAAGCTTCGATGCACATGGCTATGCGGGCCAGGTCGGGCTGGCGCTGCCGCTGTTCCCCACGTTGACGCAGGACGGCGCCAGCGATGCCGACAAGGCCTCTGCCGTTCTGGCGGATGGGGTGCTGAACCGCTGGTTCCTGGATGCGATGTACAAGGGGTCCTATCCCCGGGACGTGCTGGACATGGCCGCGGCACGGGGTCTGGATATCGACGTGCAGCCGGAAGACGCCCGGACCATCGGCCAGGCGCATTTCGACTATCTTGGCATCAACTTCTATTCCCCGATGTATGTCCGCCACGGGGCAAGCCCGTTGGACGCGCTGGCAGAGCAGTTCCTGCCGAAGGATGTTTATTCCGCCTTCAACGGTGCCGTCCGGCCCGACACGTTCAAGGCGCTGCTTGAGCGCATGAAGGACGATTACGGCAACCCGCCGATCTACATCACCGAAAACGGCGCCGGCTTCGCGGGCGAGGACGTGATGGTGGATGGCAAGGTCGATGACATCCAGCGCTGCCGGTACATCGTCACCCATATCGACGCGATGAGGTCCGCGATGGACGACGGCGCCGATGTGCGCGGCTACTACGTCTGGTCCAGCCACGACAACCTCGAATGGCTCAGCGGTTATGCCAGCCGGTTCGGAATGATCCACGTCGACTGGGATATCCAGGCCCGCACCCCCAAGCTGAGCGCCGAGGTCTATGCGCGCATCATCCGCGGCGAACCCGTGACCGAACCGGACTGCGCTGCCCGGACCTGAGGCGGCTCAGGGCAGCCTTGCACCGGATCGCGCGATGAAGGCATCGCCCCAGTCCTTCATCGCGCGCAACACGGGGCCCAGAGAGGCCCCGAACTCGGTCAGCGAATAGTCGACCCGGGGCGGCACCTGCGCAAAGACCTCTCGGTGCACGATGCCATCCGCTTCCAGCTGACGAAGCTGCTGGGTGATGGACCGCTGACTGGGATCGCCGGTCAAGCGGCGCAGCTCGCCAAAGCGTTTGGGTCCGTCCATGAGGTGATAGATGATGAGCGGTTTCCATTTGCCGCCCGCGACGTCGACGGTCGCTTCCACGGGGCAATTGTAGCTGTCCTTCGCCATCCGATCCTCCAATGGTGTACTTTATGTACCTATATGCAAAAATGTTGCCTGCTTGCAATATGGCATCAAGGCCCGCTACCTGCCCGGGCAACGACAGGAGATTTACGATGAAAGCGGCATTCTACGATCACCAGGGGAACACCGACGTGCTGGTATTGGGCGAGTTGCCCGATCCGGAGCCGGGTGCCGGCCAGGTCCGTGTCAGGCTGGCCTTTTCTGGCCTGAATCCGTCGGATCTGAAAACCCGGACCGGCTTTGCCGGGGCGCCCATGCCATTTCCGCGCATCGTGCCGCACCAGGACGGTGCCGGGATCATCGACAAGGTGGGGCCGGGTGTTTCGGGCGATCGTATTGGCCAGCGGGTCTGGCTTTACATGGCGCAGACCGGGCAGGCCTTCGGCACCGCGGCCGAATATGTCACCCTTCCGTCCGACCGGGCGGTCCCGCTCGCCGATGCCGCCTCTTTTCAGGTTGGCGCCACGCTTGGGATCGCGGCGATCACGGCGCACCGCTGCCTGTTCGCGGACGGTGATCTGCGCGGGCGGCACGTGCTGGTCCAGGGTGGCGGCGGGGCTGTTGGCACGGCCGCAATCCTGCTTGCCAAATGGGCGGGCGCGCGGGTTGCCGCCACGGTCAGCAGGCCCGAGCAAGCCGAAGCGGCGCGCAGGGCCGGGGCGGAGCTGGTCATCAACCGGCGCACCGAGGACATTGCCGCGAAGATCCGCGACTGGACCGGCGCAAAGGGTGTCGAGCGCATCGTCGATGTCGATCTGGCCGCGAATATAGATACCGACATCGCCTGCCTGGCCCCCAGCGGCGTCGTCACGGCCTATGCGACCGAAGATCCGGGCGTCCGGCTTTCGATGCCGTTCCTGAAGACGATGTTCGGCGGCTATGCCTTCCGCTTCGTGTTCTTCTATACCATCCCGGACGACGCTCTGCGCCAGGCGGTGCGGGAGGTGTCGGACTGTGTCGCCAGTGGCGCTTACGAGCCCGTCATCGGGCTGACGGTCCCGCTGGACAAGATCGCACAGGCCCATGCGGCCCAGGAGGAGGGAACTGTCGTCGGAAAGGTGCTGCTGGAAATTGATCCAGACCCCGCCCGCCGATCCTGACGCCAGATGGTGCGATGCGTCCCTTGCGGCACTCGACGGGCCGTTGGAAAGCGGTTCGTCATCGAAGCGTAATGACAAAGGAGGCCGTCCAAGCAGCGGAAGGATCGCAGGCGTTGCCATAGAGACAAGGTTGCCATACCTCCGTTTTCGGCCTCTTCGCGCCCGAGTGACACCTTATATTTCGCACACGACGTCACACTGTTCTGAGGCTCAAAGCAGTCCATACCACAGAGCCTGCGAATGGCGGTTTCATCCCGTAACTTTCCCGTTCGCACGCTTTTCAGCGAAGGTCCGCAGTCGCCATGCCGGATGGGTTCGACGCGCAGGTTCTTCAGTCTTGACCACCGGGTTCAGGATCACGGCGAGCTTGCGCATGATTGCGGTGATGACCACTTTCGCGGGCTTGCCAAGGTCTTACAGGCGGCGCGCGAAGGCCTGTATCGCGGGATCGACGCGGAGGGCAGTCAATGCCGCCATACAGAGGCCCGACCGGATCTCAAGCCTGCCCCCTGAAATGCGGCGTCGTCCTTTCAGCGTCCCTGAATCCTGTGCCTGAATCCTGTGCTTGATCCTGGGCATCAGGGGCATGGCCGATGATCGAAGCAGCCTCATCCTTGGTCAGCGACCCCTGTTCTCGAAGACAAGCCGGGCAGGCCGCGTCTGTCCTGGCAGAGAGCCCCAGGAAATTTACGAAGTTTCGTGTCCGCGTCCCATGCGCCCGATGGGCAGAAAAACCCACCTCGACGGCGCAATTCAGAACATGGCGCTGATGTTCACCTGATGCCTCGCAGATAACGGGAGCTGCGCCGCCGATCCTCTTTGCTTTGCGCAAGCGCCTGATCGCGGGCGCGGTGTTCGGGATTGCGGCCTGCCGCTCGTCGGGCAGGCTGTGGACGGTCAGGCTCGCTTTGACACCTTCAAACGCAATGATGTTCGTGCGATGTCCCTCTTGGACATTTCTGCGCATATTCTTGTCGTTATCCTTGATCTTGCACGACCGCTCAGGCCCTTCCACCGTTTGAATGGCCTGGAAAATGTGATGCGTGGCACGATATTTTGCGACCGTATGTTGGACCGTTTCTTGGGGCCGTCCGCCCGTCACCGGTTCCCGGGATGGCCGTGCCGGAAACCGACTGCCTCTACCTTCCCCATCGCGAAAAGCCGAGACAATGCCGCAAGCATGACCCTCGGGTGTGTCCTCCTGTGGAGGACGGGGGCAGCGCCCCCAATCCGCGTTCTCACTCCTCGTCCACCCGTGCGGCAAGCAGCACCGCCATGAACCGCGTTTCCGGAAATGCGCCCAGGACGATGGCGATCATGGCCGTCATGGGAACCGCAAGGATCGCGCCGGGGACGCCCCAGATCGCGCTCCAGACCGACAGGGCGACCAGCACGACGAACGGGCTGAGGTTCATCTGGCGGCCGATCATCCGGGGTTCCAGCCAGTTGCCCACGACCACCTGGGCCGTGATCAGGCAGGCGCCAAGGCCGATCGTGTGCCAGAGTGAGCCGGTCTGGGCCAGCGACAGCATCACCGGAAAGGCCACCGCCAGAAGCGATCCGACGTATGGGATGTAGTTCAGAAGCGCGATCACGATGGCCCAGAAGAAGGCGAAATCGGCGCCGAAGAACAGCAGGATCGCCAGGCAGATCGCGCCCAGGATCAGGTTGATCACCGTTTTGACGGTCAGGTATTCGCCGATCCGGTTGTTGATGTCCGAAATGATCCGCGTCATTCGCTCGGTCCGGTCCGGATCGACCATGGCGGCCGAGATCTTGGCGGCGAAGCTGTCGCGTTCGGCCATCAGGAAGCCGGCGTAGACCACGATCAGGAAGATCGACATGCCGACGATGGTGAAGCTGCCCAGCACCGACAGGATCATCGACCGCAGGTCCAGCTGGCCGAAGGTCACCGTCCAGGCGTCGTTGATGATCTCGCGGCTGTCCACGTCGAAGCGCAGTTCGATCCGGTTCAGCAGGGCCTCGATGTTCTGCTGGTAGGTCGGGGCCACCGCCGCGATGTCGCTGACCGTGGCCGCGACAACGACGGCAAAGACATAGACCACCGCGGCGAAGACGATCAGCACCAGCATGCGCAGAACGGCGCCGGGGAACCTGTCCAACAGGGGCAGGCGGCGCAGCCCCTCGGTCGCCGAGACCATCAGGTAGACCGAGATCACCGCCGTCACGATCGGCACCAGGATCGACCGCCCGATCACCAGGAAGTACCCGATCACCAGGACCAGGATCAGCGACAGGACCAGATTGAGCAGGCGGGAGTCCTTCATCGGTGTCTCCGTTTGGGATCGGCCAAGATGTTGCACGCGCAGCGTTCCTTCGCAACGCCCGCAGGTCCGTCAGGGCGCGCGGCACATGGCGGCATTCCGTCCGATCCGGGCAATCTGGTCGCTTCCCCCATTGCCGCTGCCCTCCCGATCCCGGCATAGTCCTTCCGAATCGGCCCCGCGTACGCCGCCCGGCCGTCCCGTAACTCAGCCGGAGGTCCGAAAGACATGAACCGCATCCCGAACTCGCTCCACACCTCGGACATCGCGCACAGCATGCATCCCTACACGAACATGCGCCTGCACGAGAAGCAGGGGCCGATGATCATCACCAAGGGCGACGGCATCCACGTCTACGACAGCGAAGGCAAGGAATACATCGAAGCCATGGCCGGCCTGTGGTCTGTCGCCGTGGGCTTTTCCGAAACCCGGCTGGCCGAGGCTGCGTACAAGCAGATGCTTGAGCTGCCGTATTACCATTCCTTCGCCCACAAGGCCCATGCCCCCGCCATCCAGCTGGCCGAGAAGATCGTCGAGATGACGCCCGAAGGGCTGAACCGGGTGTTCTTCACCAACTCGGGGTCCGAAGCCAACGACACCGTCATCAAGATGGTCTGGTTCCTGAACAACGCGCTTGGCCGGCCCGAGAAGAAGAAATTCCTGGCCCGCAACAAGGGCTATCACGGCATCACCATCGCGTCCGGTTCGCTGACCGGCCTGCCCGGCAACCACGTCGATTTCGACCTGCCGGCGATCCCGGTCACCCACCTGACCTGCCCGCATTTCTGGAAATGGGCTGAGGAAGGCGAAACCGAGGCCGAGTTCACCGCGCGCCTGCTGAAGGAAGCCGAAGACACGATCCTGGCCGAGGGCCCCGAGACCATCGCCGCCTTCATCGGCGAGCCGGTCATGGGCGCCGGTGGCGTGATGCCCCCGCCGGAAGGCTACTGGCCGGGCATTGCCGCGCTGTGCAAGAAATACGACATCCTGCTGGTCTCGGACGAGGTCATCAACGGATTTGGCCGGCTGGGCACGCCGTTCGGCTGCCAGAAATACGGGTTCGAACCGGACATCCTGGTGACCTCGAAGCAGCTGAGCTCGTCCTACATGCCGCTGGCCGCCATCGTGGTGAACGACAAGGTCTACAACCCCATCGCCGACAATTCGGCCAAGCTGGGCACCTTTGGTCATGGCTTCACCGGATCGGGTCACCCCGTCGCCTGTGCCGTGGGCCTGGAAAACCTCAAGATCATCGAGGAAAAGGACCTGATGGGCAACGCCGCCCGGATGGAAGCGCCCTTCCAGGCGATGGTGCAACGCTTTGCCGATCACCCGCTGGTGGGCGAAGTGCGCGGCACCGGCCTGATGGCGGGTCTGGAACTGGTGGCGGACAAGGCGTCGAAAACCGCGTTCTCGCCGGTGGGCAAGGTCGCGGCGGCGGTCGCCAAGGCGGCGCAGGACAACGGGCTGATCTGCCGCGCGGTCTACGAGACCGTGGCGCTGTGCCCGCCGCTGATCATCACCGAGGACGACATCGCGCGCATCGGCGAACGGCTGGGCAAGGCGCTGGACGAAGGTCTGGCATGGGCCAAGGCCGAAGGGTTCCTTTGATCCCCGCGGCGCCTTTCGCGTAACATCCGACACCGGGCCGGAATTTTCCAAAATTCCGGCCCGTTTTCCGTTTCGGAAAACAGATCCCGCAACCGGGCTTTGGACCGGGACGAAACCCGCACCCGGGCTGCCCCTGGGCCAACCCTGTCCTTTTTCCGGGCACCCCCGCGCAATTCCCGGCCAAACGCTATAGATTTACCCCACGACACATTTATCGGGAGACAGGGAATGACCAGCACGCAACCGGGGCGGACGCCCGGCCTTTACGGCTCCATTCTCGACACCATCGGCAACACGCCGGTGATCCGCATCAACACCCTCGCGCCCGAGGGCGTCGAGCTGTACGTGAAGGCGGAATTCTTCAACCCCGCGGCATCGGTCAAGGACCGGCTGGCGCTGTCGATCATCGAGGCGGCCGAAGCCTCGGGCGACCTGAAGCCCGGCCAGACCGTGGTCGAGGCGACCTCCGGCAACACCGGCATCGGGCTGGCCATGGTCTGCGCCCAGAAGGGCTATCCGCTGGTGATCACGATGGCCGAGAGTTTTTCGGTCGAACGGCGGCGGCTGATGCGGATGCTGGGGGCCAAGGTGATCCTGACGCCCAAGGCCCAGAAGGGGTTCGGCATGTATCACAAGGCCAAGGAGCTGGCCGAGAAGAACGGATGGTTCCTGGCCAGCCAGTTCGAGACGCAGGCCAATGCCGATATCCACGAGGCCACCACCGGCCCTGAAATCGTTGCCGATTTCAAGGGCAAGGGTCTGGATTACTTTGTCACCGGCTACGGCACGGGCGGCACCGTGACCGGCGTGGCCCGCGTGCTGCGCCGCGAGATGCCGGATACGAAAATCATCCTGACCGAACCCGCCAACGCGGCCATCGTCGCATCCGGCATCGCCCAGGACCGCGCGCCGGACCACAGCCCCGCCGTCAGCCATTCGGCCTTTGAACCGCACCCGATCCAGGGCTGGACGCCGGATTTCATCCCGTATGTCCTGCAAGAGGCCATCGACGGCGGCTATTACGACGACCTCATCCCCGTTGCGGGCCCCGAGGGCATGGACTGGGCGCGCAAGCTGGCCAGGCACGAAGGCATCCTGACCGGCATTTCCGGCGGGTCGACCTTTGCGGTGGCGATGAAGGTGGCGGAAAAAGCCGCGCCGGGATCGAAGATCCTGGCGATGCTGCCCGACACCGGCGAACGCTACATGTCGACGCCCCTGTTCGAGGCGATCCCCGAAGGCATGGACGAGGACGAAACCGCGATTTCGCTGTCGACGCCCAACTACCAGATGGGCTGACCCTGACTATTCGTCGATGAACCGCTTCATCATCTCGACCTCCTGGCCGCGCATCAGCCGCCAGGCGGTTTCCATATGGGCGGTCATCACGGCGTGGGCGGCGCCCTTGTCGCCTGCGCGCAGGGCCATCACCAGCCGCGCGTGGTAATCGCGGCCCTTGGCCCAAAGCTCGGTGTTGATCGGTTCGTACAGCTTGCGATAGACGGTCAGGTCGGTCAGCAGGTTGACCATGAAGTCGATGATGAAGCTTAGCAGCGAATTGTCGGCCTGTTCGGCCAGGATGGCATGGAACTTCAGCGATTCAACGTGCTGCTGGCGTTCCTCGTCCAGGTTGGTCGCCGGTTCGCCGTACAGGGCAATGTGGTCTTCCAGCCGCTGCAGCGCCTCTTCCGACAGCTCCCCGGCCAGCGACGCGGCCAGTTCCGGTTCCAGGGCGCGGCGCAGCTGGTAGATGTCGCCGATCGTCAGGTCCTTGAAATAGAAGTAGTTTCCCAGCAGCGCCTTGGCGCGTGCGCGCGACACTTCATGCACGAAGGACCCGCCGCCGGGACCGGTGCGCGTCTTGATCAGCCCCTGCGCCTCGACGATGCGCATCGCTTCGCGGATGGTGCCCTTGGCCATGCCGAAACGGGCCATCATCTCGGTCTCGTTGGGCAGGCGGTCGCCGGGCTGCAGGCCCTGTTCGACAACCCAGTCCTTGATTTCCTCGGCCACCCGGGCCGGTCGGCTCAGCCGCGGTTCAGTCTTGGATCGGGTGGTGGCAGGCGGCAAGCTGGTCTTCTCCCATGCGGGTCAGCGCCGGATCGTCCGTCCGGCAGATATCGGTGGCCCGCGGACAACGCCCGGCAAAGGCGCAGCCCGGCGGCGGGTTCAACGGGTCGGGCAGCTCGGTGCCTTTTTGTTCAGGTGCCGTGAGCGGGCGGCCGACGACGGGGGCGCTGTCGGCCAACAATTTCGTATAAGGATGTTTGGGCGCGTTGAAAATCGTCTCGGCCCGACCGATTTCGACGACGGCGCCAAAGTACAACACAACGACGCGATCGCTGACCGCTTCGACCACCGCCAGGTCGTGGCTGATGAACAGGTAGGTCAGCCCGAACTGCTTGCGCAGATCCGCCAGCAGGTTCAGCACCTGCGCCTGCACCGACACGTCCAGCGCCGACACCGGTTCGTCCAGCACGATGATCTCGGGACTGGCCGCCAGCGCCCGGGCAATGCCGATCCGCTGGGCCTGCCCGCCGGAAAATTCATGCGGATAGCGGTCCAGGAATTCCTCGCGCAGGTTCACCGATGCGAAGATCTCGGCGATGCGTTTGTCGCGATCCGCCTTGCCCATGGCGTAGAGCTGTTTCAACGGCGCTTCCATGATCTGGCGGATCGTCTTGCGCGGGTTCAGGGACGATATCGGGTCCTGGAACACGTACTGGATCAGCCTGCCAAAGGCCGCCGGATCGCCCAGGTCGGGCTTGGCCCCGGCGATTTCGATATTGCCGGTGGACGGCGTCAGCAGCCCCACCAGCATCCGCGCCAACGTCGATTTCCCGCAACCGGATTCCCCAACGATGCCAAGGGTTTCGCCCTTGGGCACGTCAAAGCTCATGGGGCGCACGGCGCGCACGCCCGGCGGCGCGGGCCTGAACAGGGGCTTGGCCAGCGGAAAGGTCTTGGACAGGTCGGTCACCCTGAGCGCGGTGGTCATGCGATGGCCTCCTCGGGATGGATGCAGCGGACGGCCCGCGCGCCGCCTTTCAGGTCGATCTCGCCACGCTGGCATTCAGGCGTGGCTTTCTCACAGCGCGGGGCAAAGGCGCAGCCTAGGGGAAGCTTGTCGACCACGGGGGGCAGGCCGGGAATGGCCTCCAACCGCCGCCGCCCGCCGCCCAGTTCGGGCACACAGGCGATCAGGCGTTTCGTGTAAGGGTGCGCGGGGGCGTCAAGCACGGCTTGCGTCGGGCCTTCCTCGACGATGCGGCCGGCGTACATGACGGCGACGCGGTCGCACAGCTGCGCGACGACACCGAAATCATGGGTGATGAAGATGATCGCCAGCCCGCGTTCGCGGCGCAGATCATCCAGCAGCGCCAGGATCTGCGCCTGCACGGTGACATCCAGCGCGGTGGTCGGCTCGTCGGCGATGATCACGTCGGGATCGTTGACCATGGCCATCGCGATGCCGACCCGCTGGCGCATCCCGCCCGACATCTCGTGCGGGTAATTGTCCAGCCGGCTTTCCGCATTGGGGATGCGGACCGCATTGAACAACTCCAGCGCGCGGGCGCGGGCCTTGCTTTTGGAGATCTTGTGGTGGACCTGGATCGCCTCGACCATCTGCTCGCCGACGCGGTACAGCGGGTGCAGCGTGGCCAGCGGATCCTGGAAGATATAGGCCACCCGGTCGCCGCGCTTTTTACGCAGGCTCTCGTAGCGGGCGGACAGCAGATCCTCGCCGTCGAACTTCACCGCGCCGCCTGTGATCACGCCGGGCGGAGAGGCCACCAGACCCATGACCGACAGCGCCGTGACCGACTTGCCCGAGCCGCTTTCGCCAATGATCCCAAGGCATTCGCCGGGCGCGACATTGATCGAAACGCCGCCCACGGCCTTGTAGATGCGGGGCCCGACGTGAAATTGCGTTTGCAGGTCCTGCAGGTCCAGAACGCCTTGCTGGGGCAGGTCCGGGACGGATGTCCGGTCGACCCGCGTGGTGGCCCGGGGCCGGCTGAGCGCGCCGGATTTCAGCCGCGGATCCAGCGCATCGCGGACACCGTCGCCCAGAAGGTTCACGCTCATCACGATGAGGAAGATCATGATGCCGGGCACGACGGATGTATGCGGCGCGGTGATCAGCGCCGCGCGCGCCTCGCCCAGCATGGAGCCAAGATCGGCCTGCGGCGGCTGAGACCCCAGCCCAAGGAAGGACAGCCCGGCGGTTTCCAGGATCATCCAGCCGACCGTTGTCGACATGGCGATGACGATGACGGGCAGGACGTTGGGCAGCAGTTCCGTCAGGATGATGCGGACATGGCCCTTGCCGGCCAGCCGCGCGGCATCGATGAATTCGCGCCCCGCCAGCGACACGGTGATGCCCCGGATATTGCGGGCGAAGAAGGGGATGTTGACGGCGGCCACGGCGATCAGCGCGTTCATCAGCCCGGGGCCAAGGGCGGCGACGATGGCCAGCGCCAGCAGGATGTAGGGAAAGGCCATCAGCATGTCGACGCCGCGCATGATCAGGTTGTCGGTGCGCCCGCCCGCATAACCGGCGACGATCCCGATGGCGGATCCCAGCGTCGCGGCGACGACGGCAGCGGCAAAGCCCACCGCCAGCGACAGGCGCGTGCCGTACAGCAGCCGTGACAGCAGGTCCCGGCCAAGGTGATCGGTGCCCAGCAGGTGACCTTCGGCAAAGGGACGCTTGAACCGGTCGGCGGTGGCGGTGGCATCCGGATCGGCCAGCGGCAGCAGCGGCACAAGGAGCACCAGCAGCAGGATCAGGCCGAGGACGACAGCGCCAAGGGCGGCCAGGCGATTGCGGAAGAGGAGCTTGAGAAAGGCGCTCATGTCTTGATCCTCGGGTCCAGCAGGCTTTGGCAGACGTCCACGGCGATGTTGAACATCACGTAGGCGGCGGCGACAAAGACCACCCCGCCCTGCACCAGCAGGATGTCGCGTTTCAGGATCGCGTCGACCAGCATCCGGCCAATGCCGGGCCACTGGAACACCATCTCGATATAGACCGCGCCCGACAGGACGAACCCCGCCTGGATGCCCAGCACGGGGATGATCGACACCATCGCGGCCCGCAGCGCATGGCCATAGATCACGCGGCGTTCGGGCACGCCCTTGGCCCGGGCGGTGCGGATGAAATCCTGGCGCAGCACCTCCAGCATGGCGGACCGCGACAGCCGGGCGATGACCCCCGTGGCCACGGCGGCCAGCGCCAGCGCGGGCATGATCAGGTGGTTGACGAGGTCGGGCAGATCCCCGCCGCCATAGATCGCGTACATGCCGGACACGGGCAGCCAGCGCAGCTTTACGGCGAACAGCAGGATCATCATCATGCCAAGGAAGAAGCTGGGAATGGAAATACCGATGAGCACCGTGAAGGTGATCGCCTTGTCGGCAAACCCGTATTGCCGCGCGGCCGAAACGACACCGGCCAGGATGCCGAGGATCGAACAGAGCACAAAGGACACGCCCGCCAGGATCAGCGTCGCCTGGAACCGGTCGAGGATCTCGTCCAGCACCGGGCGGTTCAGGCTGAAGGAGCGCCCGAAATCGCCCGTCAGCATGTTGCCCAGCCAGATGAAGTACCGCTGGACCAATGGCTTGTCGAGACCGAGGTCACGGTTCAGCTTTTCGACATTCTCGGGCGTCGCGTAGGACCCGAGAATGGCGGTGGCCGGGTCGCCGGGGATCATGGCCATGATCAGGAAGACGATGACCGTGATGCCGAACAGCACCGGGATCGCCGAGATCAGCCGCTTGAGGATATAGGACCCCATCTGTCTTCAAACCTCCGCTGGGCCCCCTGCGGGACCGTGCCGTTTGAAAGACTTTTCAGGAAAAGTCTTTGCAAAACTTTCGGGGAAAGTTTTGACCCGCGGACCGAGGCCAGGCCCCGGTCCGCGCCAGTCTCAGTTCTTCACCACGGACGACAGCTGCAGCAGGAACGACGGCTCAAGTTCAAAGTTCTCGACCCGGTCGCTGGTGACCGCATTCTGCTTCCAATTCGCCACAAAGACCCAGGGCGCGTCATCCTGCACGATCTTCTGCATCTTCTTGTAAAGATCGGCGCGCTTGGCCTGGTCGGTGGCGGTGCGGGCCTCTTCCAGCAGGGCATCGACGTCGGGGTTGGAATAATAGCCCGAGTTGAAACCGCCCTTGTCCGGCCAGGCGTCCGACCGCAGCGCCAGGTAGGGCAGGGTGTCGGGGTCATTGGTCATCCAGGCCATCTCGGCCATGTCCGCCTTGCCGTCCAGGCCCGGGTTCACCTCGCCCAGGAACGTGTTCCATTCATAGGTCTCGATCTTCACGTCGAAGCCCACGGCGTTCAGGTCGGCCTGGATCGCGGTGCCCATCGGGATCGGGTCCAGCATGCCGGACCCGCCTTCGGTCACGTAAAACGTCAGCTCGGCCCCCTCGGCGCCCGCCTCGGCCAACAGCGCCTTGGCCTTCTCGGGGTCATAGGGATAGGGGGCGAGGCTGCCGTCATAGGCCCAGGCGAAGGCCGGCGGGGTGGGGCCCGCGGCAACCTCGGCGGTGCCTTCCAGCACGTCGTTCACGATCGCGTCCTTGTTGATCGCGTAATTGGCGGCCTGGCGGACACGTTTGTCGGCGAACGGGCCGCTCTTGGCGTTCAGGATCAGGAACCAGACGTGCGGCCCGGCCTGTTCCACCACCTTGAAACTGTCACCCTGGAACTGGCTCAGCGCGGTGGGCGGGACCTCGACCATCATGTCGATGCCGCCTGCCAGCATCTCGGCCACGCGGGTGTTCGCATCGGTGATCGGCCGGAAGACGACGGCGTCGGTGCCGGCGGGGTCGCCCCAGTAATCGGGGTTCTTCTCGATCACCACCGCCTCGTTCGACCGCCATTCGGCGAACTTGAACGGACCTGTGCCCACCGGGTTGCGCCCGAAATCGGCGCCGCTGGCCTCGACGGCGGTGGGCGACACCAGCAGGCCAGTCGGATAGGCCAGGTTCGACAGGAAGGGCGCATAAGGCGCGCCGAGCGTGAATTTCACCGTCATGTCGTCGACCACTTCGGTCTTCTCCACCGACGAGAAGAAGAAGGCCAGCGGGAAGGGGCCGGTGTCGTGGAACGGATGGCCCTCGTCCAGCATCCGGTCAAAGTTGAACTTCACCGCCTCGGCATTGAACGGCGTGCCGTCGTGGAACGTCACGCCCTCGCGCAGCTTGAAGGTGTATTCGGTGCCGTCCTCGGAAATCTCCCAGTCGGTCGCCAGCTGGGGTTCGACCTCCAGCGTGCCGGGCTTGTAGCGCACCAGGCCTTCGTAAAGGTTCACCAGGATGCGGAAATCGTTCACCGCGGTGACGGCGGCGGGATCCAGCGCCTTTGGCTCGGCGATCTGTCCGACGATCAGAACGCCGGGCGGAGTCTGGGCGGCGACAGGCGCGATCCCGGCCGCCAGCGCCAGCGTGGAGGTCGCGGCGGCCAACAGGGTCCGGCGCGTCAGGTGAAGAAGGCTCATGTTCAGGCTCCCGATTGGACTTTGTTTGATGGGGAATTTATCGTGATAATTTGAACCGGTCAATTTTTCATGATAAATTGGCGCTGAAATCACAGGAAGACCCATGACTTTTTCACTGCTTGCCAAAGATTCAGACACAGGCGCGATCGGAGGCGTGGCCGCGACCGGGTCCCTTTGCGTCGGCGGTTGGGTCCTGCGCGGTCGCCTTGACGCCGGCATGTCCGCCAGCCAGGGCGCCGCGCCGTCGACCTTCTGGGGCGAGGATGTGCTGGACGCCATGGCCTCGGGCACGGATGCCGGCACGGCGGTGACCCGCGTGACCGGGCCGGACACCGGACGGGAATGGCGTCAGTTGTCGGCGATGGACATGACCGGGGCAGGGGCGGCCTTTACCGGCATCAGCAACACGCCCCAGATGCACAGCCGCACCTTCGATGGCGGGGTCGCGGCGGGCAACATGCTGGCCTCCAAGCAGGTGGTCGAGGTGCTGGCGAATACCTTCCTCGCCTCGGAAGGCAGCTTTGAACGTCGCCTGCTGGGTGCGTTGCGGGCGGCACAGGCGGCGGGCAGCGATATGCGGGGATTGTTTTCGGCGGCACTGCTGGTTCTGCGGCCGGATCACGCGCCGCTGACGCTTCGGATCGACTTTCATGAAAGCGATCCGATCGGCGCGCTTGAAGAGCTTCACGCGCGGGCGACCAGTGGAGACTATGGCGATTGGGCGCGCCAGGTGCCCTGCCTGGATGATCCGATGCGGGTTCTGGACTGAGCCGCTCATATACAGCGTTGCACGTGGGTCGATGGTCCGAAGAGGTATTTGAGCCAAGAAGAAGCATAAGGACGCGCCCCTGTCTTCTTCTTGGCAAAAATACCTCCGGGGGAGTCCTCCAGCGGAGGACGGGGGCAGCGCCCCCATCCCATGGGTCGTTTTATTCGGCCGCTTTGGCGTGCGGTACAGGCGCCGTCGTCAGCGCGACCCAGGCGTCGTATTGCGACAGGAAGACCTTGCCGTTCAGCTGATCGAGGAAATGCGACTTGCGCAGGCGGTCCGTCACCGGGCCCTTGACCTCGGACAGGTGCAGCCCGATTCCCAATTCGCTCAACCGTTCGTTCAGCGCCTCCAGGCTTTCCAGCGCCGAGAAGTCGACTTCGTTCACCGCCGAGCACATCAGCACCACGTTGCGAATCTGCGGGCAATTGGCGATCCGGGTCAGCACCAGGTCCTCGAGGAAGCGGGCGTTCACGAAATACAGGCTTTCGTCCACGCGCAGCGTCACCAGCGTCGGGTCGGTCATCACCGTGTGGCGGGTGATGTTGCGGAAGTGCTGGGTGCCGGGGACCAGGCCGACCTCGGCCACGTGGGGTTGCGCGGTCTTGTGCAGGTGCAGCAGGATCGACAGGATGACGCCCGCCGACACGCCGGTTTCCACGCCCATGCCCAGCGTCAGCAGGATCGTCGCGGCGACGGCGGCGAAATCGGCCTTGGAATAGCCCCAGGTCTTTTTCAGGATCCCGAAATCCACGAGGCTGAGGACCGCGACGATGATCGTGGCCGCCAGCGTCGCCTTGGGCAGGAAGTAGATCAGCGGGGTCAGCGCAACGGCGGCAATCGCCAGGCCAACCGCCGTATAGGCGCCAGCCGCCGGCGTTTCGGCGCCCGCGTCGTAGTTGACCACGGACCGGGAAAAGCCGCCGGTGACCGGGTAACCCCCGGAAAAGGCCGCGCCGAGGTTGGCGGCGCCGAGGCCGATGAGTTCCTGGTCCGGGTCGATCTTCTGGCGCTTCTTGGCGGCCAATGTCTGGGCGACCGAGATCGATTCCACGAAGCCGATGACCGAGATCAGGATCGCCGGCACGATCAGCACGCCCACCAGGTCGGGCGACAGCGACGGCAGGGTCAGGGGCGGCAGCGCCTGGGGCACGTCGCCGACGATGGACACGCCGCGCGCGTCCAGACCAAAGGCCCAGACCGCGACCGTGGTGGCGACGACGGCGACGACGGGGCCGGCCTTTTGCGCGATCTCGGCGGCCTTCTTCGACAGGCCGAAGCCCATCAGCAGCGGCTTCAGCCCCTTGCGGACCCAGAACAGGAACGCGGTGGCCGACACGCCGATGATCAGCGTGATCACATTGGTTTCCGGCAGGTGTGTGACCAGGGAGTCCACCAGTTCGATCAGCGTGTTACCCCCGGCCTTGATGCCCAGGATATGTTTCAGCTGGCTGGCCGCGATCAGGATGCCGGATGCGGTGATGAACCCCGCGATCACCGGATGGCTGAGGAAATTGGCCAAAAAGCCCAGCCGGAACACGCCAAGCAACAGCAGGAAGGCGCCCGACAGGAACGCCAGCGTCAGCGCGGCGGTGACATAGCCCATCGTGCCCTGCTGCGCGACCTCGCCGACCGCCGCCGCCGTCAAAAGCGACACCACCGCCACCGGCCCCACCGCCAGCGCCCGGCTGGTGCCGAAGATGGCGTACAGGATGATCGGCGCGATCGAGGCATAGATCCCCGTCTCGGGCGGCAGCCCCGCCAGCAGCGCATAGGCCAGCGACTGCGGGATCAGCATGATCGTCACGATCACCGCGGCGATCATGTCATTGGAAAACGCGTTGCGGTCATAGCTCCGTCCCCAGTCGAGGATGGGCAGGTAGCGGCGCAGCACAGAGGTCATGAGGGTGCCTTTCCGAAACGGATGCGGCGGGGCCCGGACGGCCCCGCGCGCGGGACTTGCGGCCAGCGGAGGGGTGTTATTCGCCGACCACCTTAAGCGGTTCTGGCTTCGCCATCCATTCGCGTCCGCGCAGCATGGCCTTCCAGTAGATCGGCGGCAGGATCCTTTCCTTCAGCAGCCAGGCCGCGCGGGTCGGTTTCGTCCCGTCCAGCAGGAATTTCGGGAAGGACGGCAGCAGCGTGCCGCCATAGCCGAATTCGGCCAGCACGATCTTGCCCCGTTCCACCGTCAGCGGGCAGGAGCCATAGCCGTTGTAGACGGCGGTGGGCGACCGGTTTTCGATATCGGCGACGACGTTGTCGGCCACCACCGGGGCCTGCATGCGCGCGGCGGCGGCGGTCTTGGCGTTGGGCGCGTTCATCACGTCGCCCAGCGACCAGATGTTGTCATATGACTTGTGGCGCAGGGTGGCCTGGTCGACATCGATCCAGCCGGCCGCATCGGCCAGCGGCGACACGCGGATGAAATCCGGCGCGGTCTGCGGCGGGCAGACATGCATCATGTCGAAATCCATCGTCACCGTTTCCGGCGCCGTGTCGGGTTTCTTCACCTCGAACGTCGCCCGTTTGGCCGGGCCGTCGACCGCCACCAGGTTGTGGAACAGGTTCAGCGCGGCACCGTATTTCTTCACGTAGGTCTGCAGCGCCGGCACGTAATCCTTCACGCCGAACAGCACGCCGCCGGCAGTGTTGAACCGGATGTCGATGTCCTTCAGCACGCCGGTGCGGAACCAGTGGTCGCCGGACAGGTACATCGCCTTTTGCGGCGCGCCGGCGCATTTGATCGGCATCGGCGGCTGGGTAAAGATCGCGGTGCCTTTCTTCAGCCCCTGCACCAGGTCCCAGGTATAGGGCGCCAGGTCGTAGCGGTAGTTCGACGTGACGCCATTGCGCCCCAGTGTTTCTTCCAGCCCTTCGACGCGGGCCCAGTCCAGCTTGAGCCCCGGGCAGACGATCAGCCGGTCATAGGTCACCACCCGGCAGCCATCCAGGACGACGGCGTTGTTGGCGGGTTCAAAGGCGGCGACGGCGGCCTTGATCCAGTGCACGCCGCGCGGGATGAGCGAGCCCATGGTCTTGGCGGTGTCCTGCGCCTCGAAGATGCCGCCGCCGACCATAGTCCAGCCGGGTTGGTAATAATGGATGTCGGCCGGATCGATCAGCGCGATTTCAAGATCCGGCTTGCGCGCCTTCAGGCTGGCGGCGACGGAAATGCCGCCCGCGCCCGCGCCGACGATCGCCACCTTGTAATGCGCATCGCCCGTGTCGGTCGGCGTCTTGCCCCCGTTGGCGATGCGCCGCGCGACGCCGTTCATGTCGTAGCCGGCAGCGGCCGTGGCGGCCAGGATATCGGGCAGCGCCCGCGTCTTCGCCTGGCTTAGCGACCACAGCGTGGCCGACCGCGTGCCGGTGCGGCAATAGGCCAGCACCGGGCCGGGCAATTGGGTCAGGGCGGTGCCGAAGGCGTCTGCCGTTTCGTCCGTGACCATGCCGGGGGTGACCGGAAGATACAGGAACTGCAGGCCCGCGGCTTCGGCGGCGGCGCGCATCTCGTCATGGCCGGGCTGGTCGGGGCCCTCGGCGTCGGGGCGGTTGCAGATGACCGACCGGAAGCCCTGGGCCCGGATCTGGTCCATCTCCGACGGCAGCAACTGGGGGCTGACCGACAGGCCGGGGGCGATTGTCTTGATGTCCATGGGGGAACCTCCCGCAAAGGGTAAAGGGCCCGGAAGCCTCCTCCGCTTCCGGGCCGGGGCGTGCCCGTGGGGTCACAGACCGTTCACGGGCACCTTCAGGAAGCGCTTGCCGCTGTCGTCGGCCGGCGGCAGGTCGCCGCCGCGCATGTTCACCTGCAGCGAGGGGATGATCAGCCGGGGCATGTCCAGCTGGGCATCGCGTTCGGTGCGGAACTTGACGAAGTCTTCCCTGGTCTTGCCGGCGCCAACATGGATGTTGTGCGCCTTTTCGTCGGCGACGGTGGTTTCCCACTGGATGTCGCGGCCATTCGGCCCGTAGTCGTGGCACATGAACAGGCGGGTCTGATCGGGCAGGGCCAGCACCTTCTGGATCGAATCGTACAGCGTCGCCGCATCCCCGCCCGGGAAATCGGCCCGCGCCGACCCGCCATCGGGCATGAACAGCGTATCGCCCACGAAGGCCGCGTCGCCCATCACATGGGTCATGCAGGCGGGCGTATGGCCGGGGGTGTGGATCGCCAGGCATTCCATGCCGCCCACCATGTAGGTGTCGCCATCGTCGAACAGCCGGTCGAACTGCGAACCGTCGCGCTGGAATTCGGTGCCTTCGTTGAAGACCTTGCCGAAGGTGTCCTGCACCACGGTGATGTTGCGCCCGATGCCCAGCTTGCCGCCCAGCTTGCCCTGGATATAGGGCGCGGCGGACAGGTGGTCGGCATGGACATGGGTTTCGATCAGCCATTCCAGCTTCAGCCCGTTGGACTGCACGTATTCGATCAGCTGGTCGGCGTGATCATAGCTGATGCGCCCGGCGGCATAGTCGATGTCCATGACGGAATCGACGATGGCACAGGCATTGCTGCCCGGATCCTTGACCACGTAGGAAATGGTGTTGGTCGCCGGGTCGAAGACGGCGTGGACATCGGGTTTGACGTCCATGTGGACTTTGCAGGTCATGTCGTTCTCCTCGGAATGGGTCAGCGGGTCCGGCAGGTTTTCAGGCCGATGACGCTGTAGAGCGGGCAGACGCCCACGAGCGAGGTCAGGATGAAGACCGCCGCCACGGCGATGGCGATCCAGTGCAGAAGCCCGGCGGCGGCCACGGTCGTGGCGAAGGCCAGGTACAGAAGGACCAGGGCGACCGCGATGCGGATGGCCCGGTCGGCTTTTCCCATGTTCACGGGCATGATGTGCCTCCTTGGAATCAGGTTCTGACGGGTTCTGACACAGGTTGGGCCAGAGCCACGGTGACAAGGTCACCAAAGGCGCCCGATTTTCCGCGGGCGCGTGGGATGTCCTTGGCGGGATTGGGTATTTTTGAAGAGAAAGAAGCAGGGGCGCGGTGTTTCGTCCGGCGCTAGTCGTCTTTGGCTGCGCCGCGCAGCGGGCGCAGGCCCGCCAGCAGGTCGGCGTTGTCGCGGTAAAGGTGGCGGATACGGTCGATCAGGCGGCGGATCGGAGGGCGGTGGCGGTCGTCGGCGTGCATGACCAGGTACTGGACTTCTTCCAGCTCGTCGATCAGCGGGCCGGCGCGGGTCAGCGACGGGTCGCGGTCGCCCACCAGGCAGGGGATCACCCCGATGCCCACGCCGGCGCGCACCAGGTCCTGCACCGTGGCCACCGTGCCGGCGAAGGCGCGGATGGACAGGTTCTGGCGGTGCACCCAATGGGCCGCCGGGTGGCGGGCATGGGCCGGGTCCATCGCCACCCAGGACGTCAGGTCTGGCCCCGCGCCCTGGCTGCGGTAGGGGGCATGGGCCAGCCTGCCCAGCCTCAGCGTGGCGACATTGCCCGTTTCGGCCGGGCGGTTGCGGATGCCCAGGTCGATTTCGCGGTGGGCGACGTCCAGAACGGCCTCGGAGGTGACGAAGTTCAGGCGGAAATCGTCGCCGGGACGGATCAGCCTGGCATGGTTGTCGGCGATGAAATTCGCCGTGGCGGTGCCGGCGGACAGGCGAATCCAGGGTGTTTCGGTGGCAGGCGACAGCAGCGCCTGAACCGGCTGGGCGGCGGCGCGCATGGCGCGGACGCGTTGGTGCAGCGCCGCGCCGGTGGCGGTCAGGGTATAGCCGGTCTGGGCACGGACAAAGAGCTGCTGGCCGGTCTGCTGTTCCAGCGCCAGCATGCGCCGCCCGATCGTGGGGGCCGACAGCCCGGTGGCGCGGGCCGCCGCCGACAGGCCGCCGGTCTCGGCCACGTGCAGAAAGATCTGAAGGTCATCCCAGCTGAGGTCTTTCATTCCTGAAAAGCTCTTTGCGGAAACACGGGCAGATGGGTGGTCATGTGAAAGGTAGTCTTTCCCTGATGCAAAGGAAAGGCGCCCGCATGATGCCCCTAGTCTATCCGATTCCCATGCCGAAACTGTCCGAGGACGATTTTTACGCGCTGGGCCGCGATTGGCCCCTGCTCAGGCGTCTGCGTCGAGCAATTCGCGGTAGAGCCGGGTAAGCGCCGAGGCTTCGGTTTCCAGCGCGAAGTTGTTCAGAACGTGGGCGCGGGCGATGCGCCCCATCTCGGCCCGGCGGTCGGGGTCGGCGACCAGTTCCTCGATCGCGGCTTCCAGCGCCTCGTCGTCTTCGGTGTCGACGACGATGCCGGTCTGGCCCGGCACGACCATTTCCTCGAAGGCGCCGGCGCGGGTGACGACCACCGGCACGCCCGAGGCCATCGCCTCGAGAGGGGTCAGGCCGAAGCCTTCCCAGCGTTGGGGGGCGACGAATATGTCCATGGCGCGGAAGAATTCCGGCACCTTGCCGTCGGGCTGTTCGCCCATGAACAGGATCCGCCCGCCCATGCCCGACCGGGTGACCCGGCCCGACAGGTCATCGAGGAACCCGCGGTTGTCGACGGTGGTGCCCCCGGTGATCACCGCGGTCACGTCGGTATGGCGCTTGACCAGCCGCATCATGATCTCGACGAAACGGTCGGTGCCCTTCTGGTGGCGGATCCGCCCGAAACAGCCGATCAGGCAGTGATCGGCGGGCAGGCCCAGTGCATCCTTGACGTCGCGCTTGTGCGCCGCGGGGCGGAACCGGTCGCTGTCGACGCCATGCATGATGACCTCGTGCGGGACCTTCAGGAAGGCGGCCGCGCGGGCCGAGGTGGCAACGACCCGGTCCATCCGGCGGATCAGGAACCGGGTGTAAGGGCTGTGGTCGCGTTGGGCGGCGGATGTGAACACCAGCTTGAGGTTCTTGCCCAGCAGCCATTTCAGCGCCAGTCCCGCCAGCATTTCGGTGTTGCGCCGCGCATGCCAGACCCGGGGCGTCCGGGCCCGCATGAAGATCAGCCCCAGCAGGGTGATTCGCGGCAGGTCGCGGGGCAGGTTCGGCCCCGTGCAGGCGATGTTGATCTGCTGTTTCTGCACTGGAACAAGGCGGAAAACGGTCGACGTCACGCCTGACCAGCGTTTCTTCAGGTTGGGTGCAATGACCGATATGTCGTCCGAGCGCATGAGCGCACCTTTGCCGATGCCCCGCGCCTTCGCAACGAAGGACAACCCCCCTTCGACGCGAATTATCCGCACTGTAGCAGAAGCGCCGAGGCGGACGGAAATCCCCCGCGAAAGACGCTTTGAAAGGCGACCATGCGTCAAGCCGGGGATATCCGCACTTGCCTGATCGGGCCGCGCGCGAAATAAAATTCCACGACGAGGAAACGTGGGAGGAGACCTGTCATGAAACGACTTCTAGCGGCCGCCGTATTGCTTGCGCCGGGCCTGCCGGCGCTGGCCCAGCAGGGCGACGCCGACTGCACCGCGCTGCGCAACACGGTATTTCCGGGCGGCTACGTCACCTCGGCCCGGGTGATGCCCGCCGCCGATCCGGCGCCCGCCTATTGCGAGGTCCGCGCCACCGCGCTGCCCGCCATCTCGATCGAGGTGCGCCTGCCGATGGATGGCTGGAACGGCAAGTTCTACCAGGCCGGCTGTGGCGGTTTCTGCGGGATCCTTGGCCGGGCGGATGCCTCGGGCGGGTGGGTCAACGCGATGGCGCCGGGGCTGCAGCGGGGTTACGCCACCGCGACGTCCGACAGCGGGCACCATGCGCTGTCGGTGGTCGATGGCGGTTGGGCCTACAACAACCCGCATGCGGAACGCGACTGGGGCTACCGGTCGATTTCGGAAACCAACCGCGTCGCCAACCTGATGATCGAAACCTTCTACGGCAACGCCTCGGACCAGGCGATCTTTCAGGGGTGTTCCACCGGGGGCCGCATGGCCCACGTGGCCGCCGTGCGCTTCCCCGAGATGTTCGACGGCATCATTTCCGGCGCCCCGGCAATGGATTACCCGGGGCTGGTGGCGACCTCGATCGCCTGGGTGGTGCAGGCCAACACCGCCGAGGACGGCAGCCGGATCATCGACGCCGACGCCGCCAAGGTCATCGGCGACGCCGTGATCGCCCAGTGCGACGCCACCGACGGGACCGAAGACGGGCTGATCGCCGATCCGCGCCAGTGCAAGGTGGATTACTCCGGCCTGGGCCTGACCAACCAGCAGCTGGACACGTTGGGCAAGTGGCGCGAAGGCGCCCGCAACGCGGCCGGAGAACAGCTGTACCCCGGCGGCATCCCCGAAGGGTCGGAACCGTTCTGGTTCCTGTGGCTGACGGGCGACGGCAAGGGCAGCGTTCCGCTGGTGCCGCTGTTCGGGCTGGGCTTTGGCCAGTACATGGCGTTCGACCCGGATCCCGGCGCTTCCTGGTCGCCGCTGGATTTCGACTTTGAAACCGACCCGGCACGGATGAGCGTGGCATCGGCGGTCTACAACGGCGACAATCCCGACATATCGGCCTTCCGCGCGGCGGGCGGCAAGATGATCGTCTACCATGGCTGGGCGGATTCCATCGTCACCCCCTACAAGACCGTCGACTGGTACGAAAAGGCCGCGGCGATTGCGGGCGGCGCGGATGCGCTGAAGGAAAATGTCGCGCTGTTCATGGTCCCGGGGCTGGATCATTGCGGCATCCTGCCGGGACCGGGCGGCATCAACGCCGCCGCGCTGGATCCCACGGCGGCGATGGAAAGCTGGCTGGACACCGGCACGCCGCCGGCCTCCATCATGGCCGAATAGGACCAGAGCGCCCCCTGCGCGGGGCGCTCTTCCCCTCGACGGGTTCGATCAGACGGATACGGCGCCGCCGCCCCCGTCGATCCGGTAATAGGCCCCGGTGATGAAGCTGGCCTTGTCGGACGCCAGGAACATCATCAGGTCGGCGATTTCCTCGGGTTCGGCGTACCGGCCCAGCGGCACGGCGGCTTCGAACGACTTGCGCGCGTCGTCCTCCTGGCCCGGCATGGCGTTGGTTTCGATCGATTTCATCATCTGCGTATCCACGCCCGACGGGCAGACCGCGTTCACCCGGATCCCGTCCTTGGCCACTTCCAGGGCCACCGACTTGTTGATCCCGATCACCGCGTGTTTGGACGCCACGTAGGCGCTCATCCCCGGTGCGCCCAGCAAGCCGCCGTTGGACGCCATGTTGACGATCGCCCCGCCGTCGCCCTGCGCCTTCATCCGGGCGACCACGTGTTTCAGCCCCATCGCCACGCCGATCACGTTGACGTCCAGCACCTTGCGGTAGTTCTCGGCGCTCTGGTCGGTGATCTGCTTGAAGTCGCCGTTGATGCCGGCGTTGTTGATGAAGACGTCGATCCGCCCGAAGGTTTCGACGGTCTTGTCGACGTAGGTCTTCACATCCGCCTCGTCGGCCACGTTGGCCGACAGCAAAAGCGCGCTTTCCAGCCCGGCGGCGGCGACTTCCAGGGCGTCCAGCTTCAGGTCCACCAAAGCCAGCCTTGCCCCTGCGGCGGCGAACTTGCGTGCCGTGGCGATGCCGATGCCTCCGGCAGCGCCGGTGATCAGGACGACCTTGTCCTTGAAATCCATGGGAAAACTCTCCGTTCCAGTCTTGTGCAACCTTGGCGCCGGATCTGGCGCGTCTCGGGGTGGTATGTATGCTGTGGATTGCGGATTGCCATCCAGGGGCCTGGCCGCGCGCCGGTTCATGCCGATGGATCAAGGGCAGGGGCCGTGACGGGACATGGGCCTTGATGATCCGTAGCGGCCGGTAATGACCGGTAATGACCGCTAATGGGCTCCCCGTCCCGACTTGCCGCCGGCCAGGCGGTTGGGACCGGGCCGCAATGCCGCGCAATGCCGTGCAATGATGCGTAATGACAGGTAATGAACCGTAATGGCCAGACGTGGCCCGCCCGGTCAGGCCGTCGAAGACCCGGCGTCACGGGTCGACAGCCAGGCGGCAAAGGCATTGGTCTGCAGCCGGTAGGTGCCGGGCCGGTCGGGGTGCAGTTCCACCACGGCCCCGTCGCGCAGCTTGCGCAGGGCGTTGTTCACGTTGGCCTCGCTCACGCCCTCGGCCGCCTTCAGGATCTCCTGCCGGCCGACCCACCGGTTGCCAAAGGGTGCCATGGCGCGCAGCACCGCGCGGTAATTGTCGGACGTGGCCACCGCGTCGTAGATCCCGCGAAAGAACTTCTGGCCGATCTCCTCGGTCGCGCCGACCTGCGCCGCCTGCACGTCGGCCCCGTCCAGCACGTTGTCCCGATCGGCCTTGAACGCCGCCCGGGCATAGACCTGCAGGAAATAGGGATAGCCTTCGGCCAGGTCGGTCAGCAGCGCCACCGCGTCGTCGCGCAATTCGGTCTTTTCATCCGACGACCCGTTCGACAGCGCGATCCCGGCGCGCAGGATCTGTTCGCATTCCGCCCGCGACAGCACCGGCAGGGTGCATTCCCGAAACAGCCGCAGCGCCGATTGGTGATCCTGGCGCAGCTTCGCCGTCAGCTCGACCTGGCCGGCCAGGCACAGCACCAGCCGTGCGCCTTCGGCCTGGCCAAAGCGTTCGGTGAAGGTCTTGCACCAGGTCGCCAGCCGCGCCGAGGCCGGCGGATCGTCGGCCTCGTCCATGATGACAAGGATCCCCTGGAAATGCCCCGTCCGTTCGATCCGCACGCATTGCTCGACCAGCAGGCCCATCGCCTGGTCGTCGCTGACCGCGCTGTCGGGCCGGTGATAATGCACGCCAAGGATCTCCCAGTTCAGCAGGAACTGGACCACCGACCGCAGGCCCGGGTTGGCCACCTTGCGGCGGTCCAGCTCGTCCCGGATGGCGCTGGCGACGCGCTGGGTGATCTGGAACATGTCGGTCACGCCGGTCAGCGAAATCGACACCACCAGGAAATCGAAGCCGGTCCGCGTGCCCGGCATGTCGTCCTGCGCGATCCGCGCGCAGATCTCCAGAAGCGAGGTCTTTCCGATCCCGCGTTCGCCGGTCACCAGGATATGTTCGACCGGATCGCCGTAGCTGGCCGCGCTCAGCGCTTCGGCCACGTCCCCGATCTCGTCCTCGCGGCCGCGAAAGATATCGGGCCGGGCCGCATGGGCGGGATCGAAAGGGTTTCTTCTACGCAAACGCCGCATGTCCGGACCTTACACCGCAATCCCCGGGTAAATCACCCGTGCGGCCCCTCGTGTGCCTCCCCGAGTGCCCCCTCGTGTGCCCCGTCGTGTGCCCGGACATTCACCAGCTTGCCCGCCGGATCGACCACGTGGAACCGGCGCGATCACGTTCGAACGCAGTGTCGCGATCCAGCCCGTGTCCGCCACCGTGTCCGCCATCATGTCCCTCACCAGATCCCTCACCACGTCCGGCCCGACAACACCCGCCTGGAACAGCACCGAACCGGCGCCGGGCCCATCCGTCAAGCCCATGCCCCGAAACGGGCCGGATCGGGCATAAAACATGCCCCGCGTTGCAGCGCCGCGCGGCCGGTCCTACCAATAGACCCATGACCCGATCCGAGACTCCATCCGCACCCCCATCCGACGCGCGCCTGCGCGCGATCCTCGCCTTCCTGCAGGACGCCGAACGCCTCAAGGACACCCTGCGCAGCGGCGCGACCTCGCAGGGACGCGCGGAAAGCACGGCCGAACACAGCTGGCGCCTGTGCCTGATGGCCTGCCTGTTCGAAGACGACCTGGACGGCATCGACATGCTGCGGCTGCTCAAGCTGTGCCTGGTCCACGACCTGGGCGAGGCGATCTCGGGCGACGTTCCGGCCACCCGACAGACCCCCGACGACAACCGCCAGGCCCGCGAACGGCGCGACATGCAGCGCCTGTGCGACCCGCTGCCGCCCGACATGCAGGCGTCGATGATGGCGCTTTGGGACGAATACGCGGACGCCCGGACGCCCGAGGCGGTCATGGCCAAGGGCTTCGACAAGCTGGAAACCATGCTGCAGCACGTGCTGGGCCGCAACGCCCCCGATTTCGACTATGCCTTCAACCTGACCTACGGCACGGCGCAAACCGCCCGCCACCCGCTGCTGCGCCAGATCCGCACACTCGTGGACGAGGCCACGCGAGAGAGGGCAGGGCGCCCCTGACCCCCAACAAAAAAGGCCCCGGTGTTTCCACCGGGGCCCGATCTTCAGGAAAGACGCAGGATCACTCCTCGGCTTCTTCCTTCTGTTTCTTCTCTTCGACGATCTCTTCGCCGGTCTCCTGGTCGACGACCTTCATCGACAGGCGAACCTTGCCGCGATCGTCAAAGCCCAGCAGCTTGACCTTCACTTCCTGGCCTTCCTTCAGAACGTCCGAAGGATGGTTCAGGCGCTTGTTCATGATCTGGGACACGTGCACCAGGCCGTCGCGCTTGCCGAAGAAGTTCACGAAGGCGCCGAAATCGACGATCTTCACGACCTTGCCGGTGTAAACCTGGCCTTCTTCCGGCTCTGCCACGATCGCGTAGATCATGTCATAGGCCTTCTGGATCGCGTCACCGTCGGCCGAAGCGATCTTGATCACGCCGTCGTCGTTGATGTCGACCTTGGCGCCCGACACTTCCACGATCTCGCGGATGACCTTGCCGCCGGACCCGATCACTTCACGGATCTTGTCGGTGGGGATGGTCATCGTTTCGATGCGCGGTGCGTGGACGCTGAAACCCTTGGTTTCCGACAGGGCCTTGGACATCTCGCCCAGGATGTGCATCCGGCCGTCCTTGGCCTGCGCCAGGGCTTTCTCCATGATCTCGGGCGTGATGCCCGCGACCTTGATGTCCATCTGCAGCGACGTGATGCCGTTTTCCGTACCCGCGACCTTGAAGTCCATGTCGCCCAGGTGGTCTTCGTCGCCCAGGATGTCGGTCAGGATCGCGTAGGACCCGTCGTCTTCCAGGATCAGGCCCATGGCCACACCGGCAACCGCCGATTTCAGCGGAACGCCCGCGTCCATCATCGACAGCGACCCACCGCAGACCGACGCCATCGAGGACGAGCCGTTGGATTCGGTGATCTCGGACACGATGCGGATCGTGTAGGGGAAGTCGGTCGGGGCGGGCAGAACCGCCTGCAGCGCGCGCCATGCCAGCTTGCCGTGGCCGATTTCACGGCGACCCGGCGACCCGACGCGGCCCACTTCACCGACCGAATACGGCGGGAAGTTGTAATGCAGCAGGAAGTTCGATTTGAAGTTGCCGTGCAGCGCGTCGATGAACTGTTCGTCATCGCCGGTGCCCAGCGTGGTCACGACCAGGCCCTGGGTTTCACCCCGGGTGAACAGCGCCGACCCGTGGGTCCGCGGCAGCAGGCCGGTTTCGGCTTCGATCGGACGCACGTCGGTGGTCGAACGCCCGTCGATCCGGGTGCCGCCCTTGACCACGTCACCGCGCAGGATCGACGCTTCCAGCTTCTTCAGCGCCGAACCAAGGTTCTTGTCGGCGGCCTGTTCTTCGGTCAGCGCGGCCAGGATGGCCTCGCGGGCGGCGCCAACGGCGGCCACGCGTTCCTGCTTGTCCTTGATCGCGAAAGCGGCGCGCATCTTGTCTTCACCGGCGGCCTTCACGGCTGCGGACAGCTCGGAATAATCCGGCGGCGTGAAGTCGAACGGCTCTTTCGCGGCGGATTCGGCCAGCGAGATGATCAGGTCGATGACCGGCTGGATCTGCTCGTGCGCAAAGGTCACGGCACCCAGCATTTCGGCTTCGGTCAGCTCGTAGGCTTCCGATTCCACCATCATCACGGCGTCCTTGGTCCCGGCAACCACCAGGTCCAGGCGCTGATCCGGGTTCAGGCGCAGGCCCTGCATGTCGTCGACGGTCGGGTTCAGGATGTATTCTCCATCCTCGTAGCCCACGCGGCAGCCGGCGATCGGGCCCATGAACGGAGCGCCCGAAAGCGTCAGCGCGGCCGAGGCGGCGATCATCGCGACGATGTCGGGGTCATTGACCAGATCGTGGCTCAGCACGGTGCACATCACCAGGACTTCGTTCTTGAAGCCGGGGACGAACAGCGGGCGGATCGGACGGTCGATCAGACGTGCGGTCAGCGTTTCCTTTTCGGTCGGCCGCGCTTCGCGCTTGAAGAAGCCGCCCGGGATCTTGCCGGCCGCGTAATATTTTTCCTGGTAGTGAACGGTGAGGGGGAAGAAATCCTGGCCCTCTTTCTGTGCCCTGGCGTAGGTCACGTTCGCCATCACGCTGGTTTCGCCCAGCGTGGCGATCACGGTGCCATCCGCCTGACGGGCAACCTTGCCCGTTTCCAGTGTAAGCGTTTCCTCGCCCCACTGCATGGATTTCGTCGTAACGTTAAACATGTGTCGTATCCTCAAGGGAGCACTCCCGGCCCCTGCCGGGTCTCCCGATTTATGTGGCGGCCCCATTGCCGCCGACCCCTGTCATCCTTTTTCACGACGCCGGGGCCTTGGCGTCACGTCTCAGATGCGCCGCGCATACAGGATATCGGGGCATTTGGAAACAGGGATAAATCGCACACGACTTTCACCGCACCGGTTGATCTGCGTCATTGCCGGATTTGCCGAAGGTTGTAGCCAGTTCACGACTTCGTGGCAAAGGAGGGCCCAGTCATGTTCCGATCCCTTGTTTCCATCCCCATCCTGCTGGCCGGCACGACGGCCATCGCCCAACCCGCCGGCGACGCCTTTTCCAGGTCCGTCCGCGTGACCGAAGTGCCCGTCACGGTCGACAATTTCGTCCGCGCCGCCACCAACATCGAAATGGAGAAGTACCTCAAGATCGCCGGCGGCATGAACCGGCTGGCCCATGTGCGCCAGCCCACCCCGGTCGACCATCAGCCGACCATCCGCATGAACCGCGACACGCTGTATTCCATGGCGGTGATCGACGTGACCGGGGGCGCGACCCTGACCGTTCCGGATGTCGGCACGCGGTATCTTTCGGTCATGATCGTCAACCAGGATCACTATATCAACAAGGTGTTCCACGGCGGCGGCGCCTACACGCTCGACCAGGCCACGTTCGACACGCCCTTCGTCATCGCCGTCATGCGCACCCTTGTGGATGCCGCCGATCCGGCCGACATCAAGGCGGTGAACGACATCCAGGACGCCATGACGCTGCAGGTCGCGGCCGACGATCCCTTCGACGCGCCCGAATACAACCACGACGATTTCGAACATATCCTGAAAACCACGCTCGAACTCGCCCGGTCGATCCCCGACAGCGCCCGCACCTTCGGATCCAAGGCCCAGGTCGACCCGATCCGCCATTTCATCGGCACCGCCTACGGCTGGGGCGGCCTGCCCGAAACCGAAGCCTTCTACCTGAACGTCGATCCGGGCCTGCCCGTGGGCGCCTACAGGATCGAGGTGCCCGCCAAGGTCCCGGTCGGCGCCTTCTGGTCGGTCAGCCTTTACAACGCCGACGGCTATTTCCAGCAGAACGCGCTTGGCGCCTATTCCGTCAACTCGGTCACCGGCAAGCGCGAGGCCGACGAGTCCATGATCGTCCACCTGGGCGCCTGCGACGATGGCCGCGTGAACTGCCTGCCGATCATGCCGGGCTGGAACTACGCCGTGCGCATGTATCAACCGGGGTCCGCGATCCTGGACGGAACCTGGACCTTCCCTTCGGTGCAGGCGATGGACTGAAACCGCTTCAGAAGCTGATCGCCAGGCCCAGGATCGGGCCGTTCTGGCTGACGTCGTAGACAAATGCCCCGTCGGTCCGGTCCACCGTCATGTAGCGCCAGCCGCCGACGACCGCGAAACGGTCGTTGAACGCATAGCTCAGCCCGCCGAAGATGTCGGTCATCAGGTCCGATCCGGCGCCGAAACCGCCGATATACGCCCAGCCCCGTGCCGTCCAGTTCGGCGCGAATTCGTAAGATCCCCGGAAGCCCAGCATCGGGTCGACCCATTGGCCGTCCCCCTTCACCGTCGTCGCGGGCTGGGTTCCCGCGCCCAGGTTCACCTCGTTCTCGACGCTCCAGTACCGCAGCCCGATGTCGCCCCACAGCTCGCTCGTGGGGCTGGCCGTGATCTGGTAGCCGGCCATAAGCGACGCCATCACCGTCTCGGTGCGCACCGTCGCGGTGCCGTAGTCGGTGCCCGGCGTGTCGCCCGTGTCCTTGGTGCGGATGTATTCGAAATCCGCCGTGATCGCGAACCGCCCCCGCGTCGCCCGGCCGGTCACCATGAAGGACCCGTCCAGGTCGTCGAAGATATCGCCGAAGGACAGGTCCAGGTTGGCCGGCGGAACCCCCTGCAGCACGCCCACCGTGCCCGATTGCCCGGCCGCCCACAGGTAGGGCGTGACCGTATAGCTCCAGTCCTGTGCCGCCGCCGCGCTGGCCGCCATCGCGGCCCCAAGGGCGATGCCCCTCCCAATTCCCATACCGATGAACCGCATTCAACTGATCCCCCCGGGGGCACACCTCCCCCCCGGGCCAAGTCTAGCAGACCTGCCGATTCGCTGGCGCAGGAAGATGACGGCCGGCCGTCAGTCCGCGCCGCCGGGGTCCTCCCGCGGCACGGCCCTGACGGTGCGCGCGGTGATCGGCTGCCCGGTCGCGGCGTCGATCAGCAGCGGCTGCACCGCCGCCCCGGTGTCGCTGGCCACCAAGGTGACCGAAGACCCCGTGTCATCGGGTGCATACCGGTCGGCCCAGTCGATCAGCGTCACCAGCACCGCATTCAACGCCAGCCCGGCCTCGGTCAGCCGGTATTCATGGCGCAGGGGCCGGTCCTGGTAGACCTCGCGCCGCAACACGCCGGTGTCTTCCAGGTGGCGCAACCGTTCGGCCAGAACGTGGCGGGTGATGCCCAGCCGCTGCTGGAAATCGTCAAAGCGGCGGACCCCGAAAAAACATTCCCGCAGGATCAGCAGCGTCCAGCGGTCGCCGATGACCGACAGGCCGCGCGCAACGGGACAGGATTCGGATCTGAGCGCATTCCATTTCATGGGCGCAGTATACCCGCGCTTGACGGGTTCTGAAAAGGAACTCAATATCAGTTCCAAAAGGGAACCGACTCGGGCAGGGGTCTGCGCGACGGAGTTTCGGCACTTGCGGCGCCGGGTCTTTCCGACCGGATGCCGGGAAAGGACGGATCATGGATTTCACGGGCGTAACCTATGACGGCGCGCTGGCCTTCCGCATCACCGAACAGGACCCGGACCAGATCCGCGCCGAAATGCCGGTGACGGGTTCGATGCTGAACCCCTTCGGCGTGATCCATGCCGGCGCGATGGTCTGGTTCGCCGACGTGGTCGCCACGGCCTGCGCCATCGGTGACGCCACGATCACCCCCGACGGCAAGGGCTTTCCCCTGGCGACGAACCTCACGACGATCCTTCTGGCGAACCAGCGCGACGGCCTGCTGACGGCGACGGCCCGCATCGTCCGCCGCGGACGCACCATGGCCACCGTCCGGACCGAAGTGCGCGGCGCCGACGACCGGCTTCTGATCGAACTGACGTCAAGCCATCTCTACACGTCCTAGGGCAGGGGGCGCCCCATCGCGCCGAAGGGGACCACACCCCCGAAAACGCGAAACGCCCGCCAGATGGCGGGCGTACAAAACGGACAAAAGACCGTTCAGATTTTGTACAAAACGGACGAAAGTCCTTAGCGGCGCAGGCCCAGGCGTTGGATCAGGGTCGCGTAACGCTCCTGGTCCTTGGCTTTCAGGTAGTCCAGCAGCTTGCGGCGCTGAGCAACCATTTTCAGAAGACCGCGGCGGCCGTGGTTGTCTTTCTTGTGCGTCTTGAAGTGCTCGGTCAGCGTCGCGATACGCGAGCTGAGGATCGCAACCTGGACTTCCGGCGAACCGGTGTCGCCTTCCTTGGTTGCATAGTCCTTCATCAACTGAGCTTTGACTTCGGGCGTGATCGACATCGGGATCTCCTTTCGGAACAAAGGGTTATGGCGCAAGCCGGGATGTCGTCCAGCACAGGCCCATGGAGGTATCCGCCCGATATCGTCGCTGATTCCGGGCCGGATCGCAGGCTGATACGCGAAAACGTCCACCGTGCAAAGGAAAAAGCCGGATCCGGCGCAGCCCGGTCAGGCCGCCAGTCCCGTGGCGTCGAAATCCTCCTGGCTCATGATCACGAAATCATCCGCGCTCAGCCCCTCGGCCCCGTAAAGCTGCGCCACCTCGGTGTCGCCGATCATCACGTGCGTCAGGTCGGGATCGTCGTCGTCCGGCACCAGGTCGATGGCCGCGTCGGGGTCGGAAACGGTGTCCCAGACCACGATCATGCTGTCCTCGTCCTGGTCGAAGTCCATGATTTCAATGGGGGATTCCTGATCTTCGTCGCCCGCGATGTAAAAGTCATCCGCCCCGTCGCCGCCCGTCATGATGTCCCCGTCATCGCCGATCAACTGGTCGTCGCCATCGCCGCCGTTGACGTAATCCGTCCCGTCCGCGCCATCCATCGCCACGCCCGACACCACGTCGTCGCCGTCCCCGCCCATCAACGTATCCGACCCCGCGCCGCCGGTGACGACATCGTCGCCCAGCCCGCCCGACACGTTGTCGTCGCCCGCATCGCCCATCACCACGTCGTCGCCTTCCGATCCCTGCAGGGTGTCGTCGCCGTCCCCGCCGCTTAGAACATCGTCGCCGTTGTGGCCGTAAATCTCATCATCCCCTTGATCCCCATAAAGAATATCGTCGCCATCATCGCCGTGAACGATGTCGTCGCCATCCCCGCCCGACACCAAATCGTCCCCTTCGCCGCCATCCAGAACGTCGTCCCCGCCGGCCCCGTCGATCGTGTCGGCGCCGTCATACCCGTTGATCTGGTCGTTCTCCGCACCGCCCTGCAGCACCTCGTCCGCAGCGTCGCCGACCACGATCGACGCTTCGGTCTGGTCCTCGGTTTCCCCGCTCTGGACGGCACCGCCGCCTGAACTTTCGTCCACGGAGCTATCGTTTTCGGACATGTCATCCGACATATCGTCATCGGTGGATTCATCGTCCCCGACGAAGGCAAAGGCGCCCATCGCCATCACCCCAAGAAGGCCGGCCAGCATCAGCATCCCGCCACTCCACTCATTGAATTGCCCACCAACGCGCATAGGGCCACGCGCGGGCTCATCCGTCAAAGCTGAATGGAATCAATGGTTAACGGGGTTCGAACGCCCAGCGGACCGGCGCCTGTGCATAGGCGATGTACAGCGGGTGGCGCGGGTGGCCCGCCCTGGTCAGCCCCAGGTGATGAATGTCGCGGGACGCGCGGCACAGCAGGTCGGCAACGGCGCGTCCCCTTCCCATATGCTCACCATGCGCGCCCCAGCCGGCGATGACGGTGTCGGCCCAGGCAAGCCCTTCGGCGATGGCCGCGTCATTGTCGGGTCCGACGGGATGCGCCGCGGCGCGCAGCGCCTTGGGATCGGTTTCGCGCCAGGCGAAGATATTGGTCACCCGAAAGCCGCCGTACCCCAGAGCGCGCGCCCGGCGTTCACAGCGTTCGACCGTCGGATCGTTCTGGATTTCCGTGGCTTTCGACGGATTCAGCATGATGTAAAGCAGTCCGCGCGCCTCTGGCTCCCAGACCCGGGTCAGGCTGTAACGATATGAATCGCAAGGGGAATAGACCGCGGTCGAATCCGCATCCCCCTTTGAATGGGTCCGTGTGACCAGCCCCGTCACGACGTGTGGTTGAACACGCGGCTCGGGTGCAGCTCGCCCGCCTTGTAGATGCCCACGGCCACGGCCTTGCCGTCAAAGCTCGCCCAGGCCTCGTCGCCGTATTCCACGTTCGACGCCAGCACCATGCCCGGATTGCCATTGCGCAGGCGCGCCGCGCCCTCGGGCGTGCATTTCAGCTCGGGCAGGTCTGCCAGCCCTTCTTCGAGCGGGCGCAGGAAAGCGTCCAGTTCCGGCGTCCGCGCCAGTTCCTCGACCTTGTCCATCGTGATGCCGTCCGCCGCCTCGAACGGGCCCGACCATACCCGGCGCAGTGACACGACATGCCCGTAACAGCCCAGCTTCTCGCCCAGGTCGCGGGCCACGGCGCGCACGTAACCGCCTTTGCCGCAAGTCATTTCCAGAACGACATGGTCCGCATCGGGCCGGTCGACCAGCAACAGTTCATCGACCCACAGCGGGCGCGCCGCGATCTCGACATCCTCGCCGTCGCGGGCAAGTTTATAGGCGCGCTGGCCGTCGATCTTGACGGCCGAGAACTTGGGCGGGACCTGCATGATGTCGCCCAGGAAGTCCCCCAGCGCGGCCTTGATCTCGTCGTCGCTGGGGCGCGTATCGCTTTGCGCGATCACCTCGCCTTCGGCGTCGTCGGTGTTGGTCGCCTGTCCCAGGCGGACGGTGAAGGTATAGGCCTTCAGCGCATCGGTGATGTAGGGCACGGTCTTGGTCGCCTCACCCAGGGCCACGGCCAGTACGCCGGTGGCTTCGGGATCCAGCGTGCCGGCATGGCCGGCCTTCTTGGCGCCGAACGCCCAGCGAACCTTGTTCACCACGGCGGTCGATGTCGGCCCCGCGGGTTTGTCCACCACGAGCCAACCCGAAATGTCGCGTCCCTTGCGTGCCATGAAATGTCCCGATGTCAGTGAAGAGGCCGCGTCCTTAGCCGCAATCCCGGTCACGGGTCAATGGGGCAGGGGCGGTCAGGACCCGTTGGGTTCGACCACGCCGACGATGGGGCCCAGGTTGAAGCCGGGATCGTTGCGGCCGATGTCGGGCGCAAAAAGACGCGAGACATTGCCGTCGAAGTACAACGCGTTGGGCAGGCCCAGCTCGTCGCGGAAAAGCCGGGCGAATTCATGGAAGGTGACGGTGTTGTTGGAGATCGCAAAGACCACCCGTTTGCCATCGGCCGACGTGCCCACCCCGTTGCGCACATAGCGCGAGGTGCTGTCGGGCAGGAACCGCGGATGGATTTCGCCATCGATCACCAGCATCGGGCCCGATTGCGTGGCAAAGCGGCATTCGGGTTTGCGGTCGATGTAATCCAGCGTCTCGAACACGTCGGCGCGGCCGTCGCGGATGCAGAACACCCCGTTGGGCAGCAGGCCGAAATTGCCGGGGCCCGCGTTGGGGATGACCCGCATGATCTCTTCCCCGTCCTCGACGTAATGGCCCACCGGGGACCGGTCGTCGTGGTACATGCCGGCGTTCATCGCAAAGACCAGGTGGCCTTCGGGACGCAGCGCGGCGTCTATCGCGCTGAACTGGCCATAGGGTGACCCGTCGGGGCGATACAGGAACAGGCGCAGGTCCTCGGACGTCGGGTCGATCTCGCAGACCGTGTAGCGGTTGCCATCATGCGCCAGGTCGCGGCAGGTCGCGGCTGTGGCGGCTCCGGAGCCGAGGCCCAGGGCAAGCAGAGCGGACAGGAGGCGTATCACGTATCGAGATCGCGGCGCACCGCGTCCTGGTCGAGCATGCGGCGGGTTTCATCCATGCGGTCGTAGGTCTCGTCGATCTGGAACCGCAGGTCGGGTGCATATTTCAGACCGCATTTCTTGCCGACCGTGCGCCGCAGTTCATGCTTGTTGCGGGCAAGCAGGGGCACGGCGTCTTCCTGGCCCTGGCCGCCAAGCGGCAGGACATAGGCGGTCGCGATCTTGAGATCCGGGGACATGCGGACTTCGCCCACGGTGATCGACAGCCGGTTCAGATCGGGATCGTGCACGTCACCGCGCGCCAGCACCTCGGAGAGCGTGCGGCGGATCAATTCCCCTACCCTGAGTTGTCGCTGGGACGGACCGGGGCCGTCATGAAACTTGTTCTTGGCCATGGCCCACATTTAGGCCGTTGCCGGGGCTTTGCCAAGCGGCGCACTTGGGGCTAGGAGGGGTGATGCCGCGTCAGGAGGGCTGAACATGACGGAAGTGCCTGGAATCGTGATCACCGGAGCGTCGGGCCGGATGGGCCGGATGCTTGCAAGGATCGTTTCGGAGAGCCCGAAAGCGAAGCTGGTCGGCGCGGTGGTTCGGCCGGGACATGACTGGATCGGGCAGGATATCGGCACCGCGATGGGCGGCGCGGCGATGGGTGTCGCGGTGACGGACGACCCGCTGGAGGCCTTTGCCACGGCCCAGGCGGTGATCGATTTCACGGCGCCGGCGGCCACGGTGGAATTCGCGGCGCTGGCCGCGCAGGCGCGGGCGGTGCACGTGATCGGCACCACCGGCATGACGGATGAACAGACGGCCCTGCTGGAACCCGCGTCGCGGCACGCGGTGATCGTGAAGGCCGGCAACATGAGCCTGGGCGTGAACCTGCTGACGCAGCTGACGCGCAAGGTGGCCCAGGCGCTGGACGAGGATTTCGACATCGAAGTGCTGGAGGCGCATCACAACCAGAAGGTCGACGCGCCCTCGGGCACGGCCCTGATGCTGGGCGAGGCGGCGGCCGCGGGGCGCGGCGTCGCGCTTCGCGACGTCGAGGCGCGGGCGCGGGACGGCATCACCGGGGCGCGCAGGCGTGGGGATATCGGGTTTTCGGTCGTGCGGGGCGGGGATATCGTCGGGGAACACGACGTGATCTTTGCCGGCATGGGCGAACGGCTGATCCTGCGGCACATGGCGACGGACCGGGCGATCTTTGCGCGCGGGGCGCTGAAGGCGGCGCTGTGGGGGCAGGACAAGGGGCCTGGGCTTTACGACATGATCGACGTGCTGGGCCTGACGTAGCCAAAGAAAATTCGACGAATTTTCTCGCCCCCACGAAAATTCCGCGAATTTTCTTGATCGAATGTGATCCGCGATCGGCCGGCATCCGTAGGACTCCCGAAAGGCAACGGGAGGATCACGATGCTGATGCGACTGGCACTTGCGGCAACCGCAGCGTTCTTCTGCGCGGCGAGCCCTGTTCTGGCCGAATTCCAGAAGATCGACACCGAAACCGATTTCCGCCGCCTGGTCACCGGCAAGACCCTGACCCGGCCGATGGTCCGTCTGCAGGTATCGCCCCAGGGCGCGATCAGCGGGCGCGGCATGACCTGGGACGTGACGGGGCGTTGGAGCTGGCAGAACGGCTATTTCTGCCGCGATCTCGCCTGGGGCGGCGATGACCTGGGCTACAATTGCCAGGAGGTCAGGGTGAACGGGCGCAAGGTGCGCTTTACCTCGGACCGGGGCGCGGGCGAATCCGCCGTCTTCACTCTGAACTGACGGGCTGGCCTGCGGGCCGCGTCAGAAGTCGATCGCCAGGCCCTTCTTTTCCCAATCGCCATAGCGCACGGGCTCGGGCCCGTCGCGGCCGCCAAGCTCCTTGGCCAGCGGCGTCTGTTCGGCGGCGGCCTTGCGGCGCGCGTCGGCCTCGGCCAGGGCGCGTTGGGCCGCGGGGGGCAGGTGGGATCTGTCTTCGGGGTCGCTCATGACGGGTTCCTTTGCCGGCTGCCCCCTGATATACGCGCGCCTTCGCTTGAAGCAAGGCAGAGGCAGGGAATGGCGGCCACCGGAACTGATGCGCGGCGCGGGGCCGTGATGCTGCTGGGGTCCGTTCTGGCCGAGCGGCGGATGCTGTCCGACAGCCTGTCCCTGATCGACCGGCTGGACCCGGCCAGCCGCGCCCGCGCCCAGCGACTGGCGACGGAAACCTTGCGATCGCTCGGGCGCGCCGATCGGATCGTCGACAGCTACCTTGACCGCCGTCCGGCCCGTTTCGTGCTGAACGCCCTGCGCCTTGGCACGATGGAGCTGTGTACCGGGGGCGCCGCCCATGGCGTGGTCAGCGACCTTGTCGCCATCGTCGGCGCGCATCGCAAGCACGGCAAGCTCAAGGGGCTGGTCAATGCCGTCCTGCGCAAGGTGGCCGAAGAAGGCCCGGCTGTCTGGGCCGGGCTGAAAGCGCCCCGCCTGCCGAAACCCCTGCGCAGCCGGCTGGTCCGGACATGGGGCGCCGACGCCGTGGCGGGGATGGAGGCGGTGCACGCCATGCGTCCGCCGCTGGACCTGACGCCGCGGACCGATGGCGCGGAACTGGCCGAACGGCTGGGCGGTGTCCTTTTGCCCACCGGATCGGTGCGGCTCGAGGATCCGGGCCAGGTCTCGGCCCTGCCGGGGTACGACGATGGCCTTTGGTGGGTTCAGGACGCCGCCGCCGCGCTGCCGGCGCGGATCCTGGATGCGCAGCCGGGGGAACGGGTGCTGGACATGTGTGCCGCGCCCGGCGGCAAGACCCTGCAACTGACCGCCGCCGGGGCAAAGGTCACCGCGCTCGATCTGTCCGAGGCGCGCCTTGGGCGGCTGACGGAAAACCTGTCCCGCACCGGGCTGACCGCCGATATCGTCACCGGCGATGCCCGCGCGCACCAGGGGACCTATGACGCGATCCTGCTTGACGCGCCCTGTTCCGCCACGGGCACGATCCGGCGCCACCCCGACCTGCCGCATATCAAGCCCGTGTCCGAACTGACCGCGCTTGTCCCCCTGCAGGCCGAGATGCTGGATCATGCCTGGACCCTGCTGGCCCCCGGCGGGCGGCTGGTCTTCTGCACCTGTTCGCTGCTGCCCGAAGAGGGCGAGGCGCAGATCACCGCGGCGCTTGACCGTCTGCCCGGGGTCGCCGTCGACCGCGACGCGCTGGCCCGTCCCGGCATCGACCCTGCGTGGATCTCCGCCGAGGGCGGGCTGCGGCTGAGGCCCGACTTTTGGGCCGATCAGGGTGGAATGGACGGATTCTACATGGCTTTTCTGCGCAAGGATCCCGTTGCGGCGCAATAAGCGGTGACTTGCCGGGGCGCTTTGGGTAAGGTGGCGAAAAAGCGCTGCAAAGAGCGTCAGAAGGCAGAGCAGATGGCCAGTCGGGATCCCCTTGATCGGTGGCGCACGCGGGTGCTGAACAGGCACGCCGCGCGACGCAGCACGCACCAACGGGCGGCGACGGGTTTTGTCTCGCAGCCCGAACCCCGCACCGTCGGATCCTTTGCCCGTGGCCGCCAGCTTCTGGCCGGCAACATCATCCTGGCCGGCCATTTCGTGGAAGCCCCGGACACCGACCTGTGGGACATTCCCGCCCCCGATCCCGCCTTCGACGCCGCCCGCCACGGGTTTGCCTGGCTCGACGACCTGGCCGCCGTTGGGGACGTGACCGCGCGGGCGCGCGCGCAGGTCTGGCTGTGGGGCTGGATCGACCGTTATGGGCGCGGGCAGGGGCCGGGCTGGACGCCGGATCTGTCGGGGCGCCGGCTGATCCGTTGGATCAGCCACGCGATCTTCCTTTTGCGCGGCCGCGATGCCGCGCAAAGCGCCGCCTTCTACCGGGCGCTGGCCGCGCAGACCTGGTTCCTGGCCCGCCGCTGGCGCGCCGCGGCACCGGGCCTGCCCCGGTTCGAGGCGCTGACAGGCCTTGTCTACGCCGGCTTCTCGCTTGAGGGGAAAGAGGCGCTGGCCGATCCGGCGATCGTCGCGCTGGCCCATGAATGCAACCTGCAGATCGACCGCCAAGGCGGTCTGCCGACCCGCAACCCCGAGGAATTGCTTGAGGTTTTCACGCTGCTGACCTGGGCCGCCACCGCGCTGGCCGAGGCCGGGCGGACCACGCCCGACGCCCACCTGGACGCCATCGACCGCATCGCGCCGACCCTGCGCACCCTGCGCCATTCCGACGGCGGGCTGGCGCGGTTCCATGGCGGCGGGCGCGGGATGGACGGCCGGCTGGACCTGGCGCTGGCGACATCCGCCGTGCGCAAGCGCCATTCCGACGGGCTGGCGATGGGCTATGCGCGCCTGTCGTCCCGGCGCACATCGGTCATCATCGACGCGGCGCCGCCGCCGTCGGGGGCGGCATCCTACAACGCCCATGCCTCGACCCTGGCGTTCGAACTGACGTCGGGGCGCCGCCCGGTGATCGTCAGTTGCGGCGCGGGCACGGCGTTCGGCGCCGACTGGCGCCGGGCGGGCCGGGCGACGCCGTCGCATTCGGTGCTGTGCCTGGATGGGTATTCCAGCGCGCGGCTCAGCCCGCCGACCCGCAGCATGCACCGCGAGGCGATGATCGAGGGGCCGACAACCGTGCCGGTGGAAATCAGCGACATGGCCGACGGGCTGCGCTTTCAGGGCGGGCATGACGGCTATGTGCTAAGCCACGGGCTGACCCATGCCCGCACGCTGGACCTGACGGTCGACGGGCGCGGCCTGTCGGGCGAGGACATGCTGCTGGCCATGGAGGACGCCGAGAAACGGCGGTTCGACAAGGCGATGGATGCCGCGAAACTGGCCGGGATCGCCTATGATGTGCGGTTTCACCTGCATCCGGACGTCGACGCCGAAATCGACATGGGCGGGGCGGCGGTTTCGATGGCGCTGAAAAGCGGCGAGATCTGGATCTTTCGGCACGACGGCAAGCATGCGCTGAAACTGGAACCCTCGGTCTACCTGGAAACCGGGCGGCTGAAACCGCGTGCGACGAAACAGATTGTACTTTCCGGCCGGGCCATGGGATATGCCACGCGAATCCGCTGGTCGCTGGCCAAGGCCCAGGACACCGCTGTGGCGGTCCGGGACCTGGCAATGGACGACCTGTTCGCTGCCGACTGATCCCTGAAGGGAGTTCCGAATGAACGATCTCGCCCCCGTGCGCCGCGCGCTGCTTTCCGTTTCCGACAAGACCGGCCTGATTGACCTGGGCAAGGCGCTTGCGACGCGTGGCGTCGAACTGCTGTCGACCGGCGGCACCGCCAAGGCCCTGCGCGACGCGGGCCTGACCGTGAAGGACGTGAGCGAGGTTACCGGATTCCCGGAAATGATGGACGGCCGGGTCAAGACGCTGCACCCGGGCGTGCACGGCGGGCTGCTGGCGCTGCGGGACAATGCGGACCATGTGAAGGCGATGGAAGATCACGACATCGCGCCGATCGACCTGCTGGTGGTGAACCTTTACCCGTTCGAGGCGACCGTCGCCGCGGCGGCCGATTACGAGACCTGCATCGAGAACATCGACATCGGCGGCCCGGCGATGATCCGCGCGGCGGCCAAGAACCACGCCTTCGTGAACGTCGTGGTGGATACCGAGGATTACGCGGCGCTGCTGGCCGAGATGGACGCCATGGACGGGCAGACCACCTATGCCTTCCGCCAGCGCCTGGCCCAGACCGCCTATGCCCGCACCGGGGCTTATGACGCCGCCGTGTCGACCTGGATGGCGGACGCGCTGGACACGCCCGCGCCGCGCCGCCGGGTGGTGGCCGGGACCCTGGCCCAGACCCTGCGCTATGGTGAGAACCCGCACCAGACGGCGGCCTTCTACCGCGACGGATCGACCCGTCCGGGCGTGGCCACGGCCGTGCAGCACCAGGGCAAGGAACTGTCCTACAACAACATCAACGACACCGACGCCGCCTTCGAACTGGTGTCGGAATTCGGCACCGACGCGCCCGCCTGCGCCATCATCAAGCACGCCAACCCCTGTGGCGTGTCGACCGGTGCGACCCTGAAAGACGCCTATACCCGGGCCTTCCAGTGCGACCAGACGTCGGCCTTTGGCGGGATCATCGCGCTGAACAAGCCGCTGGATGCCGAAACCGCCGAAGAAATCGCGGGCATCTTCACCGAGGTGGTGATCGCGCCCGAAGCCGATGACGCGGCCCGCGCCGTGTTCGCGAAAAAGCCCAGCCTTCGGCTGCTGACCACCGGCGGCCTCGCCGATCCGATGGCGCCGGGCCGGGTGATCAAGCAGGTGTCGGGCGGCTTCCTGGTGCAGGACCGCGACAGCGGCCGGATCATGGCCGAGAACCTGCAGGTGGTGACGAAACGCCAGCCGACCGAGCAGGAAATCGCCGACCTGCTGTTCGCCTGGAAGGTCGGCAAGCACGTCAAGTCCAACGCCATCGTCTACGTCAAGAACGGTGCCACCGTCGGCATCGGCGCCGGCCAGATGAGCCGCGTCGACAGCGCCCGCATCGCCGCCCGCAAATCGCAGGACATGGCTGATGCGCTTGGCCTCGACGCGCCGCTGACCCAAGGATCCGTGGTGGCATCGGATGCGTTCTTCCCGTTCCCCGACGGGTTGCTGACCGCAGCCGAGGCCGGCGCCACGGCGGTGATCCAGCCGGGAGGGTCGATGCGTGACGACAAGGTCATCGCCGCCGCCGACGAGGCCGGGCTGGCGATGGTCTTCACCGGCATGCGCCACTTCCGCCACTAAGGGCACAACCGCATGGCACGTCCGTCCTCCCGGCCGATCTGGCTGTATCCGCTGCTGATTTCGGCGCTGGTTGCCTTCGTGGTGGACCAGGTGACAAAGTGGATCGTGATCCGCCGCATGCGGCTGGACATCGCGGGGCAGATCGATGCGCTGCCCCCCCTTGTCCGCTTCCGTTATGGCGAGAACCGGGGCATCAACTTTGGCCTGTTCAACGGCTATTCCGAGGCGATGCCCTGGGTTCTGATCGGCCTTTCGGTGGTGATATCCATCGCCGTCGTCCTGTGGGTCACGCGGCGTCATGCCAAGGCGATCCCGATGCTGGTCTCGGCCGGGTTCCTGGTGGGCGGCGCGATGGGAAATGCCTTGGACCGGGTGCTTTACGGCTACGTGCTGGACTTTCTCAACATGTCCTGCTGCGGCTTCGACAACCCTTACGTCTTCAACATCGCCGACGTCTTCATCTTTGCCGGCGCCATCGGCCTGGCGCTGTTCGAACCCCGCTCCGGATCCCGGGGCAGGGGGCGGAAAAAGGGCGCGTGACCTCGCCCGAACGATCGGCTAGACAGACGCAAGCACGGGAGAACTGGATGAATCCGCAGCGCATTCTTAGGGGGATCGGACTGGGTCTTGGCCTTGGACTGGTGCTGTCTGCCTGTTCCGGCAATGACGGCCTGCGCCAACTGAACAGGCCGCCGCGTGGCCCGGACGAATTCAAGGTCCTGCCGTCCAAACCGCTTCAGGAACCCGATAGCTACACCTTCCTGCCGGCGCCCACCCCGGGTGGCGCGAACCGGACGGATCCGACACCCGACGCCGATGCGGTCGCGGCCCTTGGCGGCAATGCGGCGGCGGTACGGTCCACCACCGTGCCCGGGCGCGACGGTACGATCGTGAACTATGCCAACCGCTATGGCCTGACGCCGAACATCCGGCAGGAGCTGGCCGACGAAGACGCCCAGTTCCGCAGGCGCCAGGGCCGGTTCACCAATATCCGCCTGGTTCCGGTCGATCGCTACAACCAGGCCTACGAACGCTATTCGCTGGATCCCTTTGCCGAAGCCGACCGCTTCCGCAACGCGGGCATCCGCGTCCCGGCCAACCCGCCAGAGAAGGCCCAGTAAGGGCTGCATGACAGGGAGGTGAGCGTGCCGGGCCCGACTCCGGACCTGCCCCGGACCGGCCCCGGACGCTCACAATCCCGACAGCTTGTCCTTCAGCATGCTTGAAGCGGGGCGCCATTGGCGTAGGTTTGCGCACGGTCCGCGGAAAGCGGCCCGCAGAAAGGACCATGCATGCCCCGTATCCTCTCCCTGATCTCGGCCTCGCTGGTCGCGCTTCCTGCGCTGACCGGTTCGCTGGCGGCTCAGGACGTGTCCGACCAGGTCACCACCTTCACCCTTGAAAACGGCATGGACGTCGTGGTGATCGAGGATCACCGCGCCCCGGTCGTTCAGCAGATGGTCTGGTACAAGGCCGGCGCCGCGGACGAAACGCCGGGGGTGTCGGGGGTGGCGCATTTCCTGGAACACCTGCTGTTCAAGGCCACCGACAAGATGAAGGCCGGAGAGCTTTCCGCCACCGTCGCGGCCAACGGGGGCAGCGACAATGCCTTCACCAGCTACGATTACACCGCCTATTACCAGCAGGTGGCCGCCGACCGGCTGGGCCTGATGATGGAAATGGAATCCGACCGGATGAAGAACATCCGCCTGACCGAGGACGTGCTGGCGCCCGAACGCCAGGTCATCCTGGAAGAGCGGAACATGCGGATCGAAAACAGCCCCAGCGCGCTGTTCGCCGAAGAGATGAGCGCGTCCCAATACCTGAACCATCACTACGGCATCCCGGTGATAGGCTGGAAGCACGAGATGGAGACACTGGACCTCGATCACGTGATGGCCTTTTACGACCTGTATTATTCGCCCAACAACGCGGTGCTGGTGGTGACCGGCGACGTGACCCCCGGCGAGGTCCGGTCCCTGGCCGAGGACACCTATGGCAAGATCCCGGCCAACCCCGATCTGAAACCCCGCGCCCGCCCGCAGGAGCCGCCGCAGCGCGCGGCCCGCCGGGTGGTTTTCAAGGATGCGCGCGTCGCGCAGCCGATGGTGCGCCGGTCCTACCTGGCGCCCGAACGCGACCACGGCGATCAGCGCACCGCCGCCGCGCTGGCGCTGCTTTCGGAACTGCTGGGCGGGGGGACGACGTCGTACCTGAACGAACGTTTGCAGTTCGACCAGAAGATCGTGGTCTATGCCGGGACATCCTATTCCGGTGTTTCGCTGGACGACACGACGTTCAACATGGTGGTCGTGCCGGTAGAGGGTGTGAGCCTGGAAGAAGCCGAGGACGCGCTGGACGGCGCGATCGCGCAATTCATGACGGACGGGGTCGACCCGGAGCACCTGGACCGGATCAAGGCGCAGCTGCGTGCCGCGCAGATCTATGAACGGGATTCCGTGGACAGCGTCGGCAACCGCTATGGCCAGGCGCTGACCTCGGGCCTGACGGTCGAGGACGTGCAGGCCTGGCCCGCGCTATTGCAGGAAATCACGCCCGAAGAGGTGATGGACGCCGCGCGCCTGGTGTTCCGCCCCGAAACATCGGTGACCGGCTGGCTGACCCGTCCCGCGGATGACACCGCCGAACAAGAGGTGACCCAATGATCCGTTTCGCACTGCTCCTGACGCTTGGATTGTTCGCGGCGGTCGCGGCCCGTGCCGAGGTGAACATCCAGGACGTTACCACGCCCTCGGGCATCAAGGCCTGGCTGGTCGAGGATCATTCGATCCCCTTCACCGCGCTCGAGATCCGGTTTCGCGGCGGCACGTCGCTGGATGCGCCGGGCAAGCGGGGCGGGATCTACCTGATGACCGCGCTGCTCGAGGAAGGCGCCGGCGACCTGGACGCCCGCGCATTCGCCCGCACGCGCGAGGAACTGGCGGCGTCCTACGGCTACAGCGTGGGCGATGACGACCTGTCGGTCTCGGCCCGGTTCCTGACCGAGAACCGGGACCAGGCGGTGGAGCTTCTGCGCAAGTCCATCAACGAGCCGCGCTTCGACCAGGACGCGGTGGACCGGGTGCGGGGGCAGGTTCTGTCGGGGCTGGCCTCGGACGCCAAGGACCCGGACGATATCGCCAGCGAAGCCTTCGCGGCGCAGATCTTTGGCGATCACCCCTATGGCACGCCGGGCAAAGGCACGATCGACAGCGTCTCGGCGCTGACCCGCGACGACATGGTGGCGGCGCATGACGCGGTCTTTGCCCGCGACCGGGTCTACGTGGGCGCGGTGGGCGACATCACGCCCGAAGACCTGGGCCGCATCGTCGACGAATTGCTGGCCGACTTGCCCGAGACCGGCGCGCCGATGCCGGGTCCGGCCGACTTGCACGTGGAAGGCGGCACGACGGTCATACCTTTCGACACGCCGCAATCGACCGCGCTGTTCGGGCAGCCCGGCATGCAGCGCGACGATCCGGATTTCTTTGCGGCAATGCTTGCGATGCACATCCTGGGCGGGTCGGGAGAAAGCCGGCTGATGCAGGAGGTTCGGGTCAAGCGCGGGCTGACCTACGGCGTCTACGGCTACCTTGCGCCCAAGGACCTGGCGGCCATCGTGGTGGGGCGCGTGGCCTCGGCCAACGACCGCATCGCCGAGGCGATCGACGTGATCCGCGACGAATGGGCCCGGATCGCCGAAGACGGCGTGACGGAAGACGAGTTGCAGGACGCCAAGACCTACCTGACCGGCGCCTATCCGCTGCGGTTCAAGGGCAACGGCCGGATCGCCGGGATCCTGGTGGGCATGCAGATGGAAGGCCTGCCCATCGACTATGCCGCCACCCGCAACGACAAGGTGAACGCGGTGACGCTGGACGACGTGAATCGCGTCGCGGCAGAGCTGTTCCGGCCCGAGGATCTGCACTTCGTCGTCGTCGGAGAGCCGGTGGGGATCGATCCGGATACGAACTGACCTCGGTGATCCCAGTCATTCCAGTTGGTTTGGGGAGGGATGGCGAGGGCAGGCCGGCGTGTGAAACACGCCGGCCTGCTCTCGCCCGGGGCGCCGCCAAAGGCGGCGCAACCGCGCCTTTAGGCGCGGTGCCTTCGGCGAGAGGTATTTGCAGCCAAGAAGAAGTGCAGCCTATTCGCCCCAGGGGATCCAGATCGTTTTTGTCTCGGTCGCCTCGGCGAGGAAGGTCTGCGCATCGGCCCGCATCCAGTCGCGGCCCTTGCCGTTGTTGACCCAGGTCCTTTTCAGGTTGCCGGCCGCAGCGCGTTCGATATCGGCCGAGACCGGTGCCGAAGAGAAGCTCCAGACCGCGTCCAGCGTCATGTGCGCGGCCATCGTCGGCGCAAGCTCGGCATGGCTGCCTGTCAGGATGTTGACCACCCCGCCCGGTACGTCGGATGTATCCAGCACCTGGAAGAAATCGGTCGCCACCAGCGGTGCGCTTTGCGACGCCACCAGCACCACCCGGTTGCCCATGGCGATTGCCGGTGCCATCACGCCGACCAGCCCCAGCAGCGGCGCTTCGTCGGCGCACAGCGCGCCGATCAACCCCACGGGCCGCCGCATCGCCAGCGCCGTGCCCCTGATCGGCACCGCGCGCGCCGCACCGTCGTAATTGTCCGCCCAGGCCGCATAGGTGAACAGCCGGCGGATCGAGGCCTCGACCTCCTCCGCGCCGCCATCCATTCCGGTCATCGCATCCAGCCGGTCCGCGAATTCACCGGCCCGCGCCGAAAGGTTCTCGGCGATGAAATAGAGGATCTGGGCCCGCAAATGCGCTGTTGTCCCGGCCCAGGCGCTTGCACCCTGCGCCGCCTCGACCGCGTTGCGCACATCCTTGCGGCTGGCCAGCGACACATGCCCGATCAGCCCGCCGTCCGCGCCCTGTACGGGCCGCGAATAGCCGCCATCGGGCCGCGCCTGCTTGCCGCCGATATACAGCTTTGCCGTCCGGTCGATCGGCATCACCGGGTCGCCCGGCTCTGCGTCCCCGGACACGCGGGCCGGCAGCACCGGCGCGTCGCCCCTGGCTTTCGTGTAGGACATCAACCCTTCAGGCCCGCCTTCCCGCCCAAACCCGCTTTCGCGCAGTCCGCCAAAGGGCGCCGCCGCATCGAACAGGTTGGTCGCGTTGATCCAGACCACGCCGGCGGCCAGCTTCGGCGCCACATCCAGCGCGAGGTTCACGTTCTCTGTCCAGACCGAGGCCGCCAGTCCGTAGCGCGTGTCATTGGCCATCGCGACCGCCTCGGCCGGGGTGCGGAAGGTGGTCGACACCAGCACCGGGCCAAAGATCTCCTCCTGCATCAGCGGATCGGATTGCGACAGCCCCGAGATCAGCGTCGGACGGTGGAAACAGCCCGTCTCCGGCAGGTCGCCGCACTGGAACAGCTCTCCGTTCGTCCCCTCCAGCAGGGCCGAAACCCGTGCGAGCTGCTCGGGGTCCACCATCGCGCCGATGTCGATGCTCTTGTCCAGCGGGTTGCCGATGCGCAGGGCCTTCATCCGGGCTTTCAGCCGGGCGGTCACGTCGTCGGAGATGCCCTCCTGCAGCAGCAGGCGCGATCCGGCGCAGCAGACCTGCCCCTGGTTGAACCAGATCGCGTCCACCAGCCCCTCGATCGCGCTGTCGATATCGGCGTCCTCGAAGATGATGTAGGGCGACTTGCCGCCCAGCTCCAGCGTCAGCGCCCTGCCGGTCCCCGCCGTCGCCCCGCGGATCCTGCGGCCCACGGCGGTGGACCCGGTAAAGGCGATCTTGTCGACGTCCGATGCCACGATCATCTCGCCCACGGTGCCATCGCCGGTCACGATGTTGACCACGCCCTTCGGCACCCCGGCCTGCCCGCAGATCTGCGCGAACAGCAGCGCGGTAAGCGAGGTCCATTCGGCGGGTTTCAGAACCACCGTATTGCCCATGGCCAGCGCCGGCGCGACCTTCCAGGCCAGCATCAGCAACGGGAAATTCCACGGCACGATCTGCCCGCAGACCCCCAGCGCCACCCGGCCCGGCATGACATCTTCCATCAGCTCGGCCTGACCGGCGTGGTAATAGAAATGCCGCTGCGCCAAGGGCACGTCGACATCGCGGCTTTCCCGCACCGGCTTGCCGTTGTCCAATGTCTCCAGCACCGCGAAAAGCCGCGCGTGTTTCTGCAAAAGCCGCGCCAGCGCATAAAGCACCCGGGCCCGCCCATGCCCGCCAAGCGCCGCCCACCCCGGCTGTGCCGCCCGCGCCGCGTCCACCGCCGCCGTCACATCCGCCCGGGAGGCCTGCGTGATCTCCGCCAGCACCTCCCCCGTCGCCGGATTCTTCGTCTCGAAGGTCTCGCCCGGTTCGGCAAACGCCCCGTCGATGAAACACCCGAACCGGCTGCCATTGTCGACGATCCAGGCCAGCGCATCCCCGGCGCTTTCGGGCGCGGTGCCATACTCCATGCTCTCGAAAATCTCTCTGACGCTCATGTCATCTTCCCGAGGGCCGCCAACAACAGGACAGGCCCCTCCCCTTCTTCTTGGTCCAAATACCTCGACGCAACGCTGGCCAGGGCGCTCACCCCATCGGATGACGCCATCCCGCCGAATAGGCGCCCGTCACATGGTGTTCCAGCTGCCGCTCGATATCGCCCAGCAACGACGATGCCCCGAACCGGAACAGGTCGTTCCTGAGCCACCGATCCCCCAGCTCCTCCTTCATCAGCGACAGGTAGACCAGCGCATCCTTCGCCTTGGAAATCCCGCCCGCGGGCTTGTAGCCCACACGGTACCCTGTCCGCGCCTGGTACGCCCGGATCGCCCGCAGCATCACCAGCGACACCGGCAGCGTGGCATTCACGCTTTCCTTGCCCGTGGACGTCTTGATGAAATCCGCCCCCGCCATCATGCAGACCAGCGACGCCTTGGCGACGTTTCGCAATGTGCCCAGCTCTCCGGTCGCAAGGATCGCCTTCACATGGGCCTCGCCGCAGGCCTCGCGAAAGATCCGCATCTCGTCGTAGAGGGCCTGCCAGTTGCCGGTCAGCACGTGGCGGCGCGAAATCACGATGTCGATCTCGGCCGCCCCCGCCGAGACGCTCTCCACGATTTCCTCGACCCGCAACCGAAACGGCGACAACCCGGCGGGAAACCCGGTGCTGACGGCGGCCACGGGGATGCCGGAGCCCTCCAGCGCCTCGACCGCGGGCGCGATCATGTCGTGATAGACGCAGACCGCGCCGACGGTGACCGGCGGCATGCCCATCGCGTCCAGCAGATCCGCGCGCACCGGCTGGCGCGCCTTGGCGCACAACCGCCGCACCCGTCCGGGCGTATCGTCGCCCGACAGCGTGGTCAGGTCGATGCAGGTGATCGCGCGCAACAGCCAGGCCGCCTGGTGGTCCTTCTTGACCGACCGCCGCCCGGGCAGCGCCGCCGCGCGGCGTTCGATGGCCGAGGTATTGGCCTGCGCGCCGCGGACCCAGTCGAGGTCCAGATCCATGCCCGGATTGCGCGGCTCATGCGCGGGCTGGGTCACCTGGGGCAGCTGTGCCGTGGCGTGGGGGGCGTGAACGGTCATGGCTTTTCCGGGCTCCTCCGGTCGGGCAATTGTCGCAAGACGGTCGCATGAGGGCGGGCCCAAGGCAAGGGCACGACGGGTGGCGGCCTGTCCGACGGTCGCGCCCGTGGCCGATGCCGTACCGGGGTATTTCAGGCCAGAAAGAAACCCGTGCGCGCGCCCCTGTCTTCACCTTTGCCGGAATACTCCATTCCGACAGCAGCCAAAGGCGACGTCGTCACGACGAAGGCGCGCCCCAGCCCCCACCACCCGGCGTGATCATGCCAAGGACCCCGCCCGCCGGCAGCTCGATTTCGTCGTTTCCTTCAAGGTCCCGGCGCGACCCGTCCGGAAACTCTGCCCAGTTCTGACCGACATGACCCGGTTCGCCCCCATCCCCGCCAAAAGGCGGCACCACCCGGTGGGAACACAGCGTCGTCACCGTCACCGGCTCAAGGAACCGCAACCGGCGCAGCGCGCCGTTGCCCCCCGACCAGTGGCCCGCCCCTCCGGTGCCCCTGGCGATGCGAAAGTCCTCCAGCCGGACGGGGAAGCGACGTTCCAGGATTTCGGGGTCGGTCATGCGGGTGTTGGTCATGTGGCTTTGCACCGCGTCGCAGCCCGGGAAGCCCGGCCCGGCGCCGGTGCCCCCGCAAATGGTTTCGTAGTTCTGAAAGGCGTCATTGCCCCAGATGAAGTTGTTCATCGTTGCCTGGCTGCAGGCGATCACCCCCAGCGCCCCGTAAAGCGCGTTGCAGGCGGCCTGGGACACTTCGGTGTTGCCCGCGATCACCGCCGCCGGGTAGGCGGGGTTCAGGAAACAGCCCTCGGGTGCGATGATCCTCAGCGGCTTCAGGCAGCCTTCGTTCAGCGGGATCGGCGTGCCGACGAGGGTCCGGAAGACATACAGAACCACCGCCCGGCAGACCGCGAAGGGCGCGTTGTAATTGCCCGAATGCTGCGGCGACGTCCCGGTGAAATCGATCACCGCCTCGCGCGCCGCGCGGTCCACGGTGACCGAGACCTCGATGACCTGGCCAATGTCCATCCTGTAGGTGAACCGCCCCGAGGGCAGGTCCTTCAGCACCCGGCGCACGCTTTCCTCGGCATTGTCCTGCACATGGCCCATGTAGGCCTGCACCGTGTCCAGCCCGTATTGCGCCACCACGTCCAGCAGCGCCTGCCGCCCGGTTTCGTTGGCGGCGACCTGCGCCTGCAGGTCGGCCAGGTTCTGGGTGGGGTTGCGGGCGGGATAACGGCCGGAGGCGAGGGTCTCCATCGCCCGGTCGGTCAGGAAATCGCCCCTGGACACCAGCCGCACGTTGTCGATCAGCACACCTTCCTCGTCGATATGGCGGCTGTCGGGCGGCGACGATCCCGGCGTGCGCCCGCCGATATCGGCGTGGTGCCCGCGCGAGCCCAGCCAGAACACCGGCTTGCCATCGGCAAAGACGGGGGTGACCACGGTGACATCGGGCAGGTGCGTGCCGCCGTTGAACGGCGAATTCAGCATGAAGGCGTCGCCTTCGTGGATGTCACCGGCGTTCTCGCGCATCACCGTCTTGATGCTGTCGGACATGGATCCCAGGTGGACGGGCACGTGGGGCGCATTGGCCACCAGGTCGCCGTTGCCGTCAAAGATCGCGCAGGAGAAATCCAGCCGTTCCTTGATGTTGACCGACCAGGACGTGTTGGCCAGCGTCGCGCCCATCTGATCGGCGACGGACATGAACAGGTTGCCCATGACCTCAAGCAGCACCGGATCGGCCTGGGTTCCGGCGGCCAGGTCACGGGTCTTGGCCTCGGTCCGTTCAAGGATCAGGTTGCCCATGCTGTCCAGATGCGCCGTCCAGCCCGGTTCGACGACATTGGTGCCGGTGGGTTCGGTGATGATGGCGGGGCCGGGGATCTTGGCGCCATTGGTCAGGGTCAGCCGGTCGTAGAGCGGGGCCATGACGGGCCCGTCGGGCGTGTGCACCGGCACCTCGGCCACGGGCGCGTCGGAGGCGCCGAAGCCGGTGGCCACCGGGGCTTCGCCGGTGTCGCCGATGGCCTCGGCGCTCAGCATCTCGAACAGGATCGCGCGGTCCGGCGAGACGAAGCCGAAGCGCTGCTTGTGGGCGGCCTCGAAATCGGCCTGCATTTGCGCGGGGTCGCCAAACGGCACGTCCAGCGCCTGGTGGGATCCGTCGTAGCGCAGGTGTGCGCGGTCGTCGGTGCGGATGCGGGCGGCGCCCTGGGCTTCGACCTCGGCCACGGCATCGGCGCGGATCGTCTCCAGCGCGTCGCGGGCGGTATCGATGTCGGACAGCGGCGCATCCATCTGCACCTCGCGCAGGGCGCGGATGTCGGCCAGGCCCATGCCGTAGGCCGATAGCACCCCGGCATGGGGGTGGATGAAGACCTTTGTCATCCCCAGCGCATCGGCCACCAGGCAGGCATGCTGGCCGCCCGCTCCGCCGAAGCATTGCAGGGTATAGCCGGTCACGTCGTGGCCGCGCTGGACGCTGATCTTCTTGATCGCGTTGGCCATGTTGTCGACGGCGATGCGCAGAAAGCCCTCGGCCATGTCCTCGCGCGACCGGGGCGCCTCGCCCGTCTCGGCCGAGACGGTCTCGGAGAGAGCGGCGAAGCCTGCGCGGACCGCGTCGATGTCGAGGGGTTCGTCGCCGTTCGGGCCAAAGACCGCCGGGAAGTGATCGGGGTTCAGCTTGCCCAGCATCACGTTGCAATCGGTCACCGTCAGCGGTCCGCCGCGCCGGTAGCAGGCCGGGCCGGGATCGGCGCCCGCGCTTTCGGGGCCGACCTGGAACCGCCCTTCGGCAAAGCGGCAGATGGACCCGCCGCCCGCCGCCACCGTGTGGATATCCATCATCGGGGCGCGCATCCGCACGCCCGCGACTTCCGTTTCAAAGGACCGTTCGTAGGTCCCGGCGTAATGGCTGACGTCGGTCGACGTCCCGCCCATGTCGAAGCCGATCAACCGGTCATGCCCCGCCGCCTCGGCCGTGCGCACCATGCCGACGATGCCGCCCGCCGGGCCGGACAGGATCGCGTCCTTGCCCTGGAACAGGCGCGCATCGGTCAGCCCGCCCGAGGATTGCATGAACAGCAGCCGTTCGCAGGCCGTCCCCAGATCCAGCGCACCGGCCACCTGGTCGACGTAGCGGCGCAGGATCGGCGACAGATAGGCATCGACCACGGTGGTATCGCCGCGCCCGACCAGCTTGGCGAGCTTGGACACCTCGTGACTGGCCGAGACCTGGGTGAATCCGATCTCGCGGGCAATCCCCGCCACGCGGGCTTCGTGATCGGGGTTCAGGTAGGCGTGCAGCCCGGCGATGGCCACGGCGCGGATGCCGTCGTCATAGGCCGATTGCAGGGCGGTGCGGGCGGCGGATTCGTCCAGCGGCACCAGCACGTTGCCGTCGGCATCCAGCCGTTCGTCCAGCTCGGCCACCCGGTCGTACAGCAGGTCGGGCCGCCGGATGTGCAGGGCGAACAGGTCGGGCCGCGTCTGGTAGCCGATGCGCAGCAGGTCTTCGAACCCCCTGGTGATCAGCAGCAGCACGCGCGCGCCCTTGCGTTCCAGCAGGGCGTTGGTGGCGACGGTCGTGCCCATCTTGACGGCGGAAATGCCGCCTTCGGGGAAGTTCCCGGACACTTCCATCAACTCGCGGATCCCCTGCACGGCGGCATCCGGGTAGCGTTCGGGGTTTTCGGACAGCAGCTTGTGGGTCTGCAGGGAACCATCGGGCCGGCGGGCGACGATATCGGTAAAGGTCCCGCCCCGGTCGATCCAGAATTCCCAACGTCCGCTCATGCCCCGGTCCCTTCGCTGCGATTGCATCCAAGGACAGACCAAGGGGGCACGGCGATGTCAATCAACCCCCCGCATCCCGCTTTCAGAATCGGGGATGAACATGCTAGGGATAGTGGAATGGGACAACATGACCGCAATATGGGCGACACGCGGCCGGTAATCCGGCAGCTGGATGAATCCGCGATCAACCGGATCGCGGCGGGCGAGGTCGTGGAACGGCCCGCGTCGGCCGTCAAGGAACTGGTCGAGAACGCGATCGACGCCGGCGCCACCCGCGTCATGGTCGAGATCGCCGATGGCGGCAAGACCCTGATCCGGGTGACAGACGACGGCTGCGGGATCGCGCCCGAAGACCTGCCGCTGGCACTGGCCCGGCACGCGACGTCCAAGATCGACGGCACCGATTTGCTGAACATCCACACCTTCGGATTCCGGGGCGAAGCCTTGCCGTCGCTCGGCGCCGTGGGGCGGCTGACGATCACCTCGCGCGGCGGGGATGAAGCGGCCGAGATCAAGGTTTCGGGCGGTCGCATGAGCCCGGTGAAACCGGCGGCGCTGCGGGTCGGCACGGTGGTCGAACTGCGCGATCTGTTCTACGCCACGCCCGCCCGGCTGAAGTTCCTGCGGTCGGACCGGTCGGAAACCCAGGCGGTGTCGGACATCATCAAGCGGCTGGCCATGGCCGAACCGGCGGTGGGCTTCACCCTGCGCGACGTGTCCGGCGACGGGCAGGGGCGGACGACCTTCCGCGCCGATCCCGAGAACGGCGATCTGTTCGACGCGCTGCACGGGCGGCTGTCCACCGTGCTGGGCCGCGAATTCGCCGAGAACGCGCTGAGGATCGACGCCACGCGCGAGGGGCTGCGGCTGTTTGGCTATGCCGCGCTGCCGACCTATTCGCGGGGGGCTTCGGTGGCCCAGTTCCTCTTTGTCAACGGTCGGCCGGTCAGGGACAAGCTGCTGGTCGGCGCGCTGCGCGGGGCCTACCAGGATTACCTCAGCCGTGATCGGCATCCGGCGGCGGCGCTGTTCATCGACTGCGATCCGCACCTGGTCGACGTCAACGTGCACCCGGCGAAATCCGAGGTCCGTTTCCGTGACGCGGGCATCGCCCGGGGGCTGATCGTGTCGGCGCTGCGCCATGCGCTGGCCGAGGCCGGGCACCGGGCGTCCACCACCGTGGCGGGCGCGACGCTGGGCGCGATGCGCCCCGAACAGCCCACCGCCACCGGCCAGCCGCGCGTCTACCAGATGGATCGGCCGTCGCTGGGCGCGCTCAGGTCGGCCTATGCCGCGCAGGCGCCTCAGATGCCCTCTCAATCGGTCTTCGACGAAACCGCCGCCGCGTGGAGCGCACGGGTCGATCCGATGCCCGTGGACCGCGATGAGCGCAGCGAGGCGCGCCCCGAAACGCAGCCCGAAAGCCGCCCGCTGGGCGCCGCCCGGGGACAGGTGCACGAGAATTACATCATCGCCCAGACCGCCGACGGCATGGTCATCGTCGATCAGCACGCGGCCCATGAACGGCTGGTCTATGAACGGCTGAAACGCCAGACCGAGGAAAACGGTGTCGCCGCGCAGGCGCTGCTGATCCCCGAGATCGTGGACCTGTCGGATGGCGATTGCGCGCGCATCCTTGAGCATGCCGAAGAGCTGCACAAGCTGGGGCTGGCCATCGAACCCTTTGGCGGCGGGGCGATCGCGATCCGCGAAACCCCGGCGATCCTGGGCACAGTCAATGCCGAAGGCCTGATCCGCGACGTGCTGGATGAACTCGACGACCTGGGCGAAAGCCACATGGTCAAGGACCGGATCGACGCGATCCTCAGCCGGATGGCCTGCCATGGATCGGTCCGGTCGGGGCGCAGGATGCAGGCGGACGAGATGAACGCGCTGTTGCGCGAGATGGAGGCGACGCCCCACTCCGGCCAGTGCAACCACGGCCGGCCGACGTATGTAGAGCTGAAACTGGCCGATATCGAACGGCTGTTCGGGCGCACATGATCCAGATCGGGGGCCAGTCGGTGGCCACGGATGATCCGCGCCTGTGGATCGCGGCAGGCGTGGCCGGGGCGGTCCTGTTGCTGCTGATGCTGCTGATCGCCTCGATCCGCGCGTCTGGCCGGGCCGCCCGCGCGGCCGAACCCATGGCCCAGCAGATGGCATGGGTGTCGCAATCGTTGCAGCAGATGGCGCAGGGGCAGGACCAGCTGCGCGGCGGGCTGCAGCATGTGTCGGACACGCAGGCCAACGGGCAGATGCAGCTGATCCAGCGGATGGAATCCCGGCTGGCCAACGTGCAGCAGCAGATGTCGGACCGACTGGCCGAGAACACGCTGAAATCGCAGGTGGCGCTGGCCGAGATGCAGGAGCGGATGACCGACACGCTGCATGGGCAATCCAAGGCCACCACGACCTCGTTGACGCAATTGCAGGAACGGCTGAAGGTCATCGACAAGGCGCAGGACAACATCACGCGGCTGTCCGGCGATGTGCTGTCGCTGCAGGACATCCTGTCGAACAAGCAGACCCGCGGCGCCTTCGGGGAAATCCAGCTGCACGACATCGTGGCCAAGGCGCTGCCCGCCGACAGCTATGCGATGCAGGTGACGCTGTCGAACGGGCGGCGGGCCGATTGCCTGATCCGCCTGCCCAATCCGCCCGGCCCCATCGTCATCGACAGCAAGTTCCCCCTGGAAGCCTGGGAGGCCCTGCGCAAGGCCGACAACGACACGACACAGGCCCGCGCGCAGGCGGCCTTTCGCCAGGCGGTGCGGGTGCATATCAAGGCGATCGCCGAGAAATACATCCTGGAGGGCGAGACTGCCGAAGGCGCGCTGATGTTCCTGCCGTCCGAAGCGGTCTATGCCGAACTGCACGCCAGTTTCCCGGAGGTGGTGCGCGAAGGGTTCGATGCCCGGGTCTGGATCGTGTCGCCCACCACCTGCATGGCCACGCTGAACACGATGCGCGCGATCCTGAAGGATGCGCGGATGCGCGAACAGGCGGGCGCGATCCGCACCGAACTGGCGCTGCTGAACCGCGATGTCGGGCGGCTGGGCGAACGGGTGGCGAACCTCGACAGGCATTTCTCGCAGGCCGCGCGCGATGTGGCCGAGATCCGGGTCAGTGCCGAAAAGGCCGGGCGCAGGGCCGAACGGCTGGACCGTTTCGATTTCGACGAGGCGCCTCAGGTGGTGCCCCATCCCGTCACCGTGCCGCAGGCCGACGGCTGAGCGGCGCTTTCCCGGTCCCCGTCGATATCGTATCTGAAAGGGAACCCGGGATCCGCCAGATGACCCAGCCCGACAGACAGCCCGACCTGCAGACTGACAGACAGCCAGACCCAGAGGCCGGTACGCACCAGCTTCTGGTCGCGGCGGAAATCGCCTCGGAACGGCTGGTGTCGGTGCTGCGGATGATCGTGGCGGGCGGGCTGTTCCTGTTCTTCGCGGTCACGGTGGGGCCGTTTTCGGATTATGCCGACGCGATGCAGAAACGGCAGTGGGTCTTTGCCTCGGGCACGATGGCGGCCTATTTCGCCGTCGGACTTGGGATCTGGCTGCTGGGGCGGACCGGCGGGCTGAAACGCTGGATGATCTGGCTGACGGTGACGACCGACTGCGTCTTCCTGCTGATCAACATCTGGCTGAGCCTTCAGAACACGGGGTTTTCGGGCCAGGTCCTGTTCGCCCTGCCGCCCGCCTGGCTGATCCCCATCGCGCTGGCCTTCGGCATGCTGAGGGTCGATCCGGCGGTGCAGGTCTATATCGTCGTGGTGCTGGTGCTGGTGCTGGGCCTTGCGGGCATGCTGGACCTGGGCAACGCACCCGCGCCCGAGGATTTCGCCGGCAATCACGAGGTCGCGTTTTTCCTGGCGACCCCGCCCAACATGATGCGGCTGATCATGATCGCGCTGGCGGGCGGCGTGCTGGTGATCGCGGCGTCCCGCACCCGGCGCCTTTTGCGCGATTCCATAACCGAGGCGCGGCGGCGTGCGAACCTGACGCGGTATCTGCCGGCCCAGATCTCGGCCGAACTGGCCGAGGGGCGCATGCAGGACCTGCGCCGGGGCAAGCGCGAGGAGATGGGGATTCTTTTCGTCGATATCCGCGGGTTCACCGCGATGTCCGAAACGATGACGCCCGAGGAGGTATCCGCCTTCGTGTCGGATTTCCGGGGTCGGCTGACGCAGTCGGTGCGCGACTGCGGCGGCATGATCGACAAGTTCATGGGCGATGCCGCGATGATCGTCTTCCCCGCCGGATCGGATGCCCCGCGCGCGGCCCGCTGCGCGCTGCGCTGTGCCGAGAACATCCGGACGGACATGGCCGACTGGTCCGCGTCGCGGCCGGTGCCGGTTCGTGTCGGCGTGGGGGCCCATTGGGGAGAGGTCTTCAGCGGCGTCGTCGGCGACGACGAGCGGCTGGAATATTCGGTTTTCGGCGACGCGGTGAACGTGGCGGCCCGGCTGGAGGCGATGACAAAGGAGCTGGGCGCGCCCATCATCGTGTCGCGCGACCTGCTGGAACGAGCGGGCACGGCGGCACCGGGCAACTGGACGCTGCTGGGGCGTACGGCGATCCGGGGACGGGACGAAGAGGTGGAAGTGCTGGCCTGCACGCCCGATCCGGTCAGGTGAAGATCCGCAGGTAGGCCCATTCCGGCAGCAGCCGCGACAGGCGGAAGATCCAGCCGAACGGCGTCGGAAAGCTGCGGGCGAACCGGTTCGATCGCATGTGGGTCAGGATGTGGCGCGCGGCGTCCTCGGGCTCCATCAAAAAGGGCATGGAGAAATCGTTCTTGTCGGTCAGCCGGGTGCGGATGAAACCGGGGTTGGCCAGCTGCACCTTGACGCCCGTGCGGTGCAGATCGGCATGCAGGCTTTCGGCCAGCGCCATCACCCCGGCTTTCGACGCCACGTATCCGATGGTGCCGGGCAGCCCCCGGAAGCCCGACAGCGACCCGGTGATCACGATATGGCCCGCGTCACGGGCGACCATCGCGGGCACCACCTGTCCCAGCACCCGGAACACCCCGGTGAAGTTGACGTCGGCCATGGCGGTGGCCTGATCGGCGTTCCACTCCTGCGCTGTCATCGGCCAGTAGACCCCGGCAAGGTAGACCAGCCCGTCGACCTCTCCGACGGCCTGTGCCGCCGCGCGCACGCTGGCGTCGTCCGATACATCAATCGGTTGCACGTCCGCCGGGCCGGGCAGGGCGTCGGCCAGCGCCTGCAGCTTGTCCTTGGACCGGGCGGACAGGACGACGTGCACGCCAGCCTCGCTCAGCTGGCGGGCCAGGGCCGCGCCCAATCCGTCGCTGGCGCCGACCAGCCAGTATCTCTTGCCGTTCAGGTCGCTCATGCGGCCTCGGTGCCCGTCGATGCCTTGGCCTCTGCCGGGCGGGGGCGCATGGTGGCGACCAGTTCGGCGACGGTGATGCCGAACTTGCGGAACTGGCTGCGGTTCACGATCGTGCCGTCGGGCGTCAGGTACATCCAGTCCACCGTGTCCAGAACGTGCCCGCCCGAACTGTCGGGCAGCCGGATCCGGTAGCGCAGCTGCAGCGACGGCCCGCCGATCACGCCGCGCCCGGTGCCGATGACATCGTCGGCCAGCGCCTCGATCCGGTTGCCGTCGATCAGGCGCAGCTGCCAGCGGCGGTCGCGGAACGACCCGTCGTCATAGCGGAAGTGCTCGCGCATCACCGCGGTCTCGCCGGTCCAGTCGACCCGGAAATCGCCGGTGAACCGGGACACCACGCGCCCCAATGGACCATAGATGACACCGTCGCAGATGATCTCTCCGTTCAGGTGCGTGGGCAGGTCGATCCGCGGCCCGGTGCCGTCGTAATCGCCGGGGGTTTGCGCCGCGAAGGACGCGTAGCGCTGGCGCAGGTGGGCGACAAGCAGCGCGAGGCCGATGCCGAGCAGGATCAGAAGGATGTTCGGCATGGGGTATCCTCGAGTTCGGTCGTCGTCAGCAGGATGAGGGCGGCGGCCTTGAGCAGACAGGGAAGGCCCGCATAGAGCAGGGCAAGGAGGGTCAGCGCGCCTTGGGATGCGGGTGCGCCGGGGGTGAAACCGGCCAGCTGGAGCACGGGCAGAAGCACCAGCGCGGCCAGCGCCAGCGCGAATTTCGACACGAAGGACCAGAGCCCGAAGCCGGCCGCGGCCGAGGGCGCGATGCGTTCCATCCGCGCGGCGAAGAGGGCTGGCAGCAGGGTCAGGTCGGCGCCAAGGGCGGCGCCCGAGACCAGGCAGACGGCGGCAAAGGCCGCGATGTCCCCGGCGCCCAGCAGGGGAACGGGGGCAAAGGCCGCGATCGACAGGACCATCGCGCCGATCAGCACAGGTTTGGGCCCGAACCGGTCGGACAGGTGCCCCCAGAGCGGCGCCGCTCCTGCTGCCGTGAGGAAGAACAGCAGCAGGAGCGGCGCCTCGGCGCCAGGTGCTGCCAGGCGGCCGTCCACGAAATAGAGAAAGAGCGTCGCGGTCACCGCCATGGGGCTGGCATTCAGCAGCGCGATGACCAGAAGGCGGCGGGCAACCGGGTCGGTGATCACGGTACGGAAGGCGGGCGATGGCGCAGGCGTGGCCTGCCATTCGCCGCGCATCGCGGTGACGGCCAGCAGGACGAACAGCGCGAAGGCCCAGGCAAAGGCGGCATAGGGCGCGTCGGTCAGCGTGGCGAAGACGGCGGGCGCGACGGCGGCCAGGCAGACACCCAGCAACGCGCCGGGTTCCCGCCAGCGGGCCAGCCGCAGGTGACCCAAGGCCCCAAGGGTGGCGGCGCGGGTGACGCCCTGGGCGTAAAAGCAGATGGTCAGGAAGGAATAGGCGCTGAAGACCAGCGTCAGCATCAGCGCGAACCACAGAAGCGGCGCGATTGGCGGATCAACGGCAAAAAGGCCCAGCATGCCGGTGGCCAGCCCTGTCCCGGCCAGGGCGACGGCGGCGCCGCGGCGATTGCCCAGCACTTCGGCCAGGCGGCCCAGCAACGGATCCTGCACCACGTCCAGCAGGCGCAGCCCGAAAAGAACCGCCCCCATGGCGGCCAGGCTGACCCCGTGCTGATCGGCAAAGACCTTGGGCGCATGGATGTAGATCGGCAGCCCGGCCATCGCCAGGACGCCGCCAAACAGCGCCCAGGGGGCCAGCCCGTCGCCATCAACCATGCGCGCCGACAGGATCATCCGCGCGACACGTCTTGCGCGGGCGGCGTGGGGGGCACGCGATAGCGCGCGCCCTTCCACCAGAGCTTCAGCGCCTGCCAGTGGATCAGCGCCAGCACCCGGCGCGATCCCATCGGCCGGCGCAGCGCGGCGCGCAGGATGCCGCCGTTGGTCAGGGGCCGGCGGTGGCCGGTCAGCGTGGCGATCAGCCCGCCGTCGCCCTGCGAATAGTCGATCCAGATGCCGACCCGGTCGGGACGGATGTCGAAGCGGAAGACATAGCCGCCTTCGACCGGCTGGAACGGGCTGACGTGGAATATCTTGGTCGCCGCCAGCCGGTCCGAGGGCGTGATCGGCGACAGGTCGGGCTTGTGGCACAGGTAGGAATGGCGTTCGCCGAAGGTGTTGGTGACCTCGGCGATGACGGCATTCAGGCCATCCGCGCCATGGCACAGCCAGAAGCTCACCGGGTTGAACACGTGCCCCATGCGCCGGGGCTGGGTCAGCAGCTGGATCCGGCCGGGCTGGGGCAGCTGATGCGCCCGCATCACCTGGCGCACCCATCGCGCGCCGGTGCCTTCGCCCGGTGCGCCGCCATGGTCGATGTCATGAACGGACACCATGTTGCGCCCGTTGCGGGTGAACAGCACAGGGCCGGTCACGTCGGCCTCGGCATCCAGCAGCACGTAATCCACGCCGTAGCGAAAGGCGTTGCGGATCGCGCCCTTGCGGCCGTGAAAGGTCTGGCCGGCGACATGATCGACGGCGTCCCTCATTCGGCGGCCACCGGCAGGGGCGGCCGCGCGGCGATCCCTTCGACCACGTCGGCGGCGCTGGCCAGCCCGTCCTCGTGAAAACCGTTCTTCATCCAGGCGCCGCAGAACCAGGTGCCGTTCGCGCCGTTGAACCCGCGGATGTCGTCCTGGGCGGCCAGGGCAGCGGTGTCGTAGACCGGGTGATACATGGTCTGCTGGTCGTGGATCAGGTCTTCGCGGATCGGGCGGCGGGAATTCAGCGTGACGAACAGCGGATCGTCCATCGGGATCGGCTGCAGCGAATTCATCCAGTAGGTCAGGTCGATCACGTCCGAAGGCGCATTGCGGTCTTCGGAATAGACCCAGCTGGACCAGACCTTGCGCCGTTTGGGCATCATCGCCGGGTCGGAATGCAGCACGACCTGGTTCGGCTGATAGCGGATCCTGGCAAGCGCGGCGCGTTCATGGGGCGCGGCGTCTGCCAGAAGGCGCAGGGTGACATCGGAATGGGTGGCAAAGACCACCTCGTCGAATATCTCGGGCACGCCGCCCTCTGGCGTGACGGTCACGCCAAGGGCGTCGCGGGTGACGGACCGGATCGGGCAGCCGGCGCGCACCTCGACCCCGCGGCGCTTCAGCGCGGCTTCCAGACGGGCGACATACTGGATCGACCCGCCGCGCACCGTGTACCACTGGTGCTGGCCGGTATGGCTGAGAAGGTGGTGGTTCTTGAAGAACCGGATCATCGCGTAGGCCGGGAAATCCAGGATCCGGCATTTCGGCGTCGACCAGATCGCGCCCGAGAACGGCAGAAGATAATAATCCCGGAACCACTTGCCCATGCCCGTGGCATCCAGCAATTCGCCCACCGTCATGTCGGGGCCGGTGATGGCGGCCTCGGCCCGTGCGTTGAACCGGAAGATGTCGCGGATCATGCGCAGGAAGGCGGGGTGGGCCGCGTGGCGCCGCGTCGCGAACAGCGAGTCGAGGCTGGACAGCGAATATTCCATCGCGCCACCGTCGATCGACACACCAAAGCTCATCTGGCTGGGGGCGACCGGCACGCCAAGATCGTCGAACAGGCGCGTCAGGCGGGGGTAATTGACCTTGTTGAAAACGATGAACCCCATGTCCACCGGCTGATCGCCGTGCTTTCCGGCCATCACGGTGCGGGCATGCCCGCCCAGCCGGTGTTCGGATTCGAAAAGCGTCACAAGGTGGTCGTCGCCCAGCATGTGGGCTGCGCCGAGCCCGGATATTCCTGCGCCGATGACCGCGATCTTCCGCGGAAAGGCGCTGCGTTGTTCGAATGGCATTGAAGTCTCCGGGTTGGTCTGACTGGCATTACGCAGCCCGCGCCCAACCGGATGACAAATAAAAAAACTTTCTGCATCGGTGATCCGGATGATCCTGCCCCGCGTATTGACGGGTATGGAGATGCAGGTTGATACACAGCGGTCGAACCGCGTAAGCCTTGGGGTAATGGCGATGACAGGCCCCGAGCCCAAGCAGCGCACCCAGACCCGGCCCCTGACCAAACCCAAGACCCGACCACCGGACATGACCGACCCGTGCCCCGACACCCCGCCCTGGATCGGCCACATCGCGCGGATCCGCGATGCCCGTGACCAGAAGGCCTTTGCCGAGCTGTTCCAGTATTTCGCCCCCCGGGTGAAGGGCGTGTTGATGCGGTCCGGCGCCGACAATGCCCAGGCCGAGGAATGTACGCAGGAGGTCATGGCCACGATCTGGCACAAGGCGCACCTGTTCGACCCGTCGCGCGCATCGGTCGCCACGTGGATCTACACCGTGGCCCGGAACCGGCGGATCGACATGCTGCGCCGCCAGCGACGGCCCGAGCCCGAGGATCTGCCCTGGGGCCCCGAGGCCGAACCGGACCAGGAGGACGTTCTGGTGCTGCAGCAGGAAAGCGACCTGTTGCGCACCGCCCTGACAGAACTGCCCCAGCAGCAGAGGGACCTGATCGAACGCGCCTATTTCGGTGACATGAGCCACCGCGAGATCGCCGCCGAAACGGGCCTGCCGCTTGGGACCATCAAATCCAGAATTAGACTGGCGCTGGACCGCTTGCGCCACGCGATGAAGTGAAGCCGATGACACACGAGATCAAACATCATCTGACGGACCAGATCCTGATGGCCTATTCGGCCGGATCCCTGCCCGAGGCGTTCAGCCTCATGGTCGCGTCCCACATTTCGCTGTGCGATGACTGCCGCGCGCGCCTCGGGTCGTTCGATGCCGTGGGCGGCGCCCTGCTGGAGGACCAGGAGGATCAGGAGGTGCAGCTGTCGGCCGACAGTTTCGCCGCGACCCTGGCGCTGATCGCCGAGGGCCCTGCCGTGTCCGCACCGCCGCGCGCGCCCGGCGTCCTGCCCGGACCGCTGCAGGATTACGTCGGCGGCGATCTGGACAAGATCCGCTGGCGGCCCGTGGGCATGGGGGTGAAACAGGCGATCCTGAAGACATCGGCCCAGGCCTCGGCCCGACTGCTGTATATCCCCGCCGGCGTGGCGATGCCTGACCACGGCCACCGCGGGACCGAGATGACGATGGTCCTGCAGGGCGCGTTTTCGGACGAAGATGGCTGGTTCGGTCGTGGCGACGTGGAAATCGCCGACGAGGCGCTGGAACACACGCCGGTTGCCGATATCTCGCAAGACTGCATCTGCCTGGCCGTCACCGACGCGCCGCTGCGCTTCACCTCGCTGATTCCGCGGCTTGTGCAGCCCTTCCTGCGGATCTGACGGGCGTATCAGCCGGTCGGCGCGCAAATGCCGGCGTCACGGCGACGGGATTTGCGCAAGATCAATGTGGGGGGATACCCTGCGGGTCCATATGGTACAGTCTTAACCGGAGGATCCCGATGCAAGAGCTTTCCCCCCGCAAGGTCGCCCAGGTGATCCTGTTGACCCGTGAGATCGAGCGTGCCGAAGGCGAATTGCGCGATTTCATCGAGGCGATGACCGAAGATGAACAGGCCGAACTGGTCGCCGTCATGTGGATCGGTCGTGGCAGTTTCGAAGCCGAGGAATTCGCCGAAGCGGTCCGAACCGTACGGGCCGAGGCAACGACGCCCTGCGCCGACTACCTGATCGGCACGCCGCACCTGTCCGAGAACCTGGAAAACGGGCTCGATGCGTTGGGCTATTCCGTGTCTGACGAGGAAGACGAGGCGCTCTGACGCGCCACGGCCCGGGCCGGGCGGCATCCGGGCACCCGTAGGGGTGCCCGGGGTATGGAATGCGCCAAGGGCGCGCTACCGGATCAGGACCCGCCTCAGGCGAGGCGGTCGATCAGTTCCAGGTGCTGGGCCAGCTTGCCGATTTCACCCATCCAGGCGTCGATCATGGCCGGTTCCGACGGGGCCGCGTGCACGCCGGGCGTGAATTGCCCCTTCAGCACCGTTTCAATCGCCAGCGACACCGGGATCGACACCAGCCGGCCCATCGCCGTGCCCTTTTCGTCGCCCCAGGCGTCCATGACATAGGTCTGGTGGAACACCGCCTTGCCGTCCTTTTCGGCCAGCAGGTCGACGCACAGCACCACCCGGTCAGGTTCGCCTTCGTCATAGGCATGCTGATTCCAGAACTGGTCCGACATCTCCTTCAGGCGGGCGTCACCCTCGGGGCCGGTCAGCGTCTCGACCTCGGCGAAGACGTCCTTCCAGGCCTCGGTCCAGCCATCCAGCCGCAGGGTGCCGCGGACGAAATCCTTCACCTTCCATTCGGGATCGAACTCGTACTGTGCGATGAAGGGCAGGGAATCGCGGTTGGGATAGACCTCGAAGCTTTCGGGGGTGGGCAGCGGCGCCTCGTAGGTGCCGATCGCGTCCCAGGGACGGTCGACGCGCAGTTCCGCGTAATCCTTCATCGACCGCGAGGGCGAACGCAGCGCCTTCAGCACGCCCAGGGGCGACCAGCTGAACTTGTAGCGGAAATCGTTGGCGACTTTCGGCACGCCGCCGCAATAGCTGAGAAAGCTCAGGTGGTTGGCCGGATCGACCGCGTCCGACGCCTTGTAGTTCGCCACCAGCGTGTGGGCCATCAGGTGGTCGATGCCCGGGTCCAGCCCGACCTCGTTGACCAGCACCAGCCCCTTGGCCTTCGCCTCGTCGTCCAGCGCGCGCATTTCGGGCGCGATGTAGGACGAGGACACGAAATTGGCCCCCGCCGCGATGGCCGCCTTGGCCAGCGGCACGTGCCAGTCGCCCGGCAGCATCGACACCACCACGTCGCCTTCGGCCAGCGCCGCCGCGACGGCATCCAGGTCAAACACCCGGATCTCGGGGCCCAGGTCGCCCACCGCGTCTTCGGCCTTGGCCACCGTCCGGTTCCACACCACGACGGGATATCCCGCCTCGATCAGCCGCCGAAGGCCGGGAATGGCCGACAGGCCGGTGCCGCACCAGTGAATCGTCATGTGCTACGGATCCTTTCCATGTGTTCTTCAAAGATGGCCTTCGCCCGCCCCCAGACACCATCGTCGATGGCGTCCAGCGTCAGAAGCGACGGCAGCAATTGCCCGGCATAATCCTGCGAGCTTTCCAGCGGCAGCATCGAGGGCAGGTTGTCGATGGCGGTCACGTCCAGCGGCGGGTCGTCGTGGACCCGCAGCGCCGGGGCGTCCCAGGTGGTCGTCCGGTCATAGACCTTGATCGGGGAAAAATCGCTGTCCGGATCGCAGGCGATATCGCCGATCACCCGCAGGCCGCGCGGATCGGTCCTGGCCGAGGCGGGAACGAACACCGGCGTGCCCGGCCGCGCGAGGATGCAGTTCAGGAAGATCCCATGCTCCAGCACCTCGGGGAACGGCCCGCCGCTGGCGGTTTCGGCCGTGTCCCACTTGGTGACTTCCACGCCCATCGCGGCGCAAAGATCCGCCGCCCCGGTGCCGACCCGCCCCAGTGCGCCGATCACCAGCGCATCGGGAAGCATCGCGCCAGTGGCCTTCAGTTGCGCCGCCAGATCCGCCCGCATGGCATCTGCATCCGGATAGCCGGACACCGGCCCGCAGATCCCGCCCCGCTGTTGCGCCGCCCAGCACATCAGCGACACCGCCGCGCCCGCATAGCCCGCCCAGTAGCCGAACGCCGCGACCCGGCGGCCGTCTTCGTCCAGCAGGTATTCCAGGTCATACAGCGTTCCGCCGCCCGCCGCGAAGCGCCGCAGCAGGATTTGCCCCGCCGGCTGTCCCTTGTAGGCATGACCGAACATGATGTGACGATGGCGCAGGGGCGTGCCGTCGTCGGGCAGTTCCTTCAGCCCGAAGATGATGGCGTCGTCGGGTGCGTCCGGCCAGGACGCTTCCGCCGCCACCTCGCACCCCGCCTTGGCATAGGCGTCGATCGGCAGGATCCGCGTGCGGCTGTCCTCGACCGTCACCTTGCAGCCCGCCGCGATCAGCGCGGCGGCCCCTTCGGGCGTCAGCCCGACCCGATCCTCGTTCGGGCGCTGTTCTGCCCGGACCCAGACATGCGTCATGCCAGCAGTGCCCCCATGTCCAGGACCTTCCGCACCGACGGCCGGTCGTTCATCGCGGCGATGAAGGCGGTGAGTTTCGGGAAGGCCGAAACATCGACCCCGTCGCCTTCGAGCCAGGAACAGATCGTGCGCAGGTAGCAATCGGCGACCGAGATCGTGTCGCCCAGGACGAAAGGCCCTTGCAGCACGTGGTTTTCCACGTAATCGCAGCTGGCCGTCATGGTTTCCGGCACCTTGGCGGTCATGCTGGCCCAGGCTTCGGGGTCGTCCGACCAGCGCGCGCCGCGCAGCTTGTGGGCGTGGTTGGGGTGCATGGTCGAGGCAAAATAATACATCGCCGCGCGGACCTTGGCCGCTTCGACCGGATCCGCCGGCATAAGCCCCGCGTCGGGCGCGCGGGCCGCGATGTATTCCAGGATCGCACCGGTTTCGGTCAGGTTGCCATCGGTGCTGGACAGCACCGGCACCCGGCCCTTGGGGTTCAGCGACAGATAGGGGTCCTGGCGCTGTTCCTCGGCCTTGAAATCGACCTTCACGGCGTCCCAGGGCAGGCCCGTTTCCTCAAGCGCGATGGCTGCGGCGCTGGCGATGGTGCCGGGGGCGTAATAGAGCTTCATCATCCGGTCGTCCTCTTTAGGGGTCTTACAGGTGGGTTTGGGCGTGCTGGCGATCCGGCGTTTCCAGATGCGGGATCGCGTTGAACAGCACCGGGGTCATCGTGTCGCCGATGGGAAAGATCCGGTGCATCGACGTGTTCATGATCACCAGCGCCATCCGCGCTGTCGCCGGCATGTCCAGCCCCAGCGTCCCCCGCATCACCATCGAAATCAGCCCGCCGGACGTCACCACCAGAGCCGGTCCCGCGCCTTCGGCGATCTCGGCCAGCGCATCGGTCACGCCCTGGATATACGGGTCGAACCGGATCGGCACGTCCTCGATCTCGTTCATTGCCCAGGCCATGTAGACCTGCGGCAGATGCAGCACAAAGCCTTCGCGGGTGGTCGGAATTTCCACGCCCCGCTGCGCCTGAAGCAGGGTGGCCAGGGTGAAATAGGGGATTTCGTTCAGCCGCTCGTCCTGTGTCACGTCGGCAAATCCGGCGCTGGCGGCGGTTTCCACGTGGCGGATCAGGGTGCCGCAATAGATACGCGGGTGATGGGCGCCGGCATCACGCAGGTAATCGCCCAGCCAGCGGGCCTGCTGATGGCCCAGCGGGCTCAGCTTGTCATAGCTTTCCTCGTCGCGGGCGCCCGAATTGGCCTGCCCGTGGCGGACCAAGGTAATATGGGACATGGGGTCGTCTTTCAGGTCGTGTCCCGCCGGTCTTAGGCGAGCCGCCCCCGTGATGCCAGTCCGACGCCACGATGGGGCCCGGAATTTCCGATGCGCTTCGGAGCAGGCTTCGCGAATGTTCGAAATGTCGCTACTTTGGTCGACGATGCCGGGTTTGAGAGTCGCTCTTTAACGGGTCCGTGCTTAGTCTTCGGGCGCAAGCGGATCGGAGGAGAGCATGGCAGAGACGGTGCGGTTCGTCCTGGACGGACAGGAAGTCGAGGCGGCGAAGGGGGATACGATCTGGGAAGTGGCCAATGGCCGCGGCCTGAAGATCCCCCATCTGTGCCACAAGCCCGCGCCCGGGTACCGCCCTGACGGCAATTGCCGCGCCTGCATGGTCGAGGTCGAGGGGGAGCGGAACCTTGTCGCCTCCTGCATCCGCGAACCGGCCGAAGGGATGGTCGTGACGACCAATTCGCATCGGGCCGAAACCGCCCGCAAGATGGTGGTCGAAATGCTGCTGGCCGACCAGCCCGCCAGGGACGTCGCCCATGACCGGTCCAGCCACCTGTGGGACATGGCCGCGCTGAACGGCGTGTCCGACAGCCGCTTTCCCAAGCTTGAGAAACCGCGCGTGCCGTTGCTGGACGACAGCCACGTGGCGATGTCGGTGAACCTGGACGCCTGCATACAATGCGGCCTGTGCGTGCGCGCCTGCCGCGAGGTGCAGGTGAACGACGTGATCGGCATGTCGGGACGTGGGCACGACGCCTATCCGACCTTCGATTTCGCCGATCCGATGGGCGCGTCGACCTGCGTGGCCTGCGGCGAATGCGTGCAGGCCTGCCCGACCGGGGCACTGATGCCGGCCACGGTCGTCGATGCGGACCAGGTCGGCGACAGCGCCGATTTCGACAAGGAAGTGGCCAGCGTCTGCCCGTTCTGCGGCGTCGGCTGCCAGATCTCGCTGAAGGTCAAGGACGGCCATGTGAAATACGTCGAGGGTCTGGATGGGCCCGCGAACGAAGGCCGGCTGTGCGTCAAGGGGCGGTTCGGCTTCGACTACATCCACCATTCCCACCGGCTGACCAAACCGCTGATCCGGCGCGCGGATGCGCCGGCCAAGGGGCTGAACGTCGATCCCGGCAACTGGCAGACCCATTTCCGTGAGGCCAGATGGGACGAGGCGCTGGACTTTGCCGCGTCCGGCCTGAAGGGCCGGGGGCGCGAGGTGGCCGGGTTCGGGTCGGCCAAGTGCACCAACGAAGAGGCGTACCTGTTCCAGAAGTTCATCCGCGAGGGGTTCGGCCACAACAACGTCGATCACTGCACGCGGCTGTGCCATGCGTCGTCCGTGGCGGCGTTGATGGAAAACGTCGGCTCGGGCGCCGTCACGGCCACCTTCAACGAGATCGAGAATGCCGATGTCGCCATCGTCATCGGCGCCAACCCGATCGAGAACCACCCCGTCGCGGCCACCTATTTCAAGCAGTTCACCAAGCGCGGCGGCAAGCTGATCGTGATGGATCCGCGCGGCACGAACCTGAAGCGCTTCGCCACCCACATGCTGCAGTTCCGGCCCGGCGCCGACGTGTCGATGCTGAACGCGATCATGCACGTGATCGTCAAGGAAGGCCTGTTCGATCAGCAGTACATCGATGCCTATACGGAAAACTGGGCCGCCGAGAAGGCGCATCTGGAAGGGTTCTCGCCCGAAGCGATGAGCCCGATATGCGGGATCGAACCCGAGGTCTTGCGCGACGTGGCGCGGATCTTTGCGGGCGCGCAGGCGGCGATGATCTTCTGGGGCATGGGCGTGTCGCAGCACATCCACGGGACGGACAATTCGCGCTGCCTGATCTCGCTGGCGCTGATGTGCGGCCAGGTGGGGCGGCCCGGGGCGGGGCTGCATCCGCTGCGCGGGCAGAACAACGTGCAGGGGGCGTCTGATGCCGGGCTGATCCCGATGTTCCTGCCGGACTACCAGTCGGTGACCGATGACGCGGTCAGGGCGTCCTTCAACAGGATCTGGGGGTCGGATGCCTACCAGGACGGGCAGAAGGGCCTGACCGTGACCGAGATCATGGATGCGGTGCACGACGGGCAGATCAAGGCGATGTACGTGCTGGGCGAGAACCCGGCAATGTCGGACCCGGACGTCGATCACGCGCGGGCGGCGCTGGCAAAGCTCGACCACCTGGTGGTGCAGGACATCTTTCTGACCGAAACGGCGAATTATGCCGACGTGATCCTGCCCGCTGCCGCCTTTGCCGAAAAGCGGGGCACGGTGACCAACACCAACCGGCAGGTGCAGATGGGTCGCCCCGCGGTGCCACCCCCGGGCGAAGCGCGCGAGGATTGGGCGATCACGGTGGACCTGGCGCGGCGCTGCGGTGTGGAGTGGAACTACGAGAGCCCGGCGGATGTCTTTGCCGAGATGAAGAAGTCGATGGCGTCGCTGGACAACATCACCTGGGATCGGCTGGAGCGCGAGAATGCCGTGACCTATCCGTCGCTGTCGCCCGAGGATCCGGGCCAGCCCATCGTCTTTGGCGACGGGTTTCCGCGCAGCGAGGGTCGCGCGCGGTTTACCCCGGCCAGCGTGATCCCGCCGGCCGAGGCGCCGGATGCCGACTATCCGATGATCATGACCACGGGCCGGCAACTGGAACATTGGCATACCGGGTCGATGACGCGGCGGTCCAATGTGCTGGACGCCGTTGAACCCGAGGCGAATTGTTCCCTGCATCCCAAGACGTTGCGCCGGCTTGGCGTGGCTCCGGGAGAGGTGATCCGGCTGACCTCGCGGCGGGGGTCGATCCAGATGATGGCGCGGGCGGATCGGGCGGTGGCCGAAGACATGGTTTTCGTGCCGTTTGCCTATGTGGAGGCGGCGGCGAATGTGCTGACGAATCCGGCAATCGATCCCTACGGCAAGATTCCCGAGTTCAAATTCTCGGCCGTGCGCGTGGAGAAGTTGACGGATACGCTGGCGGCAGAGTAGCCAAGAATTTTCCACGAAAATTCTCTATTCGAGAAAATTCGCCGAATTTTCTCGGGACAGGAAGGTGAAACGTGCGCATCCAGCCCGATCGGTTTCTGGCCGACCTCCACAAGCTGCGCTCCTTCGGCGCCTCCGGCGTCGGCAAGGGCGTCATCCGCCGCGCCTACAGCGACGCGGACCTGGCCGCCCGGGACTGGCTTGCCGAACAGATCCGCGCCGCCGGCCTGACACCGCATTTCGACGAGATGGGCAACCTCTTCGGTCTGGCCGAAGGGCCGTCGCTGCTCATGGGGTCCCATTCCGACAGCCAGCCCGAAGGCGGCTGGCTGGATGGCGCGCTTGGCGTCATTGCCGCGCTGGAAGTCGCCCGCGCGGCGAAGGAAGCCGGCGGGCCCGCGGTGTCGATGGTGTCCTTCGAGGACGAGGAAGGCCGCTTTGGCGTCACCACGGGCAGCGCCGTCTGGTGCGGCCACATGAGCCAGGAGGCCGCCGACACGCTGACGGACACCGACGGGGTGACCCTGGCCGATGCGCGGGCGGTGCTGGGCGACCGGGTGGATGGGCCGGTGGATCCGAAACAATTCACCGGCTTCGTGGAGATGCATATCGAGCAGGGCCCCTGGCTGGACGCCGAAGGTGACACAATCGGTGTCGTCACCGATATCGTCGGCATCCGCAGCATTAAGATCGTGTTCGACGGCGAACAGAACCACGCCGGCACCACGCCGATGCACCTGCGCAAGGACGCCTTCCAGGCGCTGGCCGCGTTCAGCGCAAGGATCAATGACCGGTTCCGCAACGTGGTCACCCCGCGCACGGTCTGGACCACGGGCTATGTGAACCTGCACCCCAACGCGACTTCGGTCGTGCCGGGCAAGGTCACGTTTTCCATGCAATGGCGGGACGCGGAAACCGACCGGATGGCCCGGATGGAGGAGATCATCCGCGAGACCGCCGCGGAAGTGGCGGAAGAGCGGGGCATGGGCCTGGAATTCGGGGACATGATGTGGCTGAACCCGGTCGCCATGGATCCCAAGCTGAAGGGGGTCCTGGCGGCCGCGGCTGCCGACAAGGCGCCGGGCAAATGGCGCGAAATGCCGTCAGGCGCGCTGCACGACGCGACCAACGTGGCGCAGATGATGCCCGTCGCGATGCTGTTCGTGCCGTCCATCAAGGGGATCAGCCACGATTTCGCCGAAGACACCGCCGAAGCCGATCTTGTGACCGGCATCGAGGTTCTGGGGGACGCTGTCGCGCGGCTTAGTCCAGCAACATGATCGATGTCGCCCCTGCGCCACGGCGCAGGGCGTGCGCATCGACAAGCTCGGGGTCCCCGATCCAGGCTTCGGCCGAGGCACGGTCGGGAAAGGCCAGCACGGCGGCGATGTCCGGCATCGCCACCAGCCCGTCGAGCGTGGCCGGCGGGCGGGCCATTTTCACGACCTTGCCACCGTGCTTTTCCAAAGCGGCGGCGCCGACTTTCGAATAGGCGGCCAGGGACTCGGGGTTGGTTATGGTTGCGGTGAAGATCGCGTAGGTCATCGAAGGCTCCGTTTGCTGATGGGGGCAGGGTAGCCGCAGGTCGGTGCACGCGAATACGCGTGAGTTTGCACACGCTGCATGCGAATATGCATGCATGGATGCGGATTGGGACGACATCAGGACGGTGCTGGCGCTGGTGCGCGCCAAGACGCTGGCCGCGGCGGGGCAGGCGCTGGGGGTGAGCTATACCACCGTGGCCCGCCGGGTTCAGCACATCGAAGAGACCACGGGCGTGCAGCTTTTCGAACGTTTGTCCGACGGATATCGCCCGACCGGGGCCGCACGGGCCATGGCCGATCACGCCCAGCGGATGGAGGCGGAACAATTGGCCCTGATGCGCCGCCTGCAGGGAGAAGACCGGCGGCTGACCGGCCCGCTGGTCATCACCGCGCCGCAACTGCTGATCGGGCCCTTTATCGCGCCGGTCCTGCAGTTGTTTTCGGAGGCGCATCCGGAGGTCGAGCTTGTCCTGCGCGCGACCAACGACCTCCTGGACCTGTCGCGGCGCGAGGCCGACCTGGCGCTCAGGATCAGTGGATCGCCGGGGGACAGTCCCCGGATCAAGGGGCGCAAGGTCTGTGCGCAGCAGACGGCAAGCTATGCGAGCCCCGCTTACGCCGAAAGCCTGGATCCCGAGTTGCCGGTGGACTGGATCGTCTACGAAGGCCATCCGCATGTGCCCAGGCTGGCGCTGGAGCGCGCGCCGGCGTCGCGGGTGCGCTATGTGCTTGACGACATGGTGGCGATGCTGGGGGCGGCGCAGGCCGGGCTGGGCGTGGTGCGGCTGCCCATGTTCCTCGGTCGGTCCACGCACGGGCTGGTGCAGGTGCCGTTGCTGCCGCCGCAGGCTTACGCGGACGTCTGGGTGATGGCGCATCAGGACGTCTGGCCATCCGCCAAGGTGAAGGCGTTCCGCGACATGCTTGTGCCGGCCCTGCGGGCGCGGCGGGGCGAATTCGTGGCCTAGGCCCAGTCGACGTCGCCCAGAAAGATGTACCCGGCGCCATAGATCGTCTTGATCAGGCGCGGGTTCTTCGGATCCTCCTTCAGCTTCTGGCGCAGGCGCGAGATGCGGACGTCCATTGCCCGGTCAAAGCTTTCGCCCGCCGCGCCGCCCAGCGTTTCCTGCATCTGCATGCGCGAGATCAGGCGCTTGGGACTTTCCAGGAACAGCCGCAGCACTTCGCCCTCGGCATGCGAGATCGGGGTTTCCGCACCGGTATCGTCTTCCAGCAGGTAGCGGTCGAAATGCGCGGTCCAGCCGTTGAAGCGCGCCGTGTCGCCGCCCGACGGCGTGGTGCGCCCCGATCGCAGGCGCGCGCGGATGCGGGCGACGACTTCGGTCGGGTCGAAGGGCTTGGTGATGTAATCGTCGGCGCCCAGCTCCAGCCCGGTCACCCGGTCATGCACCTGTGCCCGGCCGGATATGATGATCACCACCGCCCCCTGTTCCAGCGCCAGCCGGTGGACCAGCGCCAGCCCGTCGGTGTCGGGCAGCGACAGGTCCACCAGGCAGACGGCGGGGGGCGTGCGTTTCAGCGCGGTCTCGAACGGGGCGGCGCGGGAAAAGCACTGGGTGCGAAACCCGGCCTCTTCCAGCGCGTCGGCCAGCACGTCGCGGATCGCCGGTTCGTCGTCGAGGATCATCACCAGCGGCGCGCTCATGCGGCGGCCTCGTCGATCAGGGCGGTGGCCAGCGCGGCGGGGGCAAAGGGTTTGGACAGAACCGGCGCCAACGCGGCGGCGTCGCGGTGCAGCGGGTCGTCGGGCGGCAGCGAGGTCATGAAGATCAGCCGGGCGCGGCTGTCCCGCGCGGCGCAGGCCAGGTCCAGCCCGGTTTCCTCGCCCGCCAGCCGCAGGTCCGACAGGACAAAGGCGATGTCGGGCAGGCTGGCGATCAGGGCGCGGGCCTCGGCCACGGCGTTGGCTTCGATCACGCTCAGGCCCAGGCCGGTCAGCATCTCGCGCACGGACACGCGCAGGTCGGGATTGTCCTCGACCAGCAGGACAAGGCCGCGGGGCAGGTCGGGCGCGGGGCGATAGGGCAGGCGCATGGTGACCTTGGCGCCGGTGGGCGTGTTCGACAGGTCCAGACGGCCGCCGGCGCTTTTGACGGTATCGTAGACCATGGGCAGGCCCAGGCCCGACCCCTCGCCGCCCTTGGTCGTGAAGAAGGGGTTTATGGCCTTTTCCAAAGCCTCGGGCGAAAATCCGGGGCCGGTGTCGGTGACCGATATCTCGATCCAGGCGTCGCCGGCGACATGGGCGCTGACCGCGAGCTGGCCGTTCAGCCCGCAGGCGTCGCGGGCGTTCAGGATCAGGTTCAAAAGCCCGTCCTGCAGCCGCCCGGCATCGAGCATCACCAGCGTGTCGGGCATCATGTCGACCACCGACAGGCCCATCCCCTGCGGCAGCGTCGGTTCGGCCAGTGTCTTGAGGTCGCGAAACAGCTGATGCAGGTCGGTGGGTTCGGGCCGCGGCGCGGCGCGGCCGGTCATGTCGGCGATGCGGTTCAGCAGCCGCCCGCCGCGCAGCGCGGCGGATCGCGTGGCGGCGACCATGCGCCTGGCCTCGGGCGGCAGGTCCATGCGTTCCAGTTTGCCCTGCATGGCCAGGATCACGGTCAGCAGGTTGGAAAAGTCATGCGCCAGCCCGCTGGTCAGCTGCGCGGCGGTGGCGCGGCGGCGTTCCTGTTGCAGGGCGGCGCGGGCCTGGGTTTCTTCGGTCACGTCCATCGACAGGATGTAGACCCCGCCGAATGCGTCGGGGGTGAACGCCACGCGGATGCGCCGTTCGCTGAGGCCGTCGGTGAATTCGAACACGGAATCCCCGCCGGCGAAGGCCTGTTTCAGATGCGGTTCGATCGCGCCGTAGGCCGAGGCGCCAAGCGCGTCCGAGATATGCATGCCGAGGATGGTCGACGGCCGGCCGGGCAGGATGCGTGTCAGGCGCTGGTTCGAATAGGTGTAGTGGCCGGTGCGGTCCACGTGGGCGATATGGGCCGGCATCATCTCGGTCGTCAGGCGCGTGCGCGCCTCGATCTCGCGCAGTTCGCGCTGCGCTTCTTCCAGCGCGGCATTGGTGGCGGCCAGCTGGCGGTTGGTCTGCGACAGCTCCTCGGTATGGGCCAGCAGGCGTTCGGACAGTTCCTCGGACCGGGCGCGCAACAGGGCCTCGGTTTCCTTCACCAGGGTGATGTCGGTATAGACGGTGACCCAGCCGCCCTGGGGCAGCGGCGCGCCCTCGACCGATATGGTGCGCCCGTTGGACCGGGTGCGTTCCATGTAATGGGGTTCGAAGTTCTGCGCCTGTTCGACCCGGATGGCGACAAAGCTTTCGATATCGTCAACCGGCCCGTATTCACCGGTTTCGGCCAGGTGGCGGATGGTGTCGTCGAACCGGGCGCCGGGCAGGGCCAGGGCGTCGGGCAGGTCGAACATGGTCTGGAACCGGCGGTTGCTGACCGCCAGCCGCAGGTCGCTGCCATAGATCGACAGGGCCTGCGCGATCAGGTTCAGCCCCGCCGTGGTCAATGCCTTGGTCTTGTGCTCGGTGCGGTCCATCTGCGGGTCGCGGGCCTCCTCCTGCCCCCATCTCCTGCCTCGGGGGCATCATGTCGGGTGACGCGGGGCTTGTCACCTTGATGTCGCCCTGGCCGCGCCGGCGCAGGCGTTGTTACAATTCGTTAGGATTTGGTAAACATCAGGAAAGCATTGGTCCCGATACAACAAGGTGCCGACGAAAACGGAATGAAGTTTCGCGGCAACCAACCGGTCGGAGGAGACCGGGCAAGGGGAGGAGGTCGCGACCATGGCTTTGTCAGGGGTCCCGTCGGATATTCAGTCGCTTCCGGCGCTGCTGGAACGCAATGCGAAGGTGATGGGCGACAAGCCCGCCTATCGCGAAAAGGAATTCGGGATCTGGCAAAGCTGGACCTGGGCGCAGACCGCGGCCGAGATCGAGTCGCTGGCGCTGGGGTTCATCAACCTGGGCGTCAACGAGGGCGATTTCATCGCCGTGATCGGGCGCAACCGGCCTTACCTGTACTGGTCGATGGTCGCCGCGCAGATGGTCGGCGCGATCCCGGTGCCGCTGTACCAGGACGCCGGCGCCGAGGAGATGGCCTATGTGCTGGGCCATTGCGGCGCGCGCTTCGTGATCGCGGGCGACCAGGAACAGGTGGACAAGGTGATCGAGGTGCAGGACCAGCTGTACCAGTTCGAACACCTGATCTATTTCGATGCGCGGGGCCTGCGGAAATACGACCACACCACGCTGCACGATTACGCCCATGTCCAGCAGCAGGGCCGGGCCGCCCGGGATGAGCTGTGGGCCGAGCTGCAGCGGCGGCGGAGCAAGCCCGATTACGACACGATCTGCGTGATGCTTTACACCTCGGGGACGACGGGGCGGCCCAAGGGCGTGGTGCTGTCGAACCGCAACGTGATCGAGAGTTCCAGGAATTCGTCCGAGTTCGATCACCTGACCAGCGGCGAGGATATCCTGTCGTACCTGCCGATGGCCTGGGTGGGGGATTTCATCTTTTCGGTCGGGCAGGCTTATTGGAACGGGTTCTGCGTGAACTGCCCGGAAAGCCCCGAAACCATGGTGACCGACCTGCGCGAGATCGGGCCGACCTATTTCTTCGGCCCCCCGCGCGTGTTCGAAACCCAGCTGACCCAGGTGATGATCCGGATGGAGGACGCCGGGCGGCTGAAAAAATGGCTGTTCGACACCTTCATGGCCCATGCGCGCAAGGTCGGATCGAAGATCCTGGACGGCAAGCCGGTCAGCGCGATGGATCGGTTGAAATACGCCGTGGGCAACGTGTTGATCTACGGGCCGCTGAAGAATTCGCTGGGGCTGACGCGGGTCCGGGTGGGGTACACGGCGGGCGAGGCGATCGGGCCCGAGATCTTTGATTTCTACCGCTCGCTGGGGATCAACCTGAAACAGCTGTACGGGCAGACCGAAGCCACGGTCTTCATCACCGCCCAGCCCGATGGCGAGGTGCGTCTGGACACGGTCGGCGTGCCCTGCCCGCAGGTGGAGCTGAAGATCGCGGAGTCGGGCGAGGTGTTCTATCGCTCGCCCGGGGTGTTCGTGGAATATTACAAGAACCCCGAAAGCACGGCAGGCACCAAGGACGCCGAAGGCTGGGTGGCGACGGGGGATGCGGGGTTCATCGAGGAAAGCTCGGGCCACCTGCGGATCATCGACCGGGCCAAGGACGTGGGCAAGATGGCGGACGGATCGCTGTTCGCGCCGAAATACGTCGAGAACAAGCTGAAGTTCTTTCCCAACATTCTTGAGGCTGTGGTCTTCGGGAACGGACGCAGCGAATGCGTCGCCTTCATCAACATCGACCTGACGTCCGTGGGCAATTGGGCGGAGCGGAACAACATCTCCTATTCGTCCTACCAGGAACTGGCCGGGCATCCCCAGGTTCTGGGGGCGATCCAGGCGCATGTGGAGGAGGTCAACCGTTCGCTTGCCGAGGATCCGATGCTGTCGGCCTGCCAGGTGCACCGCTTTGTCGTGCTGCACAAGGAACTGGACGCGGATGACGGAGAGCTGACGCGGACCCGCAAGGTGCGGCGGCGGATCATCGAGGAGAAGTTCGCCGATATCATCGCCGCGCTTTACGACGGGTCGGAACAGATCAGCACGCGCACGGAAGTGACCTACGAGGACGGGCGCAAGGGGGCGATTTCGGCCACGCTTGAGATCCGGGCGGCGGCGGTGGTGCCGGTGACGACAAGGATGGCGGCGGAATGAGGGGGCGGCGGGGTGACGCTCGGCCTGACGGCCATCGCCCCACCCGCCGTCCCGCAGGACGTTGCGAGGGGGAGGTGAACGATGCTGGATGATACCCAAGGTTTCATGACCGCGGATGGACGCCGGATCGGGGCCGTGGTGATGGAGATGAAGAACATCACCCTGCGGTTCGGGGGCGTGGTGGCGATCAAGGACATCTCGTTCGATATCCGCGAGGGCGAGATCCGCGCGATCATCGGGCCGAACGGGGCGGGGAAATCGTCGATGCTGAACGTGATTTCCGGGTTCTACGTGCCGCAGGAGGGCGAAGTGTGGTTTCGCGGCGCGAAGCGGCCTCCGGTGAAACCTTACGAGGTGGCGCGGCTGGGGATCGCCCGGACCTTTCAGAACATCGCGCTGTTCGAGGGGATGACGGTGCTGGACAACGTCATGACCGGTCGCCTGACGCAGATGAACCAGAACATCTTTGCCCAGGCGCTGTGGAAGGGAAAGGCCGAACGGGAGGAGGTCGAGAACCGCGAGATCGCCGAGAAGATCATCGATTTCCTCGAGATCCAGCACATCCGCAAGACGCCGGTATCGCGCCTGCCCTACGGGCTGAAGAAGCGGGTCGAGCTGGCCCGCGCGCTGGCGGCGGAGCCGAAGCTGCTGCTGCTGGACGAGCCGATGGCGGGCATGAACGTCGAGGAGAAGGAGGACATGAGCCGGTTCATCCTGGATGTGAACGACGAGTTCGGGACCACGATCGCGCTGATCGAACATGACATGGGCGTGGTCATGGACCTGTCCGATCGGGTGGTGGTGATGGATTACGGCAAGAAGATCGGCGACGGCACGCCCGACGAGGTGCGGGCCAACCAGGACGTGATCGATGCCTACCTGGGGGTCAGCCATGACTGAGCACACAGCTGACGGGATGGCGGGCGGGGCAATGCCGCAGGCGAGCGGCGTCCCGACATCGGGGGAAGGGGAATAGATGCCGGATCAACTTATCTACGCGATGGAAGTCACGCTGAACGGGCTGATGGCCGGCGTGCTGTATGCGCTGGTCGCGTTGGGCTTCGTGCTGATCTACAAGGCCAGTGGCATCTTCAACTTCGCCCAGGGCGTCATGGCGCTTTTCGCGGCAATGACGCTGGTGGGGATCATGGAGGGGCAGGTGCCCTTTGCCCACCTGATCAACGCGGCGCTTGGCACGGATATCCACCATTTCGGCTGGCATGTCCCGGGGCTGCTGGCGATCGTGCTGACCACGGGGGTGATGGTGGGCCTGGCCTGGTGCGTGCAGTTCTTCGTCATGCGTCACTTGGTGAACCAGGCGCCGATCATCCTGTTCATGGCGACCATCGGGCTGGCCTATTTTCTGGAAGGGCTGTCGGACCTGATGTGGGGGTCCGAGATCAAGAACCTCGACGTCGGTCTGCCCCAGGGGATCAACACCTGGATCGACGAGGCCACATTCAAGATCTTCGATTACGGCTTCTTCATCGACAACCTCGACCTTGTGGCCAGCGGCATCGCGGCGCTGCTGGTGGTCGGGCTGATGATCTTCAGCCAGTACACCAAGGAAGGCCGGGCGATGCGCGCGGTGGCCGACGATCACCAGGCGGCGCTGTCCGTCGGGATCTCGCTGAACTTCATCTGGGTGCTGGTCTGGTCGCTGGCGGGCTTCGTGGCGCTGGTCGCGGGGATCATGTGGGGAACGAAATCCGGCGTGCAGTTCTCGCTGTCGCTGATCGCGTTGAAGGCCCTGCCGGTGCTGATGCTGGGCGGCTTCACCTCGATCCCGGGGGCCATCGTGGGCGGGCTGATCATCGGGGTGGGCGAGCAGCTGTTCGAATTCGCCATCGGTGCGCCGTTCTTCGGCGGGGCGACGCAGAACTGGTTCGCCTATGTGCTGGCGCTGATCTTCCTTGTTTTCAGGCCCCAGGGGTTGTTCGGCGAACGCATCATCGAACGTGTGTGAGGGGTGGAAATGTCGGGCAGGGGTATTGGGGAAGAGAAAGAAGCAGGAGGTCGGACCCCATGAACAAGCTGGTTGCCATCGTCAACGTGATCGCCTGGGCGGGGTTCTGGGCCTTCGGTTACCTCGCCATCAGTGCCCAGGGGCTGAGCGAGAGGCAGATCGTCATTGCCATGGGGCTGGCCTTTGTCGGGCTGGCCACCGGGGTCTGGGCCTACATGCGGCTGATCCGGCACACCGAAAAAACCGGGTATGCCAAACGCCCCGGCGTGTTGGACAGCGAGACGCGCGCGCGGGCGCAAGATCAATGGGCGCAGGATCAATGGGAGAGGTGACAGATGTTCTATCGTGAGGCGGGCGATTTCAAGACGTCCTATGTCGACGACGGCCAGACCTTTCCGATCCGGTTCGACCGATATCGCTATTACGTGGTGCTGGCGCTGGCCTTTGCCGTGGTGCCCTTTATCGTGGGCGATTACCTGGCCAACGCGATCCTGCTGCCCTTCCTGATCTATTCGATTGCCGCCATCGGGCTGAACATCCTGACGGGCTATTGCGGGCAGGTGTCATTGGGGACGGGCGGGTTCATGGCCGTGGGGGCCTATGCCTGCTACAAGCTGATGACCGCCTTTCCGGAAGTGTCGATGTTCATTCATATCATCCTGGCGGGGGGCATCACCGCGCTGGTCGGCGTGCTGTTCGGGCTGCCGTCGCTCAGGATCAAGGGGTTCTACCTGGCGGTCGCGACGCTGGCCGCGCAGTTCTTCCTGGTCTGGCTTTTCAACCGGGTGCCGTGGTTCTACAACCATTCCGCTTCGGGCCAGATCTCGGCGCCGGAACGGCAGGTCTTTGGCATCTACATCACCGGCCCCAATACCGAGGCCTGGGCGAGCTACCTGTTCTGCCTGATCTTCTGCCTGGCCACCGGCCTGATCGCGCGGAACCTGACACGGGGCACGCTGGGGCGGAGCTGGATGGCGATCCGCGACATGGATATCGCGGCCGAGATCATCGGGGTGAACCCGCTGCGCGCCAAGCTGACCGCATTTGCCGTGTCGTCGTTCTTTGTCGGCATCGCGGGGGCATTGTTCTTTGCGATCTACCTGGGCGCGGTCGAGGTCGGCGAGGTGTTCGGCATCCAGAAATCGTTCCTGGTGCTGTTCATGATCATCATCGGCGGGCTGGGGTCGATCTTTGGCTCCTTCGCGGGGGCGGCTTTCCTGGTGCTGCTGCCGGTTGTGCTGAAACTGATCGGGGTGAACCTGCTGGGCTTTCCCACCGACATCGTGGCGCATCTGCAGCTGATCATCGTGGGGTCGCTGATCATCGTGTTCCTGGTGCTGGAACCGCACGGGATCGCCCAGCTGTGGAACGTGACGCGCGAGAAACTGAGATTGTGGCCCTTCCCGCACTAGCGGGCCGGGCCGAACCAGAGGCGGGGCCAACCCGTCCGGCAAGACCGATCATATCACGGGAGGACTATCCTACATGAAACTGAACCTTGCTTCGCTGGTCGTCGGCGCCGTCATGGCCGCCGCGGCCCCGGCGCTGGCCGACCTGACCATCCCTGCGCTGAACTACCGGACCGGGCCCTATGCGCCTTCGGGCATTCCCTATGCCGACGGGTTCGCCGATTACATGACGCTGATCAACGAACGCGACGGCGGTGTCGGCGGCGAGAAGATCAACGTGCTGGAATGCGAGACGGCCTATAACACCGAGAAGGGTGTGGAATGCTACGAGCAGACCAAGGGCGACGGCGCGCTGCTGTATATCCCGCAGTCCACGGGGATCACCTATCAGCTGATCCCGAAAGCGTCGGCTGACGGCATCCCGATCTGGTCGGTGGCCTACGGGCGGACGTCGGCCGTGAATGGCAAGGTGTTCGAATGGGTGTTCAACCTGCCGGTGACCTACTGGGACGGCGCGTCCGTCGCGGTGAAATACGCGATGGAGCAGGAGGGCGGCAGCCTCGAGGGCAAGAAGATCGCGCTGGTCTATCACAACTCGGCCTATGGCAAGGAACCGATCCGCACGTTGGAGAAGCTGGCCGAGAAGCACGGGTTCGACCTGGTGCTGCTGCCGGTGGATCATCCGGGACAGGAGCAGAAGGCCCAGTGGCTGCAGATCCGGCGCGAGCGTCCGGATTACGTGATGATGTGGGGCTGGGGCGTGATGAACCAGGTCGCCATCCAGGAGGCCGCCAACATCCGCTACCCGATGGATCACTTCATCGGTGTCTGGTGGTCCGGATCCGAGGCGGACGTGGTGCCGGTGGGCGACGGCGCCGATGGCTACAAGTCGCTGACGTTCCACGGCGCGGGCACCGATTTCCCGGCGCTGCAGGACATCAAGGCCAAGGTAATCGACGCCGGCAAGGGCGCCGGTGACGGCACCAAGTGGGGCGAGGTCGGCTATAACAAGGGCGTCTACACCGCCGCCGTGGTCGCCGAGGCGATCCGCCATGCGCAGGAGACGACGGGCCACGCCCAGATCACCGCGGCCGAGATGCGCGACGCGATGGAAACGCTGGAAGTGACCGAGGCAGAGTTCGACGCGCTGGGGCTGGCGGGTTTTGCGCCGGCGATCCACCTGACGTGCGAGACCCATTCCTCGCCCCGGCTGGCGGCGGTTCAGCAGTGGAACGCCAAGGACAAGACCTGGACCATCCTGACCGATTACATGGAGCCCGATTTCGACATCGTGGATCCGCTGATCGAGGAGGATTCCATGGCCTATGCCGCCGAGAACAACATCACGCCGCGCTGCGAGTGATGTGACCCGCTCCGGCCGCGCAGGTGGCCGGGGCGCCCCCGGAGCCCTGAGAGGACATGACATGCTGGATACCGCGACGCCCGAAGCGCAGGCCGAGACCCTGCTGGAGGTCAGCAATATCGAGGTGATCTATGACCACGTGATCCTGGTCCTGAAAGGGGTCAGCCTGAAGGTGCCCAAGGGGGGCATCACCGCGTTGCTGGGGGGCAACGGGGCGGGCAAGACGACGACGCTGAAGGCGATATCGAACCTGCTGCGGTCCGAACGGGGCGAGGTGACCAAGGGCCGGATCACCTACCTGGGCGAGAACGTGCATGGAAGCGATCCGTCCGACCTGGTGCGCCGGGGCGTGATCCAGGTGATGGAGGGGCGGCATTGCTTCGAACACCTGACGGTCGAGGAGAACCTGCTGACCGGGTCCTATACACGCGGTGTGTCGAAGGCCGAGATCCAGAAGGACCTTGACCTGGTCTATACCTATTTCCCGCGCCTCAAGGAGCGGCGGAAAAGCCAGGCGGGCTATACGTCCGGCGGGGAACAGCAGATGGTGGCGATCGGCCGGGCGCTGATGTCCAGGCCCGAGATGATCCTGCTGGACGAACCGTCCATGGGGCTGGCGCCGCAGCTGGTCGAACAGATCTTCGAGATCGTGAAATCGGTCAATGCGAACGAAGGGGTGACCTTTCTGCTGGCCGAACAGAACACCAACGTGGCGCTGCGCTATGCGCATTACGGCTACATCCTGGAATCGGGGCGCGTGGTGATGGATGGCCCGGCGGCCAGCCTGCGCGAGAACCCGGATGTGAAGGAATTCTACCTGGGCATGTCGGAAGAGGGCCGGAAGTCGTTTCGCGACGTGCGGTCCTATCGTCGGCGGAAACGGTGGCTGAGCTGATGGCCCGGTCCCGCACCATTCGCCGGCCCATTCGCCGGCCCGTTGCCGGTCCGTCTCATGCCTCACGGTCCTACGATTGCCGATCTGCCGCCTCTGGAAGGAGAGCCAGACCATGACCCATTTCGACGCGCTCGAGACGCGCAGCGCCGATCAGCGGGCCGCCGACATGGCCCGCGACCTGGTCGTCCAGATCGGCCGGGCGAAGGATCTGCCCGGCTATGCCTCTACGCTGGCCGGTGTCGATCCGGGGGCGGTGACCGACCGGGTGGCGCTGGCGAAGCTGCCGGTGCTGCGGAAATCCGACCTGGGCCAGGCGCAGACGGCGGATGCCCCTCTGGGGGGCTTCACGACGAAGCCGGCGTCGGGGTTCGCGCATGTCTTCCAGTCGCCCGGCCCGATCTATGAACCGGGTGGGATCGACCATGACTGGTGGCGGATCGGGCGGTTCCTGCATGCCGCCGGCATCGGCAAGGGCGACATCATCCAGAATTGTTTCGGCTATCACCTGACCCCCGCCGGCATGATATTCGAAAGCGGCGCGCGGGCGGTGGGGGCCACCGTGCTGCCCGCCGGAACGGGGCAGACCGAACTGCAGGTGACCGCCGCGCGCGACGTGGGATCGACCGCCTATGCCGGCACGCCCGACTATCTGAAGGTGATCCTGGACAAGGCCGATGCCATGGGGGTCGGACTGAGGATCACGAAGGCCGTCGTGGGGGGCGGGGCGCTGTTTCCGTCGCTGAGGCAGGACTACAAGGATCGCGGCGTCTTCTGCGTGCAGAATTACGCCACCGCCGATTTGGGCAACATCGCCTATGAAAGCGCGGCGATGGAGGGGATGATCGTCGACGAGGGCGTCATCGTCGAGATCGTGACGCCCGGCACCGGCGATCCCGTGGCCCCGGGCGAGGTGGGCGAGGTGGTGGTGACCACGCTGAACCCAGACTATCCGCTGATCCGTTTCGCCACCGGCGACCTGAGCGCGGTGATGGACGGGGTCAGCCCCTGCGGGCGGACCAACATGCGCATCCGGGGCTGGATGGGTCGGGCCGATCAGACCACCAAGATCAAGGGCATGTTCGTGCGCCCCGAACAGGTGGCCGCGCTGGTCGCCCGGCATGCCGAGATCGTCAAGGCGCGCGTCGTCGCCACCCGCCAGGGCGAGATGGACGCCATGACGGTGCGCATCGAATCCGAAGGCGGCGATGCCGCGGCCTATTCGAAATCGGTCAGCGAGGTGCTGAAACTGTCGGGCCTGGTCGAGATCCTGCCGCCGGGCAGCCTGCCCCGCGACGGGCTGGTGATCGAGGATCTGCGCAAGTACGACTGAACGGGGCTCAGCCCCCGCCGATCCTCTAGCTGTCGCCGCCGCCGACCATTTCGAAGCCGCCGAAGATCATGCGCTTGCCGTCGAAGGGCAGGTCGGCCATTTCCGGCTGCAGGCGCGGGTCCTGCATCATCGCGGTCATACCGGCGTCGCGGGCCGGCTTGTCGGGCCAGACCATCCACGAGAAACAGACAGTCTCGTCGTCCTTGCACTGCACCGCCATCGGGAAGGACGTCACCTTGCCCTCCGGCACCTCGTCCCCCCAGCAGTCGACGGCGTCCAGCGCGCCGTGTTCCTTCGCCACGGCGCACCATTTCAGCGACATGGCGACATAGGCGTCGCGCCTGGCGTTCGGCACCGAACAGACCATTCCATCCACGTAAGGCATCATTCCTCCGTTTTCCGGGCCTCCATGGCCCATTTGATCAGCTTGTCGTCAGCGCGTCATCAGATCCCCCAGCACCATGTCGAAGCCGCCAAAGACCATTCGGCGCGCATCGAAAGGCAGGGCAACATGTCTGGGCGATATCCTGGGGTCGTTCATCACGCCTTCCATCGCCGCATCGCGGGTGGCCCTGTCGGGCCAGAGCACGAAGGACAGCACCACCGTTTCGCCCTCGGCCGCGTTCACGGCCCGGGGAAATGACGTCAGCTCGCCCTCGGGCAGGTCCTCGCCCCAGCATTCCACCTGGTCGAGCGCGCCGTATTCGCGAAAGACCCGGGCCGAGATCCGGGCGAATTCCATGTAGGCGTGATAGCCGTCGCCGGGCACGGGGGTCAGGAAGCCATCGACGTAGGGCATGGGATCAGGCCCCGTCATGGGCCGCCTGCAGGGCGGCGGTGTCGATCCGGATCATGCCCTGCCGCGCGTCATGGGCCCGTTTGGCGCCTTCGCCATCCGCGCCGAAAAGGATCCGCCGCGTGTCCCTGGGCACGAACTGCGAGCCGAGCCCGAAGCGGTCGGTGATCCAGCCGCAGCGGATCGGCTTCCCGCCGTCGGCCAGGGCGTCCCACGGCCGGTCCGCGTCGTCCTGGCTGTCGGGCAGAAGCGACGTATGGAATTCGACCGCCTCAAGCCCATTGCCATCGTACCAGAGGCAGGTTTGGGTTTTCATGTGAAAGTCTTCCTCGTTACTGACGAATCCCGGCACCGGATGGGTCAAGGGTTGTTGACAGCTACGTTGATGTCAACATAAATTGCCCCATGCGAGACGACCTCCCCCTGTCCATCACCCTGGAGGTGCGGGACCGATGCCTGTGCCTGTTTCTTCAGCGCGCGGCGCGGGCCGTGGCCCGGCGCTTTGACGATGCGTTTCGGCCGCTGGGCCTGACCTGTGGGCAATATTCCCTGCTGGTGTCGCTGAACCGTCCCGATCCGCCCCGGCTGGGCGATGTTGCCCGGCTTCTGGCGATGGATCGCACGACGCTGACCGCCAATATCAAGCCGCTGGAACGCCGGGGCCTGATGCGCAGCCTGGCGGACGAAACCGACCGCCGCAGCCGCCGCCTGGCGTTGACCGAAGCAGGCGAGGCCCTGCTGGTCGAGGCGGTGCCGATATGGCGCGCAACCCATGACGCGATCGACAGCCTGCTGGCCGAGGATCGCCCGGATGCCCTGCGCAGCGACCTTCTGGCGCTGGCCATGGCGGGCGATCCGGGGGCCAGGCCGGAAAAAGGGTCTGGAAAAGAAGGCCAATCGCCGGAATAACGGCCTGATGGGCAATTGAGGTTCGGAGGCCGCAGCACCTTGACCGGAGCAAGCACCAATGTCGCGCGCAAGGGCGAGGTCACCGGAGGCGCGGGTCAGGGGGGCCGCATCGTGGGGGCCCTGGCTTTTGCCGTGGCCGCGATCTGCCTGCTGCCGATGATCGCCGTGGCGCTGGCCGCCGTGACCGGGGGCACCGATACCGTCCGCCACCTGCTGGCCACCGTGCTGCCGGGCTATGCGCTGACCACGCTGAAGCTGGTGGTGTCGGTCGGGGTCGGTACTTTCGCGATCGGGGTCGGCACGGCCTGGATGGTGACGATGCTGCGGTTTCCCGGGCAGCGCTGGCTTGAGGTCGCGCTGGTCCTGCCGCTGGCCTTCCCGGCCTACGTTCTGGCCTATGCCTATACCTTCGTGCTGGATCACCCGGGCATCGTGCAGACGACCCTGCGGCAGGTGACCGGCTGGGGCCCGCGCGACTACTGGTTCCCCGAGATCCGGTCCGAGGGTGGCGCCGCGCTGATGCTGATCCTGGTGCTGTACCCTTACGTCTACCTGCTGGCGCGCGCGGCCTTCCTGCAGCAATCCGGCGCGGCCTTCGTCGCGGCGCGGATGCTGGGGCGGTCGCACCTGGGCGCGTTCTGGGCAGTGTCCTTGCCGATGGCGCGTCCGGCGATTGCCGGGGGTGTCCTGCTGACGGTGATGGAGACGATCGCCGATTATGGCACCGTCGCCCATTTCGGCGTGCCGACCTTTGCGACGGGCATCTACACCAGCTGGTTCTCGCTGGCCGACCGGGCCGGCGCGGCGCAGCTGGCGCTGTGCCTGTTGTCCTTCGCGCTGATCCTTGCCGTGCTGGAACGCCAGACCCGGGGCGAGGCGCGTTATCACGGGGCGGGCAAGCGCCATGTCAGCCTGCCGCCCGAACGGTTGACCGGCTGGCGCGCGGTCGGCGCCACGGTGTTGTGCGCCCTGCCGGTGTTGCTGGGCTTTGCCCTGCCGGTGGTGATCCTGGTGTCGATGGGGATCGGGTCGGAGCAGGACCTGTTCAGCCGTCGTTACATCGGCTTCATCCGGAATTCGCTGATCCTGGCCTCGATCACGGCTGTCGTCACGTTGGGCGCGGCGATTGCCGTGGGGTTCTTTCAGCGCTTGCATCCCGGACGGCGCGCCTTTGCCGCGGCCTACGTGGCGCGGCTGGGCTATGCGGTGCCGGGCGGGGTGATCGCGGTGGGGCTGCTGGTGCCCTTTGCCGCCTTCGACAATGCGCTGGATGCCTTCATGCGGGCGCGGTTCGATGTGTCGACCGGGCTGCTGATCACCGGGTCGATCTGGCTGATGGTGGCGGCCTTCATGGTGCGGTTCCTGGCGGCGGCGCTTGGCGCCTACGAGGGGGGGCAAAGCACCGTGCATGCCAACATGGACCACGCGGCGCGGTCGCTGGGGCAGACGCCCTGGGGCACGCTGCGCCGGGTGCACCTGCCGATCCTGACGCCCAGCCTGCTGACCGCCCTGCTGATCGTCTTCGTCGACGTGATGAAGGAGCTGCCGGCGACATTGATCCTGCGGCCGTTCAATTTTGACACGCTGGCGGTGCAGGCGCATCGGCTGGCGTCCGACGAACGGCTGGAGGGCGCGGCGGTGCCGTCGCTGGTGATCCTGGCGGTGGGGCTGCTGCCGGTGATCCTGATCTGTCGTCAGGTCGGACGGCGGCGCTCTGGCTAGACGGCGCGCCCGGCCCTGCGGTTCGGGCCGGGTATTTGGAAAGAGAAAGAAGCAGCAGCGTTTCGCGGGTCGCAGAGGTCGGGCCGAGGTATTTTCGGCCAGAAAGAAACAGCAGGCGGCGCGTCAGCCCTGCCACCAGGCTTCGATTTCGGCCGGGGTGACCCGGTCGGCGGGGCCGAGGGCCACGAGGGTGGTGCGGTCGGCCTTGGTGCGGCGGGCCTGCATGGCGCGGCCCACGGCGTGGATTTCGTAGGCGCCATCGGTTGTCAGGACGAAGCCCTTCAGGCGGTAGAGCCCTTCGGGGCGGCTTTCCAGCTTGTCGCCCAGGGCGCGGCGGTCAAGGACGATGTCGCTGTCGTGCTGCCAGGCCGCGTAGGCCGGATGCGCCGCCGGCTGGCGGCCGCGGGGCAGCGGGACCACGTCGAACAGCAGATCGGCCAGCGGGGCGTCGCCCGGCACGACGGGCGGGCGTGCGCCCATGGTCTTCAGCCGGGCGGCGAGCGCGTCGGGCACGGTGTCGGCCTTGGTGACCAGCACCAGGTCGGCGGCCATGATTTGCTGTTCCACCTGGGGGGCGACCAGGGGATCGGCCAGCAGGGCGTCGATGTTTTCGCCGTCCACCAGCGTGACGACGCCGCCGTAGCTGAGGTCCGGCACCGCGCGGGCCGCGGCGGCGATGGCGGCGGGATCGGCGATGCCCGAGGCTTCGATGATCAGGTGATCGGGGCGGGGATCGCGGGCCAGGACCTGTTCCAGCGCCGTGAACAGATCGGCATCCATCGAACAGCAGACGCAGCCGTTGGTCAGCGCCATCGTGTCGTCGCCACTGGCCGAGATCAGCGTGTCGTCGATATTGATCGCCCCGAAATCGTTGACCAGGATCAACAGGTTCAGCCCGTGATCCTCGGCCAGCAGCCGGTTGATCAGGGTGGTCTTGCCGGCGCCCAGGTAGCCGGAGACGATGGTCAGCGGCAGGCCCATCATGATCGGGCGGGCCCGGTGGCGAAGCGGCGGAGGGATGCGTCTGTCATGGGCGGGCCTTTCATTGCGGCATCGCCAAGGTGTCGCAAAGCCGGGCGCGCGCCAAGGGCAAAGGCGCCGCCCCAGACCTTTGGACAGGGTCTGTCAGGTTCCGACCAGCAGGAACCGACCGCCGCGCTTGCCCATCCCGCGCAGGACCGCCGGCCCGTCGCAGTGAAACCGTAGGCTGTCGCCCTTGCGCAACGCGTGCGCGCCGCTGTCGAGGCTGACTTCCAGGCGGCCTTCGAGCAGGAAGATGTGCGCTTCCTTGCCGCCGGCGCCGGGCAGGTGCCGGATGACATCCTGCGGCAGGAACCCTTCGGCCAGTGACGCCGCGAAGCCCCCGTCGGAAGGCGACACGGACCGCCATTCGGCACCGGTCTCGGCTTCGTGCGCGAGGGTCTGTTCGGTGCGGGGCAGGACGCGGGCCGTCTCGGTTTCGGCCAGAAGGATCAGGCGCGACGCCGGCATGTCGTAGGCGGCCGCGATCCGCGACAGCGCCTGGGCTGTTGGGCTGACCTCGGCGTGTTCAAGCCGTGACAGCGTCGCACGCGACACGCCGCAGCGGTCGGTGAGCTCGTCCAGGGACCAGCCGGCCTTGTGCCTCAGATCGCGAAAACACTGCGCCAGGCGGGCGGTCAGACGGTCTGTTTTTCCGATTTCTATAATGTCACCCATATCACGAGAATGTGCGGGCATCGGATAAAATGCAAGCGCCTACCTCACGGCAAGGTTGTGAGTCACAAAGGAAATTGCGCATGGGCTGTTCGGATCGGCGCGTGTTCCGGCAAATATGATACCGCTACCGGACAGCAGCGTCGCGCGGCGGTGCACGGTGATCTGCTTGCCGTCCGAAAGCTGCACCACGCTGCCCGATGACGAGTGGTCCGAATATTCCAGTTGGTGATGCCGGATCGCGATCTGCGCATGCTTGCGCGACACCCAGGCCTCGGCGATGACGATGTCGTTTTCCGATGACCGGCCGATGCTCAGCGTTTCGCCCTCGGCGATGTTCCAGGACCGTCCGCCATGCGACAGCTGGGCCACTTGGGCGCGCGGTTCGGGGTTGTCCGGGCGACGGATGGTGACCACGGTCTGCTGGTTGAAGTCCATGACAGAGCCCGAATAGACCCGCGTCGGATCGGCCTTGCCCTTGAGCTGAAGTTCGCCGATCGGCAGCAGGCGGGCGCGGGTGTCGGGGGTCAGCATGTCGAAACTGCTGTCGCCGACCAGAACCTCTCCGGATTTGGCGAGCGACGCCAGTCGTGCGGCTGTGTTGACTACGTCGCCGTAGATGTCGTTCTCGTGGTTCAGGAAGGCGCCCATGTACATGCCGGCGTGTATCGACAGCCCGTCGGACCAGGGTTCGTTGATCATCGCCCAGGCGGCGGCATAGGCCTGTTCGGGATGCTCGAAATAGCTGAGAACGTCGTCGCCCTGCGATTTCACGCAATGCCCGCCTTCGGTTTCGACCATGGTGCGCATGCGGTCGAGCATCTGGCTGATCTTTTCCAGGGCGCTGGCGTTGCCGGTGGTGTCGTAAAGCTTGGTGCTGCCCGAGATGTCGGCCATCAGTACGCAGGCAACCGGCATGGAAATCCCCTTTGAGGCGGAAGGATGGTTCGGCCGGGGCCTGCCTTCCGTGACTGGCGCGCCAAGGATAGCGGAGGGGAAGAGGATTTGGCAACAATCCGGGGCGGCGGGCCCGGTCGAATGCCGTTTGCGCAAAAGAAAACCGCGCCCCGAAGGGCGCGGTTCAAAACCTTGCGAGTTCGTCCGAACTCAGCCCTGGCGGGCTTTGAACTTGCGCTGCGTCTTGTTAATGACGTAGACGCGCCCCTTGCGCCGCACGATCCGGCAGTCGCGGTGCCGGTTCTTGAGCGAGCGGAGCGAGTTCTTGACCTTCATGGCCTCTCTCCTGGTCGTTCGGCGCGGCCAGCTAAGGGCGCCAGGGTTGCGAGTGCCCCGATCCGGCGAACCGGACCAAGGTGGTGAATTCATGGTGGGCGGTACAAGGATCGAACTTGTGACCCCTTCGATGTCAACGAAGTGCTCTACCGCTGAGCTAACCGCCCATGAATACCGGCCCGATTTCCTGCCCCATCAAACAAACGGGGCGCGGATATCCGCGCCGGTGGAGGGCGTATAAAAGGAGTCGCGAACGGGTGCAAGGGCCTTTTGGAGGACGAAGTTTCCGGTCTATGATGTTGCGAACGAGGATTGCTGATGTCCAACCCTGCCTATGACGTGTTCATGCCGCCACGGCGGCTGTCCTGCGTGGTTTTCGCTTCGCCCCATTCGGCCCGGACCTATCCGCGGTCATTCGTGACCCGTTCGGTACTGGACGAACACACGATCAGGACATCGGAAGATGCCTTTGTAGATCAGCTCTTTGCGCCCGCGACCGAGTTCGGCGCGCCCCTGCTGACCGCACGCGTGCCACGGGCCTATGTCGACCTGAACCGGTCCGCGGACGAACTGGATCCGGCCCTGGTTCTGGGGGCGCGCAAGCAGGCGCACAATCCGCGCGTGGCGTCGGGGCTGGGGGTGATTCCCCGTGTGGTTGCAAATGGGCGGGTGATTTACCGCGGCAAGATCACGATGGAAGAAGCCCGGATGCGAATCGACCGCTATTGGCGGCCCTATCACCTGGCGCTGCAGGGGCTTCTGGCCGAAGCGCACCAGATGTTCGGCCAGGCGATCCTGATCGACTGCCATTCGATGCCGCACGAGGCGATGGACGGAATCGCCCGCAAGGGCACCCGCCGGCCCGAAATCGTGCTGGGCGACCGGTTCGGCGCCGCTGCCAACAGCGAGATCGTGGACCGGATCGAAGCCGCCTTTGCCGAGGCCGGTTTCCTGGTGACCCGCAATGCGCCCTTTGCCGGGGCCTACGTGACCCAGGCCTATGGCCGGCCGTCGCGCAACCAGCACGCCGTGCAGATCGAGATCGACCGCGCGCTTTACATGGATGAAAAACGCATCCGGCCGAATGCGCGCTATGGGGCGTTCCGGATGCTGATGCGCCGGGTGATCGCCGATATCGCCACCATCGGCATCGACCGCGACCAGATCCCGCTGGCGGCCGAATAGGTCAGCGCAGGGCGCGGCCCTTCACGATTGCATCCGTTCCGAATTTGGCCCGGATCCGGTCGGCGGCCCGTTCGGCCCCGGCGCGGCGCCCGGCCTGGGGATCAAGCAGGTCGCCCGACAGATCCGCGCCGGCCTCCGGGCACAGGTCCGACAATCCGCAGCCGATCAGCCGGTAGGGGCCGTCTTCCTTCACCTGGTCCAGAAGCCCGCGCGCCGTGCGGTACAGCGTGTCGCACAATTGCGTCGCGTCGCGCAGGGCCAGCCGCCGGGTGATGATCCGGTGATCGGCGCGCTTGAGCTTCAGCGTCACGACGCGCCCCGCCAACCCCTGCGCCTTGGCCCGGGCCGATACCTTTTCGGCCAGGCGCCAGATATGGCCGTCCAGGATGTCGCGGTCGGCGGTGTCTTCGAAAAACGTGGTCTCGTTGCTGATCGACTTGATCGGCTCATGCGCGGTGACCTTGCGCCGGTCCTCGCCGCGCGCCAGGTGATACAGCCGTTCGCCCATCGACCCGAAGCGGGCGACCAGGTCGTTGCGATCCCACCGGCGCAGGTCGGCAAAGGTCCGGATCCCCGCCTTTTCCAGCGCCGCGCCCGACGCCTGGCCGACGCCCCAGATCAGGCTGACGGGTTTGGGTTCAAGGAAATCCATCGTCTCGGCCTCGCCGATCACGGAAAACCCGCGCGGCTTGTCCAGGTCCGATGCCACCTTTGCCAGGAACTTGTTGTGCGACAGTCCGATGGAACCGGTCACGCCAAGCTCCTTCTGCATGCGGTTCACCAGCCGGGCCAGCACGATGGCCGGCGGCGCGCCGTGCAGCTTTTCGGTGCCGGTCAGGTCCAGGAAGGCCTCGTCCAGCGAGAGGGGCTGGATGGCGGGGGTCAGTTCTTCCATCATCGCGCGGATCTGCTTGGACACCTCGACATAGACCGACATGCGCGGCTTGATCACCACTGCCTCGGGGCACAGCTTCAGCGCCTGGAACATCGGCATGGCCGACCGCACGCCGCGAATGCGGGCGATGTAGCAGGCCGTGGACACGACGCCGCGCCGCCCGCCGCCGATGATCACCGGCTTGTCGGCCAATTCGGGGTTGTCGCGCTTTTCGACGGACGCGTAGAAGGCGTCGCAATCCATATGCGCGATGGACAGCGTGAAAAGCTCCGGATGGGACAGGATCCGGGGGCTGCCGCAGGCCGGACAGCGGCGTTCGCCGGCGGTCCGGGTCAGGCAGGCACGGCAGAAGGCGGGCATGAGCCTCGGTCTCCGGGGTTGGACTGGAGAAACTGTCGCATACATCTGTAAGAGTGTCACCGGAAGTGCAACGGGGAAGAGGGGACGGCGAGATGGACTTTTCAGGCGCGAAGGTGGCGCTGTTCCTGGGCCCCGAACTTCTGGTGATCCAGCGCGACGATATTGCCGGTATTCCCTGGCCCGGGCGCTGGGACCTGCCCGGCGGCGGGCGCGAAGGGGCGGAAACGCCCGCCGATTGCGCCCTGCGCGAAACCCGCGAGGAAGTCGGGCTGCGCCTGGCCGAAGCGGACCTGGTCTGGACCCGCAGCTATGAACGCCCGCGCGGCACCGTCTGGTTCTTCGTGGCGCATCTGGCGCCCGAGGCGCGGCACGACATCCGCTTTGGCGACGAAGGCCAGGGCTGGCGGCTGATGGACCCGGCCGAATACCTGGACCACCCGCTGAACATCCCGCATTTCGCCGACCAGCTGCGCACCTACCTGGATCACCCGGCGGCAGCCGAACGGCTGGCGTCCTGACCGTCGGGACCTGGTGAAAATCGGGAAAAGACTATCTCTACGAAAGGCCCCCCGCACGTTGGGCGGGGGGAGGTAACGAACCACAGGAAGAGGTAAGGTCCGTTTGGGGAGTGTCTTGTCCCCACGATGTCCGAAATCCGTGAACTGTAAAAGCCGTGAATGCCCGGCCCCGCAATCAGACATCCGATTGTGGGCGGTTCCGGTCAGAAAACAGGCTGCCAATGCCGGTTTTAAGCGGATTTCAGCTGATTCAGGGCGGCGAGGTCAGTGATTTGGCTGGACCGCCTGCGGGCTGCGAAGCTCTGCCAGGATCTGCGCGGCTGCCTCGACGGGGTTCGGGGCCTGGCAGATCGGGCGGCCGACCACCACGTGATCCGCGCCGCTGGCGATGGCCTGGGCGGGGGTCATGACACGTTTCTGATCGCCCAGGGCCGCGCCCGCGGGACGGACGCCGGGCGTGACGATCAGCCGGCCCTCGGCGCCGGGCAGGGCGCGGATGGCCGCGGCCTCCTGCGGGGACGATATTACACCGTCGGCCCCGGCCTCAAGCGCGCGGGCAGCGCGTTCGACCGTGATCTCGGCCAGGTCGCCGGGTTGGATCATGCCGTTGTCCAGGTCCTGCCGGTCGAGCGAGGTCAGCACCGTGACCGCCAGGATCTTCAGCCCCGATCCTGCGGCGCCCTGTTTCGCGGCGGCGACAACGTGGGGATCGCCATGCACGGTCAGGAAGTCGATGTCGAACTGGGTAAAGCCGCGCACCGCGTTTTCGACCGTGTTCGAGATGTCGAAAAGCTTCATGTCCAGGAAGATGCGCTTGCCATGTTCCTGCTTGAGCTCGTTGGCCAGCGCCAGGCCGCCGGTGGTCAGCATGCCAAGCCCGATCTTGTAGAAGGACACCGCGTCGCCCAGGTCCTGCGCCATGTTCAGCCCGACCAGGGCGTTGGGCACGTCCAAGGCGACGATGAGGCGATCGTCGGACATCGGGGTCTCCTTTTCGGGCTGTTTCGGTCGTTTGCGGCAGGAGGGGGGCTTTTGTCAAGCGTCTGGGCCGCTCTTGCCCGCCCTGTCCGGGGTGCCGGGGCGGACGCTATGCCTCAGGGCAAGGCGCTTCAAAAACCGTGACAAATTCACCACATATGCTCTTGTCGGAGGGCCGGTGGCACCCCATCTGAAGGACAAGGCCCAACCGAGGCGTGCCGCTTGAGGGCGCCGGAAAAAACGGGTGCTTGAAAAGGAGACGATCAATGGACTTGAACAAGTTCACGGAACGGTCGCGGGGATTCGTGCAGGCGGCACAGACGATCGCGATCCGCGAGGGGCATCAACGACTGGCCCCCGAACATATTCTCAAGGCGCTGATGGATGATGACCAGGGGTTGTCGTCGAACCTGATCCGCCGCGCCGGCGGCGCGCCTGACCGCGTGGTGTCGGCTGTCGAGGCCGCCCTGGGCAAGATCCCGAAAGTGTCGGGCGATGCCGGGCAGACCTATCTGGACCAGAACACCGCCAAGGTGATGGACGAAGCCGAGAAGCTGGCGAAGGCCGCCGGTGACAGTTTCGTGCCCGTCGAACGTGTGCTGATGGCGCTGTGCATGGTGAAATCCGAAGCCCAGAAGGCGCTGCAAGCCGGGGCCGTCAACGCCCAGGCGCTGAACGCCGCCATCAACGACATCCGCAAGGGCCGGACCGCCGACAGCGCGTCGGCCGAAGAAGGGTATGAAGCTCTGAAGAAGTATTCGCGCGACCTGACCGAGGCCGCCCGCGAAGGCAAGATCGACCCGATCATCGGCCGCGACGACGAGATCCGCCGCACGATGCAGGTGCTGTCGCGCCGGACCAAGAACAACCCGGTGCTGATCGGTGAGCCGGGCGTGGGTAAGACCGCCATCGCCGAGGGCCTGGCCCTGCGCATCGTCAATGGCGATGTGCCGGAGAGCTTGCGCAACAAGCGTCTGCTGGCGCTGGACATGGGGTCGTTGATCGCCGGTGCGAAGTATCGCGGCGAATTCGAGGAACGGCTGAAATCCGTCCTGACCGAGGTCACCGAGGCCGCGGGCGAGATCATCCTGTTCATCGACGAGATGCACACGCTGGTCGGCGCCGGCAAGACCGACGGCGCCATGGACGCGGCCAACCTGATCAAGCCTGCGCTTGCCCGGGGGGAACTGCACTGCGTCGGCGCCACCACGCTTGATGAATACCGCAAGTATGTCGAAAAGGACGCCGCCCTGGCCCGCCGGTTCCAGCCGGTGATGGTGCAGGAACCCACGGTCGAGGACACGATTTCGATCCTGCGCGGCATCAAGGAGAAGTACGAGCTGCACCATGGCGTGCGGGTTTCGGACTCGGCGCTGGTGGCGGCGGCGACCATGTCGCATCGCTACATCACCGACCGCTTCCTGCCCGACAAGGCGATCGACCTCGTGGACGAGGCCGCGTCGCGTCTGCGGATGGAGGTGGATTCGAAGCCCGAGGAGCTGGACGCGCTGGACCGCGAGATCCTCCAGAAGCAGATCGAGGCCGAGGCGCTGCGCAAGGAAGACGACACGGCGTCGAAGGACCGTCTTGAGGTGCTCGAGAAGGACCTGGCCGAGCTGCAGGAGAAATCCGACGCGATGACGGCCGCATGGCAGGCCGGGCGCGACAAGCTGGCCGGTGCGCGCGAGCTGAAGGAAAAGCTGGACCGCGCGCGGGCGGATCTTGAGATCGCCAAGCGGGAAGGCAACCTGGCCAAGGCCGGGGAGCTGTCCTACGGGGTGATCCCGGACCTTGAGAAGCAGTTGGGCGAGGCCGAGGATCGCGAAGACGGCGAGATGGCGGTCGAAGAGGCTGTCCGTCCCGAACAGATCGCGGCGGTGGTTGAACGGTGGACCGGCATTCCGATGTCGAAGATGCTGGAAGGCGAGCGTGAGAAGCTGCTGCGGATGGAAGATGGCCTGCACAAGCGGGTGATCGGGCAGGAGACGGCAGTGCACGCGGTGGCGAATGCTGTCCGTCGGGCGCGCGCCGGGCTGAACGACGAGAACCGGCCGTTGGGCTCGTTCCTGTTCCTGGGGCCCACGGGTGTCGGCAAGACGGAACTGACCAAGGCGGTTGCCGAGTTCCTGTTCGATGACGACAGCGCGATGGTGCGGATCGACATGTCGGAGTTCATGGAGAAACATTCCGTGGCGCGGCTGATCGGGGCACCTCCGGGGTACGTGGGCTACGATGAGGGTGGCGTGCTGACCGAGGCTGTGCGGCGACGTCCGTACCAGGTGGTGCTGTTTGACGAGGTCGAGAAGGCGCACCCGGATGTGTTCAACGTGCTGTTGCAGGTGCTGGACGATGGTGTCCTGACCGACGGGCAGGGGCGGACGGTGGACTTCAAGCAGACGCTGATCATCCTGACGTCGAACCTGGGCAGCCAGGCGTTGAGCACCTTGCCGGAAGGGGCGGATGCGAAGCAGGCGAAGGGGCAGGTGATGGAAGCGGTGCGGGGACATTTCCGGCCGGAGTTCCTGAACCGTCTGGATGAGATCGTCATCTTCGACCGGCTGTCGCGGGGCGATATGGACGGCATCGTGGACATCCAGATGGCGCGGCTGATGAAGCGGCTGGCGGATCGGAAGATCCGGCTGGAGCTGGACCAGGACGCGAAGCAGTGGCTGGCGGACGAGGGGTACGACCCGGTGTTCGGGGCGCGGCCGCTGAAAAGGGTGATCCAGCGGGCTCTGCAGGATCCGCTGGCGGAGATGCTGCTGTCGGGCGATCTGAAGGATGGATCGGTGCTGCCGGTGTCGGCGTCGGGCGATGGGCTGCTGATCGGGGACAGGGTGTCGTCGTCCAGCCGGATGCCGCCTGAGGATGTGGTGCTTCAGTAAGGGGCCGGATGGGTCCGAAAGATCGGGGCGGGGGGAAACCTCCGCCCCTTTTTCGTATGGGGGGCGGGTGAAGGCTCCGCCCCACGATCAAGGGGTGTCCCACGCGTGGGACATTTTCGGGGTCAATGATTTCAATGGGTTACAGAGGCGGTTTTAGGGTTTGTTAAGGTTTGAGGCTTCCCGAATTGCCGTTCTGGGCGTTCGAACTTAGACAAATCGAACTGTCCGGATAGTCTGAGTATCCATTTTGTGCCCTTGCCGAAGTAAATTTGCTGTCTTAGGTTTGCCATCTGATTGATTGCGGCAGGTAAAAATGGCTAAGCATGTGAAGATGTATGACGTATTTATTTCGTCACCTTCTGACGTGGCGATGGAGCGTGACACGGTGGAAGAAGCCATCGACCAGATCAACAGGCTCCGAGGAACAAGGGACGGGTTTAGGCTAAATCCTGTTCGCTGGGAACATGATGTATCTTCCCAAATTGGAAGTAGTCCTCAGACGGTTATTAATGAGCAAATTGGTGATGGATATGATATTTTTGTGGGAATCCTGTGTGCTCGATTTGGCCAAAAAACAGACAGCTACGAGTCTGGGACGGAGGAGGAGTTCTCTAGGGCCTATCAGAGAAAGATTGACGGAGATCAAGGGTTAGAAATTCTTTTCTATTTCAAAGATCCCCGAAAATCAGAAGGGGTGATTGATCCAGAGCAACTCGTGAAAGTTGCCGATTTTAAGAAAAAGATATCATCGCTTGGGGTGTACGAAAGCTTTGAGACTTACGATCGCCTCAAGACATTGTTGGTGGCCGCCCTCGTAAAGGCGGTGGAAAGACTTGAGGCGCGTGAGGATGCGTCAGGTAGTAGCGGAACAATTGCCGATTCCGAGGCTGTTTCAGACCCATTAGATCGCGTTGCCCTCGTTGGGGAAGACGACTTAGATGAAGACATTGGTCTGTTCGAGCTTGCTGACAATGTTTCTGAAGCTCTCGAGAACTTGACGACCATATTTGACAATGTGGGTGCGGAAACCGAGACGCTAGGAAACAGAATTAATGCCAGAACAATCGAGTTGTCCGAGTTAAATAAGGTTCCTGGCGGTAAGCATGATCAGAACAGGGTGCGGTCAGTAATGGAGAAAGTTGCGACTGAATTGCATAGGTATTCTGACGTTCTTGATGCGGCAACTCCTGACGCGAAGAAGCAGTTCTCGACGATGCTTCGAAATATGCAGCACGCGATTATTATTTCGAGTCAAGATGGCATTGGTGAGAGTGAGGATGTTGAGGAGCTCGTTCGACAACTTAATGGAATGCGCGCAGCTTTCTTAAGTATCCATGTGCAAATTTCGCAGTTTGAACAGGCAATAGCGTCAACTCCGAGGATGACTTCCAAGCTGAACCGAGCAAAGAGGCGTGCTGTTGGATCGATAGGCGATTTGCTGGACTTTATATCGGATGGGCCATCCAGTATCGATGCAACTTTGAATGCAATTTCGGGTTGATTTTGATTTTGTTCGAGGGATCCTGTATTGGATTTTCGTGATCTTCTATCTCTAGGGTTCTTTGGGTTGTCTATTGTTGGGGTAATTGGGGGAATTTTGAACCGGCAACTTCTGAGGAAGGGTTTTGGTGCGCAATTTATTCGATACATTGCATTGGTTGTCGCTTTGCCTATGGCGGCGTCTCTGGCGTTTCAGGGTATGCTAACAGAATCTGCTACAAGTCTAGTTATTGGGATACTGTCCTATATTTTTCCAGGGGCAAAATGAGTGTAGAGGCTGCGAAACTCAATGCGCGTGGGATGAAAGTCCTTTTTATTTTCGTCCCACCGCAACCCCTCAACCCGTACCAAAAATCAGCTCCACCCCGTACATTACGTCATCGATGATCCCTGATGGAGGATGCCGTGGGCGACCGAAAGTTTCTGATCGAGTTGGATGGCGATGCCGCGTTGGTGCTTTTGGAGGCGCTCAGCAAGCTGATGGAACGGGGCAATCCGGAAGAGCTGCTGGATGACGCGGAGAGGCAGCGGATTTTCGATCTGGTTGCGGACCTTGAGCGGTCTTTGCCGGAGGTTCTTGATCCCGATTAGGCGAAGCTGCTTCGGGCTGCGAAGGGCAGAATATCCGGCTAGGGCGCAAGGGGCCGTCCGGTGCGGCGGGATAAATCCCGCCCTACACGGGAGAGGTGGGGCGATGCCCCACCCCAACCCCCTCAATCCGGGCTGAAGATCCGCTCTACCTCGTCCATCACGTCATCGATGATCCCCGGCGATTTCGCCTGAGGCCCCGTGAAGCGGAGGATCCAGCCGGAGCGGGTGAGCTCTCGGCGGACGGTCAGGCCCTTGCGGAGATTGCGCAGGCGGCGGGGCGCGCCGGGGGTGTCGGGGGCGGGGCCGGCGATGGAGGGGGCGGCGGCGGATTCGGTGAGGATGGGCAGGATGGCCTGCCACTGGCTTTCCAGGGAATGGGTCTTGTGATGGGGCAGCGCGTTGCGCAGCATGTCGTCCCAGCCGGAGCGCAAGGCCGCGGCAAGGCGGTCGAGGCGGGAGACGGAGAGGCGTTCGGGGGTGGCGAAGCGGTGTTCGAATTCCTCGGCCACCAGCACATGACCGCGCAGGCGCGAGCGTTTCTGGCGGGAGAGCGCGGGGAAGAGCGTGTCGATGGCGGTGTCGGCGTTGGGGAAACTGTCGCCGCGCAGGCAGGTGAGGACGAACACCGCCTTCTCCCATGGGGAAATCTGGGAGCGGATCTCGTTCTCGGCCACCATGGAGGCGAGGAGGGCGGGATAATCGGGGATGTTGCGCAGGAAGGCGGGGATGGTGTCGCGGCCCATGGCACGGAAGACCGAAAGGCGGCGGTAACCTGAGATCAGGCCGTATTGGCGGCCCTGGTCGTCGGGTTCGATGCCGAAGAGTTCGATGGGCTGGCGCAGGCCGTCGGCGTCGATGGAGGCGCGCAGTTCGGCGAGGGCGTCCGGGTCGTGGACCAGGCGGTCGCGGGGCAGGGAATTGGCGTCGATTTCGGCGACGGGGATGTGGTGCACCTGGGTGAGGTCGAGGGGCATGGGAGCCTCCGGTTGAGTGAGTGGAGGCGGCATTATGGGGCATGTCGGGGGGGTGTTGCGCGTACGGTGGTGCAGATTTTTGGGCCCGCCCGGTTGGACGGGCCCGTTTCGGGGGCGCGGGCGGGGTCACATGGGGGGCAGGATGACCTTGTCGACCACGTGGATGACGCCGTTGGAGGTTTCGATATCGGCGGCGGTGACGTGGGCGTCGTTGATCATGACGCCGCTGTCGAGATCGACGGTGAGGTCGCCGCCTTCGACGGTGGTGGCGGTCATGCCGTCGGAGAGATCGGTGGACATGACCTTGCCCGGGACGACGTGGTAGGTGAGGATGTCGATCAGCTGATCCTTGTTCTCGGGTTTCAGCAGGGTTTCGACGGTGCCTTCGGGCAGGGCGGCGAAGGCGGCGTCGGTGGGGGCGAAGACGGTGAAGGGGCCATCGCCCTTGAGCGTGTCGACGAGGCCGGCGGCCTGGACGGCGGCGACGAGGGTTTCGAAGTCGGGGCTTGCGGCGGCGGTGTCGACGATGTCCTTGCCCATGTGGCCGCCGGCAAAGGCCGGGGCGGCGAAGGCGGCGGTCAGGGCAAGAGCGGTTGCGCGGATGAACATTGGTGTCTCCCTTTGGGTGTCGATGCTGGCTTGCATCTGGTCGGGGGTACGGGGGCCGGGCGAAAGTGGTTCAGTCAAAGATTGGCGGGTGGCGGGCTTGACCGGCGGGGCGGGGCGCCTAAGCTGCGGGGTTTTCAACTTTCCAGAAAAGATTTCGTGAGAGGATGTCAGCGGTTCGTGAGTGTCACGGGGATTTTAGGGGCGGCTGGCAGGTAGACCTTGCGGCAGCGGCTGTGCTGGCCATGATGGCGCCAGCCAAGCAATTGAGCCGGGAGGAAATATAATGGCATTCTGGTTACAAGCCCTGCAGATCATGGTGCTGGTCTTTGTGCTGATCTTCGGGTTCATCGCGCTGAGCGTGGTGGCGTTCTATTTCATCGACCGGCACCAGACCGAGGATGCGATCCGGCGGAACTATCCGGTGATCGGGCGGTTCAGGGACCTGTTCACCGAGCTGGGCGAATTTTTTCGCCAGTATTTCTTTGCGATGGACCGCGAGGAGATGCCGTTCAACCGGGCGCAGCGGAACTGGGTCTACAATGCGTCCAAGGCAGTGGGGAACACGGTGGCCTTCGGGTCGACCCGGAACCTGAACATCCCGGGGACGCCGATCTTCATGAATTCCGTCTTTCCGCCGCTGGACGACCAGTACGCCAAGACCGAACCGATGCTGATCGGCCCCTATTGCAAGGTGCCCTATGCGCCGGCGTCGATCTTCCACATTTCGGGGATGTCCTATGGCGCGATTTCGAAACCCGCGATCCGGGCGCTGGCCTTCGGCGCGAAGGAGGCCGGGATCTGGATGAACACCGGCGAGGGCGGGCTGTCGCCCTATCACCTGGAAGGCGGCTGCGACATCGTCTTTCAGATCGGCACGGCCAAGTTCGGGGTGCGCGATCATGACGGCAACCTTGACGACGACAAGCTGCGCGAGGTGGCCGCCCTGCCGCAGGTGAAGATGTTCGAGATCAAGCTGAGCCAGGGCGCCAAGCCCGGCAAGGGCGGGATCCTTCCGGCGGCCAAGATCGACGAGGAGATCGCGGCGATCCGGGGCGTGCCCATGGGCAAGGACGCGATATCGCCCAACCGACATAAGGAAGTGCCGGATTTCGACGGGCTGCTGGACCTGATCGCCCATGTGCGCGAGGTGACCGGCAAGCCGGTGGGGTTCAAGACCTGCATGGGCTCGGCCGATCCGTGGTTCGACCTGTTCAAGAAGATCCGCGAGCGTGGCGCCGAAAGCGCGCCGGACTTCATCACGGTGGATGGCGGCGAAGGCGGCACCGGCGCCGCGCCGATGCCGCTGATCGACCTGGTGGGCCTGCCATTGAGAGAGGCGCTGATCCGCATGGTCGACCTGCGCGACCTGGCCGGGCTGCACGACCGGATCCGCATCGTCGCCGCCGGCAAGCTGGTGGCCCCGGCCGATGTTGCCTGGGCGATCTGCCTGGGCGCCGATTTCGTCGCCTCGGCGCGGGGCTTCATGTTCTCGCTGGGCTGCATCCAGGCGCTGAAATGCAACAAGAACACCTGCCCCACCGGCATCACCACCCATGACCCGACGCTGCAAAAGGGGCTGGTGGTCGAAGACAAGCGCAAGCGCGTGGCCAATTACGCCAAGGCGGTGATCGGCGAGGTGGAAACCATCGCCCATTCCGTCGGCGTGGCCGAACCCCGCCTGATGCGACGGCGCCATGTGCGGGTGGTCAGGGACGACGGGTCGTCGGTGCAGATGAACGAGATCTCGCCTTCGGTCCACCTGGGCATGGAAGGCCTGGCCAAGGCGCGCGGCGTGCCGATGTTCGAAGCCGCGCTGAAACGGATGGGCGAGGAAGACGGCGACCGGCCCGGCCCCGCGTAACGCCCATACGTTACAACGGGCTGGCCCAAACGTGAGTGCTCTTCATTTGGAGGTTGAGCGCGGTGGCTCTATTCTTTTGTGGAAGGCGGCCGGATGATCCGGCCGCGCCACCAAGGAAGAGGATGCCGCATGGCCTTTCGCTGGACCAATGACCTGACCCGCGCCGATGTCACGCCCGAAGCCGTCTGGCTGAACCGCCGCAGCATCCTGGCGGGGATGGCGGGCCTGGGGCTGGGGTCGATCGCCGGCACCGCCCGCGCCGAAACCGACATGGAACCCAACGGCTGGGAAGAGATCACCACCTTCAACAACTACTATGAATTCGGCACCGGCAAGAGCGATCCGTCGAAATACGCCGACCGGCTGACCACCAGCCCCTGGTCGATCACCATCGACGGCATGGTCGACCACCCCGGCGAATACGGGTTCGAACAGATCATGCAGCAGATGAGTGTCGAGGAGCGGATCTATCGGTTCCGCTGTGTCGAGGCCTGGTCGATGGTGGTGCCCTGGAACGGGTTCGAGCTGGCCGATCTGCTGAACGTCGCGGGCGTGCAGGACGGCGCGAAATACGTGGCCTTTGAAACGGCGCTGCGCCCGGACGAGATGCCGGGCGTGTCGCGGCCCGTCATCGAATGGCCCTATGTGGAAGGTCTGCGCCTGGACGAGGCGATGCATCCGCTGACGATCATGGCGACGGGCATCTATGGCAAGCCGATGCCGAACCAGAACGGCGCGCCGATCCGTTTGGTGGTGCCGTGGAAATATGGCTACAAGTCGATCAAGTC